>NZ_WWEQ01000036.1 GCF_009857845.1 Brevibacterium rongguiense | reverse complement strand
CACCGCGCCGGCGGCGGCGAGCGCCGCGCCGCGCACGGCCGCGTCCTCCGTGCCGATGCGCCGCACCGGCCGGCCCGTGACGTCAGCGAGGACGCGCAGCCACGGCCCGGAGGCCGCTCCGCCGCCGGCCACCGGGAGAGTGCCTCCCGTTCCCGGCTCCAGCGCATGCGACAGCGCGAGCGCCACGCCCTCGAGGACCGCCGCGTACAGGTCGATGCCGCGCGTGGCGGCGTCCATGCCGATGACGGCGCCGCGGGCCGCCGCGTCGCGCACCGGGAAGCGCTCGCCGCGAATCGACGGCAGCGCGAGCAGGCCCGAGGGCCCGCGCCCGCGGGAGGACTCCCGCTCGGCGAGCAGAGCGTCGGCGCGCGCGGGCGAAGCGCCGTCCAGGAATGCCGCGCGCGCCCAGTCGGCGGCGCCCCCGGCGGCCAGCACGGCGCTGATCTCCAGCCTCGCCCGCGTGTCCGGCAGAGCTAAGCGGTGCGAGGCACCCTCGCGCCGAGCCGCGCCCGCCGGCGTCACCTCGGCGACCCAGCCGCTCGTGCCCAGATACGCATACCCTGCACCGGGCTGCAGGCCCACGGCGCCCAGCGTCGTGGCCGCGGCGTCGCCGGGAGCCAGGACGACGGGAATGCCGCGCGGCAGCCCCAGCAGTCCCGCGGCGCGCTCGTCCGTGCGGCCCACCAGCGCGCCCGAGGAGCCGGTCTGTTCGGGCGCTCCCGAACCGGCCGGCGCTCCTCGGCGCCCGACGCGGCCTTCGGGGCGCGTCGGCGGAGCCGCCTGGGCGAGATCGGGCAGGAGATCGAGGGACAGGCCGAGAGCGCCCGCGACGTCAGCGGACCATGCGCGGGCGGAGAGGTCGAGAAGGCCGGTGGTGGACGCTGTTGTGAGATCGCACCAGGCACCGCAGCCCAGCGCGGCCGCGAGGTAGCCCGCGGGGCCGAAGACCACGCGCTCCGTGCGGGCGAGCAGGTCCGGCTCCTCGCGCGCGAGCCTGCGCAGGGTCGCGGCGCACGACGTGGCATCCTGCTCGTTGCCCGCGATCGCCTCCCAGCGCGGCAGCAGCTCTCCCAGCGCTTGCGCATCGCCGGCCGCGCGGACGTCGGAATAGAGGATCGCCGGTGCGAGGGCGGGCACCGGGTGCGCGCCCAGCAGCACGACATCCTGCATCTGTCCCGTCAGCCCGAGCGCGATGATCTCCGCGTCCCCCGTCCGCCGGGCCGTGATGCCCGCCGAGGCGAAGCACTGCTCGCAGGCGGTGCGCGCGGCCGCCAGCCACGCAGCAGGATCCTGCTCCGCTCCGCCGCCGGGCAGCGTGCGGGTGGGGTAGGCCACGCGCCCGGAACCGCAGGCGGTGCCACGGTCGGCATCGACGAGCGCGGCCTTGACCGCGGAGGTGCCGAGGTCGAGTGCCAGCACCAGCCGGCGGACCGCCACCGTTCTACGCCTCGTCTGGCGCGTCCGCGCCGTCCTTCGGCGCCTTGCCCGGGGACTTCCGGGCCGTCCCCTTGTCCGCGGACGCGGCCTTCGCCCCTGCGGGGCTCTTCTTCGCTGCCGTCCGCTGGGCACGGGCGGCGCGCGTGGGCGCGGGTGCCTTCGCCGTGGCAGATTCCTCCGCACGTGCGGTTGCCTTCGCAGGTGCGGACCCGTTCGCGGGGGCGCCCGGCTCGGCACCAGCGTGCCGCGAGGCGGTTTCCGCTTCTGGGATCCCACCTGCCCCCGCGGTGTCCGGGACCTCCGATCCGGCCCGTGCCTCCGCCGTGCCCTGGGACTCCGCACCGGCCTGTGCCGCTGCGGTGCCCCGTGCTTCCTCGGTGCCCCGTGCTTCCTCGGCGACCGTTGCCCCTGCGGCGCCCGGCGCCTCCGCGGCCCCCGGCGGCTTCGGCGGCGACTGCGCCTCCGGCTGCGACGCTGACGACTGTCCCCCAGCGGCCCTGCCCCCAGCAGCCCCTGTCACGGCGGGGCGCTCCGCCGCGACCGCAGGGGGCGCCGGCGGCGCCTGGCCCGTGCGGATCCTCTTGATCGCGGTGAGGCGTTCGCCCATGGGGCGCTCCGCCCCGTTCGAGCCGGGGCGGTAGTACTCCGTGCCCCGCAGCGACTCCGGCAGGTACTCCTGCTCGGCGATCGAGTGCGGGTAGCTGTGCGCGTAGCGGTAGCCCTCGCCGTGCCCCAGGGCCTTCGCGCCCGGGTAGTGGGCATCGCGCAGGTGTGCGGGCACCTCGCCGGACTTGCCGGCCCGCACATCGGACAGGGCGGCCTCCAGCGCCATGTACGAGGCGTTCGACTTGGGCGCGCAGGCGAGGTAGACCACCGCCTCGGCCAGGGGGATCCGGCCCTCGGGCATGCCGATGCGCTCGACCGCGGTCTGGGCGGCCACCGCGAGCGGCAGCGCCTGCGGATCGGCCATGCCGATGTCCTCGGCGGCGGAGATGACCACGCGCCGGCAGATGAACCGGGGGTCCTCCCCCGCCGCGATCATCCGGGCCAGGTAGTGCAGGGCCGCGTCCGGATCGGAGCCGCGGATGGACTTGATGAAGGCGGAGACGACGTCGTAGTGCTGGTCGCCGGCCCGGTCGTAGCGCAGCACCGCCTGGTCCGCGGCCTGCGAGGCGAACGCCTCGGTGATGAGCGGCACCCCTGCGCCGCCCGGCTCGGCCCGCGCCTCGGCGATGCCCGCCGCGGCCTCGAGCACCGTGAGCGAGCGGCGGGCATCGCCGGAGGCGATCTGGACGAGGTAGTCGCGCGCGGCTGGCTCGAGCTCGAAGGAGCCCGCCAGGCCCCGTGGGTCGGCCATCGCCCGGTCGATGAGCGCGGCGACATCGGCGTCCTCGAGGGGCTGGAGGGTGAGCACGAGCGAACGCGAGACGAGCGGGGCGATGACGGAGAACGAGGGGTTCTCCGTCGTCGCGGCGATGAGGACGATGAGCCGGTTCTCCACGGCGGGCAGGAGGGCATCCTGCTGGGCCTTGGAGAACCGGTGGATCTCGTCGAGGAAGAGCACGGTGGTGCGGCCGTAGAGCTCGCGCTCGGAGCGCGCGTTCTCTACGACCTGGCGCACGTCCTTCACCCCCGCCGTGATCGCGGACAGCTCGACGAACCGGCGGTCGGGAGCGTGGGAGACCACGTGGGCGATCGTCGTCTTGCCCACCCCGGGAGGGCCCCACAGGATGACCGAGCTCGCCCCGGCGCGCTCGCCCGCGCTGGCCTGCGCGAGCTGCTGGAGGGGCGAGCCCGGGTATGTCAGGTGCGACTGGCCGACGATCTCGTCCATGGTCCGCGGGCGCATGCGCACGGCCAGCGGATCGAGGGCATTGGCCTGGCCGAAGCCCGGGTCGCCCTCGTCCTGCGAGAAGAGATCGGCCACCGCTGCTCAGTCCTGCTCGTCGGCCTCCGGGTCGAAGTCGACCCCGGCCTCCTTGCGCTGCTGGTCGGTGATGGGCGCCGGGGCGTCCGTGAGCGGATCGACACCGCCGCCGGACTTGGGGAAGGCGATGACGTCGCGGATGGACTCGGTGCCCGCGAGCAGGGCCACGATCCGGTCCCAGCCGAACGCGATGCCGCCGTGCGGGGGCGCGCCGAATCCGAACGCGTCGAGGAGGAAGCCGAACTTCTCCTGCGCGTCCTCCTCGCTGATGCCCATGACGTCGAACACGCGCTTCTGCACGTCCGGCCGGTGGATGCGGATGCTGCCGCCGCCGATCTCATTGCCGTTGCACACGATGTCGTACGCATACGCGAGCGCGCTGCCGGGATCGGTGTCGAACGTGTCCATGAACTCGGGCTTGGGGCTCGTGAACGCGTGGTGGACGGCCGTCCACTTCCCGGCGCCCACGGCCACATCGCCGGCGGCCACGGCGTCCTCGGCCGGTTCGAAGAGCGGGGCGTCGACCACCCACACGAACGACCAGGTGCCCTCCTCGATGAGCTCGCACTGCTCGGCGATCTCGCGGCGGGCCGCCCCCAGCAGGGCGCGGGCGGCGTTGCGGGTGTCCGCGGCGAAGAAGATCGCGTCGCCGGGCTTGGCGCCCGCGGCCGGGGCGAGGCCCGCCTTCTCCGCCTCGGAGATGTTCTTGGCGACCGGGCCGCCGAGCTCCCCGTCGTCGCCGACGAGCACGTAGGCCAGGCCCTTCGCACCGCGCTGGCGGGCCCAGTCCTGCCACGCGTCGAGCTTGCGCCGCGGCAGCGAGCCGCCGCCGGGGTAGACGACACAGCCCACATACGGGGCCTGGAATACGCGGAAGGGCGTGTCGGCGAAGTACTCGGTGAGCTCCGTGAGCTCGACGCCGAAGCGCAGGTCGGGCTTGTCCGAGCCGTAGCGGGCCATCGCCTCGGCGTAGGTGATCCGGTCGATGGGCGTGGTGATGTCGTAGCCCACGAGCTTCCACAGCGCCTTGAGGACGTCTTCGGCCAGGGCGATGACGTCGTCCTGCTCGACGAACGAGGCCTCGATGTCGAGCTGGGTGAATTCCGGCTGGCGGTCCGCGCGGAAGTCCTCGTCGCGGTAGCAGCGCGCGATCTGGTAGTAGCGCTCGATGCCGGCCACCTGCAGCAGCTGCTTGAACAGCTGGGGCGACTGCGGCAGGGCGTACCAGGAGCCCGGGCGCAGGCGTGCGGGCACGACGAAGTCGCGGGCGCCCTCGGGCGTGGAGCGGGTGAGCGTGGGCGTCTCGACCTCGGTGAAGCCGTGCTCGTCGAGCACCGTGCGCGCTGCACGGTTGGCGTCCGAGCGCAGCCGCATGTTGCGCGCCTGCTGCGAGCGGCGCAGGTCCAGGTAGCGGTACTTCAGGCGCGTCTCCTCGCCCACCTGGCCGGAGTCCTCCGCGTGGTCGGACACCTGGAAGGGCAGCGGCGAGGAGTCGGCGAGGATCCGCACGTCCGTGTCGACGACCTCGATGTCGCCGGTGGGCAGGGACGGGTTCGCGTTGCCCTCCGGGCGCTCGCGCACCGTGCCGGTCACCTGCACGATCGTCTCGTTGCGCAGGCGGTCCGCGTCCTGTTCGCGCACGACGACCTGGGCGATGCCCGAGGCGTCGCGCAGGTCGATGAAGGCGACGCCGCCGTGATCGCGGCGGCGGTCCACCCAGCCGGCCAGCGTGACGGCGGTGCCGACGTCCGAGCGGCGGAGCGAGCCCGCCTCATGAGTGCGAAGCACTGGGAAATCTCCTTCTGATCGGCGACGCGAACGGATGCGGATACGCGCAGGGATCCATACTAGTCGGTGGCGCGATCCCCCGCGGGCCCGCAGGGGCGCTGCGCGACCAGGAGGTGGGAGCCCGAGCAGTAGGCTGGGGCCATGAGCGACTCCGAGCGCACGGGCCGGCCGGACGTGCCCGCTGGCCTGCCCGCCGAAGTGCCGACCGACGCCCAGGTCGAGGTCGCGGCGGAGACCTTCCGGATGCTCTCCTCCTCGACGCGCCTGCGCATCGTGTGGCTGCTCGTGCACGCGGAGGCCGATGTCACCGGCCTCGCGGCGGCCTCCGGCCAGAGCGTGCAGACCGTCTCCCAGCACCTCGCCAAGATGCGGTTGGCTGGCCTCGTATCCTCGCGCAAGGAGGGCCGGCGGGTGTTCTACGTCGTCGACGATCCCCACGTCGTGGCGCTCGTCGACCAGATCTTCGACCACATCGCCCCCGACGGCTCGCTGGCCCCCGATCCCGCCTGAGCCCTGCCGAGCCCGGCACGACCCTTCCCGAGCTCGGCGGCCCTTGCCGATCGCCCCCTGGTGCAGGGCGCCCCAGGGCGCGGTGTCAGTGCGGCCGCGGGGCCGCACCCCGCTGCTGTGGGGAGCCGTCGCGCTCGCCTGCGCCGTCGCTCCCTGTTCGCGCTGTCCCTCCATGCCCTGCCAGCGGCGGCCCTCGGCGACCGCGACCGCCCTCCGCCGCAGCGGTGATGCCGACGGGCCTCGGGCGCGCATCGTGCCCACCGCGCCGGCCCACCTGCCCGTTCAGGTCGTCAGTGCACTCTTAGTAAAGTTAGACAACCCTTTGTACGTTTGCTGAGTTGTTGCTAGCCTACCCTCAGCAGTACTTCCTCCGCCCGGGTCGCGCAGCTGCGCGGGCCAACCGAGCTGCTGACCCGCATCCGCCACTCTCAGCACTCGGAGGACATTCCGTGCATCGCATACCCTCTCCCGCGACCGGTCGCCGCCTCGGCGCCCTCAGCCTCGCCGTGGCCCTGGGCGCCGGCCTGCCGCTGGCCTCAGCTCCCGCCTTCGCGGCCCCGGGCGGCCTCGCCGCCCAGGCCGCCGCCGCCACACCCAAGCCCGACTCCGGACAGGGCACGCTGAGCATCGACGGCTCGTCCGCCGTCAAGGCCGGTGGCAAGCTCACCGTCAAGGGCACCGGATTCGTGGCGAAGGACGAGCTGTCCTTCAAGCTCGACGACGGTGCCTACACCGCCAACGGCACCGACATCGTCGCGTCGGCCACCACCGACGATCAGGGGGCCTTCAGTCTCGAGTTCACGGTGCCCGGTGACGTGAGCGTCGGCGATCACTGGATCCGCGCCCTGTCCGGCAACGGCAGCCACCACGTGGCGTTCACCGTGACCGCCGCCGATTCTCCGGCGCCCGCCGCGGAGGCAACGGTCAATGCACCCGCCACCTGGTACGAGGGACAGCCGATCACGGTCACCGGCAAGAACTGGAAGAACGGCGACGGCGCCACGGGCTCCGTCGTGGCCGTCAAGCTCGACATGGGCGGCGTGAACCGGAAGTACGACCTCAAGGACCCCATCAAGGGCACGTCGCTGGGCAACAAGACGATCATGGGCGTCGCGAAGGCGAAGGACGACGGCTCCTTCTCCATCACGATCCCCTACCCCACCCTCAAGAACAGCGACACAGCCTACAAGGTGGGCGACAAGCCGTCCTTCACCTTCCTGTCGGGCTCCATGCAGGCCGGCGACCCGGTGCGCTCGCTGGCGGCGGAGACCGAGGTCGCGCCCTCACCCGCACTCCACACCGATGAGCTGACCGTCAGCCAGTCCGCCGTCACCGACGTCCCGCTCACGCAGGGCACGGACCTGGCGACGGCCAAGGTGGCCGGCAAGGAGACGTCCGTGGTCCGCGGCCTGTACCAGACGGCCTACTCGAAGAAGCACGGCTCGATCTACGCCGCCGCCGTGGGGCGCCCGCCGGTCAAGGACTCCGCCCTCGTCAAGCTCAACGCGGACACGCTCGAGGTGGAGAAGGCCATCGCACCGCCCGTCGACCCGACGGAGGAGGGTGAGAAGGCGGGCGCCCGCTACGCCGCCTACGGCGTGAGCGCCGACGATGCGAACAACCGCGTGTGGGTGACCAACACGCGCCAGAACACCGTTGCCGTCTACGATGCCGACACCCTGGCCCTCGTCAAGCAGTTCCCGAAGGGCGCGACGCCGCATTCGCGCGACGTCCTGGCCGATGCCGCGAGCGGCAAGGCCTTCGTGTCGAACAACTCCGGTCAGTCGATCTCCGTCTTCGACGGCAAGACGCTCGAGCAGCAGGACGATATCGCCCTGCGCGACGGCTTCAAGCCCATGTCGCTCAAGGTCGTGGGCTCGACCCTCTACACGACGGACATCGGCTCGCCCACGATCACGAAGATCGACACGAAGACGCACAAGGTCACCTACCTCGACATCCCGGCCAAGCTGGAGAGCGCCTCGGGCATCGACGTGGACCCTGCCAGCGGGACCATCGCGGTGGCCGGCCAGGCCGGCAGCGCGAACGTCGTCCTCCTCGACAAGGACGGCAAGCTTCTCAAAGAGATCGCCGTCGCAGGCCCGGCGAACGAGGAGGGCGACGCAACGGCCGGCGGTTCGCTGAGCGTCGCATTCGATGCGGTCAACAAGTGGTTCTACGTGGCCAACCGGACCGCGAACTCCATCACCGTGTACGACACGGACGGCAACCTCGTCCAGACACTCGACAGCGGCAAGTTCGCCAACCACGTCCAGGCCGACGGCCGGGGCAATGTCTACGCCGTCAACAAGGGCGGCGCGCGCACCACGGCCACCGATGGCACCGCCGCGCGGGCCGCGGAGCCGGACCTGCGCGACTACGTGCAGAAGTTCACCGGTCCGGCCGTGCCCACGCCGGATCCGACCGAGCCGACGGAGGCGCCCACGTCGGATCCGACGGATCAGCCGACCACGGATCCGACGGCCGAGCCCACCGCGGATCCGACCGGCGAGCCGACGGACGGGTCCTCGCAGCAGCCCTCGGACAGCCCGTCCGACGACGGCAAGGACGACGGCAGCGGTGACAACGGCTCCGGGGACGACGGCGACAATGGGAGCGGTGACAACGGCTCCGATGACAACGGGTCCGATGACAACGGCAGCGGGGACAACGGCTCCGGCGGCAGCCTGCCGCGCACCGGCGCCGCCGTCGGCGCGGCCGTCGCCGCGGGCGCCGCGCTCATCCTCGTGGGCGGGGCCGCGGTGACCATCACGCGCCGGCGCACGGGCTCCCGGAAGTGAGGCCGCGCCCCCTCCGGCATGGACCGGAGGGGGCGGTCGCACACGGGGAACCGACGGCAGGGCCCCGCAGCGCATGCGCTGCGGGGCCCTGCGGCTGTCGCGGCCGGGTATACCTCGCCATGGTGGCCGGTCGGGTGTCAGGCGCCCTCTGCGGTTCCCACGACGCGCGGCCACAGGTCGGCGGCCGGCGGTGCCCAGAGCTCCGGGTCCGCGCCCACCTGCTCACCGGAGCGGATGTCCTTGACCTCGTGGCCCGTCTCGCCGTCGGTGAACCACACGAACGGGATGCCGCGCCGGTCGGCGTACTTGATCTGCTTGCCGAACTTCGCGGCCTGCGGTGCGACATCGGCGGGAATGCCCCGGGTGCGCAGGGCGTAGGCGACGTCGTCGGCCCGCACGCGGTGGGCCTCGTCGGTGACCGCGATGAGGACCGCGGTGGGAACGGACCGCGTGGCGGCCAGCAGCCGGTGCTCCGAGCCCGCAAGGCGGGACATGAGCCGCGAGACCCCCACGGACATGCCGACGCCGGGGTAGACGCGCTTGTCGGTCTTCGCCAGCGCGTCGTAGCGCCCGCCGGATGCGACCGAGCCGATCGACTCGTGGCCCACGAGCTGGGTCTCGTAGACGGTGCCCGTGTAGTAGTCGAGTCCCCGGGCGATCTTCAGCTGGGCCACGACGCTGCCCGGGCTGATCCGGTTGGCCGAGTCGAGCAGCCGTGCCAGCGCGTCGAGGCCCTCGTCGAGCAGCGGGTCGCTGACGCCCAGCGCGCGCACCTCGTCGGCGAAGGCCGAGGTGTCGGCCTCGATGGCGGCCAGCGCCAGGCACAGCCGCTGCTGCTGTGCGTCCGCACCCGCCTCCTCGGCCAGGAGCTCGGCCACGCGGGCGGGGCCGACCTTGTCGTACTTGTCGATGCAGCGCAGCACCGCCGCGATGTCGTCCAGCCCGATGCCGCGGGCGAAGCCCTCGAGCAGCTTGCGGTTGTTGGCGAGGATGCGCACCGGCGGGACGCCCAGGGAGCGCAGCGCCTCGAACGCCTGCACGATGACCAGCGGGATCTCCACCTCGAAGTGCTCGGCGAGCGAGTCCTCGCCGATCACATCGATATCGGCCTGGATGAACTCGCGATAGCGCCCGTCCTGGGGGCGCTCCCCCCGCCAGACGGGCTGGATCTGGTAGCGCTTGAACGGGAAGTCCAGCCGGCCGGCGTTCTCCGTGACGTAGCGCGCGGTGGGCACCGTGAGATCGAAGTGCAGGCCCAGGGGGTTCTTCTCGTCGCCCTCGGCGTGCAGGCGGCGCACGGCGAAGATCTCCTTGTCGATTTCCCCGTCCTTGGCGAGGGCGCTCAGCGGCTCGACGGCGCGGGTGTGGATCGCCGCGAAGCCGTTGAGCTCGAACGTGTGCTTGAGCAGGTCGATGACCCGCTCCTCGACGATGCGATCGGCGGGCAGCCATTCGGGGAAGCCGGACAGCTTCGCTGCGGGGGCCATGGTGCTCCTCAGGTGGTAGCGGGGGTGAGACGGCGGCGGGCGGCGCCCTGGCGGGCCCGCGGTCAGAACGTGGGGCCAGAACGGCGGGGTCAGAAGAAGGGGTTGGCCTGCAGCTCGTGGCCGAGGGTGCTGGCGGGCCCGTGGCCGGGGAGCACCGGCAGGCCGCCCGGCTGCTGGCGCGCTCGGATGGCGGCAAGCGTGGCCTGCATGGCCGACGGGTCCGAGCCGGGCAGGTCCGTGCGCCCGATCGAGCCTGCGAAGAGGACGTCGCCGGTGAAGACGACGTCCGCTGGGCCCTCGGCCGCGGCGGGATCGTGGACGTCGTAGAGCGTCGAGCCCTCGGTGTGCCCCGGTGCGGTCGTCGCCGAGATCTCCAACCCGGCCAGCTCCAGGCGCGCGGCGTCCGCCACCGTCTGCGCCTCGGGCGCCTCCCAGCCGCGCACGAACTCGCCCAGCAGCGGGGCCAGCTGCTCGGACAGGGTGGCCGCGGGATCGACGAGGCGGTAGTGGTCCGCGGCGCCGATGTAGACGGGCACCCGCCAGCGCCCGGCGTAGGACGGCAGGCCCAGGATGTGATCCGGGTGTCCGTGGGTGAGGAGGACTGCGACGGGCCGCCAGCGCAGGTCCGCCAGCGCGGCCTCGAGGTCCGGTCCGGCGTCCAGGCCCGCATCGATGAGGATGCACGGGCGCGGGCCGTCACCGGCATTCGCCTCCGACGCCACGGCGTAGCAGTTGACGCCCAGCAGCTCCGCGGTGGCCGAGATGATCTCCATGCCCGCCAGTCTAATCGGGGGCGGGCGGCGGCCGCCCGGTGGTGGGGCGGCCGGCCCTTGGGTGGCGGGGCTGCCGAACCGCGACGACGGGCTGCCGAACCGGGGTGGCGGAGCCGCCCGCCCGCATCCGCGAGCACGCGGGCCGGCCAGCCGGATTGTCGATATGCTGGAGGGGTCACAACCCGACGACCGAGTGATCCGCCGCGCCCGCGCCGGATTCGACCGGCACATGAGAAGGCAACCATGACTGACTCGCCCGCATCCCCCACGCACGCAAGCTCGGCGGACGGCCACGACGCCGCCGCCGAGGCCCCCGGCAGCGCCGCGGCACCCGAGGCATCCGCCGCCGCGCAGGAAGGCCCCGCACAGCAGGGCGCGGCCCAGGCGACGCCCGCGGCTCCGGTGCCCGCTGGGGAGCAGCCGGCCCCGGCCGCGACGCCCGCGGCTCCGGTGCAGGAGCACTCGGCTGCGGCCTCCGAGCAGCTGGCCCCGGCCGGCGCGAGCACCGACCCCACGGCCCCGGTGGCCGTTGACGGAGCGGACTCGGCGGCGCCCAAGCAGGGTGCGGCCGGTGCATCGACGGCAGGGGAATCGGCGACCGCGGAATCGGCGCAGGAGGCCGCGGCCCCCGAGGCACAGGGGCACGCAGCCGCGCCCGCTGCCAGCGCAGTGGTGAACGGCGCCGGTGAGACGGCGAGCGACACCGGTGCGGTGGCGAACGGCGCCGAGGGCGCGCCCGCTGCCGAGGCGCAGCCGGCGCCGGCTCCCACCGCCGAACCGGCACCCACCACCGGTTCCGCCAGCTCCACCGGCTCCGCCAGCACCGCCGAGTCGAGTGGGACCGCCGAGTCGAGTGGCACCAGCGAGTCGACCGCGCCCACGAACCCCGCACCCGCGAAGCCCGCGGCGGCCAAGCCCGCGCCCAAGCCCGTTCCGAGGCCCGGCGCGGTGCCGCGCCCGGCCCCCCGCCCCTCGGGCGCGGTGGGTGCTCCCCCGGCGGGCCGGCCGGCCAACGCGGCCCCCGCAGCGCCCGCTCGAGACCGCAGCGCGGAGATCGAGGCGGCGAAGGCACACGGACGCGTGGACGAGTCGCAGACCGTCTTCGTCACCGTCGACGGTGCGGAGCGCGAGGTCGGACAGTACCCGGATGCCGGTGCGGACGGTGCGCTGGCGTACTTCGCGCGCAAGTTCCTCGACCTCACCGATGCCGCCGAGCTGCTGGCCGAGCGACTGGCGGCCGGGGCGAACGGCGAGTCCGTGCGGCAGACGGCCCAGAAGCAGCGCGAGGCGCTGGCCGAGGCCAAGGCCGTCGGCGACTTCGCGGCCCTCGAGGCCCGCCTGCGGGAGATCGAGGCGCAGGCCGCCGCGGTGCGCACCGAGCAGACCGCCGCCCAGAACGCCGCCCGCGAGGAGGGCCTCGCCGCCCGTAGCGCGATCGTGGACGAGGCCGAGCAGATTGCCGGCACGGACCCGGCGCGCGTGCAGTGGAAGAACTCGGGTGCGCGCATGCGCGAGCTCTTCGAGGAGTGGAAGCGCCTGCAGTCATCCACCCCCAAGCTGCCGCGCAGCCAGGACCAGGAGCTGTGGGGCCGCTTCTCGAAGGCCCGCAACACGTTCGACAAGCACCGCCGCGAGTTCTTCGCCGACCTCGACAAGCGCAACGCCGAGGGCAAGAAGGCCAAGCAGAAGCTCGTCGCCGAGGCCGAGGCGCTCTCCGCCTCGACCGACTGGCGGGAAACCTCCGCGAAGTACCGCGACCTCATGGACCGCTGGAAGGCCGCGCCGCGCGCCGGGCGCAAGGACGACGACGCGCTGTGGGCGAAGTTCCGCGCCGCCCAGGACGTGTTCTTCGCCGCCCGCTCGAAGAAGGACGAGGAGGTCGACGCCGAGTACGCACAGAACCTTGTGCGCAAGGAGGAGCTGCTCGCCCAGGCCAGGGCCCTGCTGCCCATCACGGACCCCACCCAGGCCAAGGCCCGGCTGCGGACCATCCAGGACGAGTGGGAGGACGCGGGCAAGGTGCCCCGCGCGGCCATGGGGCGCATGGAGGGCGGCCTGCGCGAGGTCGAGAAGGCCCTGGCGGCCGCGGAGAACGAGCAGTGGCGCAAGACCAACCCGGAGACGAAGGCCCGCACCTCCGGCATGCTCTCCCAGCTCGAGGAGCAGCTCGCGCAGCTGCGCGCGCTGGTCGAGCAGGCCCGCGCCTCGGGCGACGGCGCCGCGCTCGCCCGCGCCCAGGAGGCGCTCGATACGAAGCAGGCCTGGTACGAGCAGCTGGCGAAGACCGCCCAGGAAATGGGCTGAGGCCAGCCGCTGCAGCACCGCCGCCGGGCCCCGCCGTCATCCACAGGTGACGGCGGGGCCTTCCGCTTTCGGCGCCGGCTCGCCACGCTGGTCGGATGACCCAGCTGCTGCGCCCCGGCGAACCCCTGCCGTACTCCGAGCTCATGGGGCTCACGCTCGACGGGGTGCTGGTGCGGCTGACGCCGCGGTGCTGGGTGCCCGCGGGCGCGGTGGTCGACCCGGAGCTGCGCATCCGCGCCCTGGGCCCGCCGCCCCGGCGCGGGCTCGTCTACTCCCACGCGAGCGCGCACTGGGTGTGGTGGGGCGCCGGGACGGGCCCCGCCGTGGACGAGCTCACGACGCGCACCCGCCGCCGGCTGCGCACCCAACCGCCCGGCTGCAGCGTCTTCGAGCGCACGGTGGGCCCGGAGGACACGGCGGAGCTCGCGGGACTGCCGCTCACCGCCGGGCTGCGCACCCTCTACGACGAGGCCGTGCGGATCGTGGCCGAGCCGCCCGCGCCCCCGGCCGGAGGAGACGCCGGCGGGGCCAGCGACGCGGGCAGTGGTACCGGGAGCGCCGACACCGGGGCCGCGGCCGTGCGGGCGGCTTGGGCCCATGCCCTGCGGGAGCTGCTCCGGGATGTGCCGGCGGGCCAGGTGGAGGCGTTCGCCGCGCTCGTCGGCGCCCAGCGCGGCCGCCCGCACCTGGGGCGCGTGCGCGCGGCGCTCAGCGGGGCGCGCGGGCGGCCGCCGGCCGAGCTCAGCCACCCGTGATGCGGTAGACGTCGAAGACGCCGTCGACCTTGCGCACCGCGCTGAGCACGGTGTCGAGGTGGCTGGCATCGCCGATCTCGAAGACGAACTTCGACTGGGCCACGCGCGCACGGGAGGTGGCGACGGAGGCGGAGAGGATGTTCACGTGGGTCTCGCTCAGCACCTTCGTGATGTCGGAGAGCAGGCCCGCGCGGTCGAGCGCCTCGACCTGGATCTGGACGAGGTAGACGCCGCTGGCCTTCTGGACCCACTCGACGTCGACGATGCGCTCGGGCTCGCGCTCGAGGCTCGCGACGTTCGTGCAGTCGGTGCGGTGGACGGACACCCCGGCGCCCCGGGTGACGAAGCCGATGATCTCGTCGCCCGGCACCGGGGTGCAGCAGCGGGCGAGCTTGACGAGGATGTCATCGGCGCCCTTGACGCGCACCCCGTCCGTCGACGAGTGGTGGCCGCGCGACTTGCCGGCGCGGTTGGTCGGCGGCAGCTCCGTGACGGCATCGGCCTCGTCCTCCCCCGCGACCTCCTTGGCGAGCAGGTCGACGATGTGCGCGGCGGAGACCGTCCCGTTGCCGATCTGGGCGTAGAGCGAGGAGACGTCCGGCTGATGCTGGTGGGAGGCGACGAGCTGGAGCGCCTCCTGGCTCATGAGGCGCTCGGCCGACAGGTGGTGGCGGCGCATGGCGCGGGCGAGCTGCTCGCGGCCGTTCTCGATCGCCTCCTCGCGGCGCTCCTTGGAGAACCACTGGCGGATCTTGTTGCGCGCCCGGGGCGAGGCGACGAAGGACAGCCAGTCGCGGCTGGGGCCCGCGTTCTCGTCCTTGGAGGTGAAGACCTCGACGACATCGCCGTTCTTGAGCTTCGTGTCGAGCGTGAGCAGGCGGCCGTTGACCCGTGCGCCCATCGTCTTGTGGCCCACCTCGGTGTGCACGGCGTAGGCGAAGTCCACGGGCGTCGAATCCGCCGGCAGGGTGATGATGTCGCCCTTGGGCGTGAAGGCGTAGACGTCCTGCGAGTTGACCTCGTAGCGCAGGTTGTCGAGGAACTCGTCGGGGTCGGAGACCTCGCGTTGCCAGTCGAGCAGCTGGCGCAGCCATGCGACCTGGTCGACCTCGCCGGAATCGCCCACCTTGGCCGTGCGCTTGCCCGCGGCGTTGAGCGCCTGCGGGTTCGCGCTCCCCCGGTCCTTGTACTTCCAGTGCGCCGCGACGCCGAACTCGGCGCGCCGGTGCATCTCGAGCGTCCGGATCTGGATCTCCACGGGCTTGCCGTAGGGGCCGATCACGGTCGTGTGCAAGCTCTGGTACATGTTGTACTTCGGCATCGCGATGTAGTCCTTGAACCGCCCGGCCACCGGGGACCAGCGGGCGTGGACGAGCCCGAGGACCGCGTAGCACTCGCGCACGGACTCGACGAGCACGCGCACGCCCACGAGGTCGTAGATGTCGGCGAACTCGTGGCCGCGGACCACCATCTTCTGGTAGATCGAGTAGTAGTGCTTGGGCCGCCCGGAGATGTGGGCGGTGATCGAGGACTCCGCGAGCTCCTCGTTGAGCTCCTTGGACACGATGCCCAGGTACTTCTCACGCTCGGGCGTGCGCTCGGCGACGAGCCGCACGATCTCCGAGTACACCTTGGGGTGGAGGACCTGGAACGAGAGGTCCTCGAGCTCCCACTTGATCGTATTCATGCCCAGCCGATGCGCGAGGGGGGCGAAGATGTCCAGCGTCTCGCGGGCCTTGCGCTCCGAGGAGGCGGCCGGCACGTACTTCCAGGTCCGCGCGTTGTGGAGGCGGTCGGCGAGTTTGATGACGAGCACGCGGATGTCGCGCGACATCGCGACGATCATCTTGCGCACGGTCTCCGACTGCGCCGCCTGGCCGTACTCGATCTTGTCGAGCTTCGTCACGCCGTCGACCATGACGGCGACCTCCTCGCCGAACTCGTCGGTGAGCTGGGCGAGGCTGTAGTCGGTGTCCTCCACCGTGTCGTGGAGCAGCGCGGCGGCCAGGGTCACCGGCGTCATGCCGATCTCCGCGAGGATCGTCGCCACGGCGACGGGGTGCGTGATGTAGGGGTCGCCGCTCTTGCGCATCTGGCCGCGGTGGTGCTTCTCCGCCACCCGGTAGGCGCGCAGGATGATGTCGACGTCCGCGCGCGGGTGGTTGTACTCGACGGCCTGGAGCAGGGGGCCCAGCGCCTGCGGGTACTGGGGGCTGTGCTGGCTGCGGGCGGTCCAGAAGGCCAGGCGGGAGATTCCGCGCGGGCGCCGGCCCGCGATGCCCTCGGTCTGCTCGGCCATCGTGCCCCCCTTCGTTCGGTTGTCCCATCGTACAAGGGACCTGGTGGGCCGCTGCACGGCCGCACCGGCGGGAACCGACCGCACCCGGTGGAACCGGCGGGGCCAGCGCGGACGGCGGGGCCAAAGGGGCCGGTGGGCCAACTGGGGCCTGCGGGGCTAATGGGCCCGCCAGGGCCAGCGGGGCCAATGGGCCCGCCAGGGCCAGCGGGGCGGATGAATGCGCGCGCCCACCGCACCGGTCGGCGCGGTGGGCGGCGGGAGCCGGGGCTCAGGCCTTCGCGTGCTCCGGGGCGCGGTCGGGCAGCCCGTGCTCGCGGCGGTACTCGAGCACGCGGGCCTCCTGCTCGCGCACCGCCTTCTCGCGGCTGCGCAGCACCGCGTAGAGCGGCGAGGCGACGAACAGCGTCGAGGCGGCGGCGACGATCGTGCCGACGAACAGCGACAGCGAGATGTCCGTGAGCGTGCCTGCGCCCAGCAGGAACACGCCGATGAAGAGGATCGCGCCGATCGGCAGGGCGGCGATCACTGTCGTGTTGATCGAGCGCACCGTCGTCTGGTTGATGCCCAGGTTGACGAGCTCGGCGAACGTCGCGGTGCGGTTGTCCTTGAAGTTCGTCGTGTTCTCCCGGATCTTGTCGAAGACCACGACCGTGTCGTAGAGGGAGAAGCTGAGCACGGTGAGGAAGCCGATGATGGCCTCCGGAGTGACCTCGAAGCCCGTGATCGCGTAGATGCCCATCGTGAGGAGCATGACGAAGACGAGGCCCACGATCGCGGCCACGGACATCTTCCACGTCCGGAAGTACAGCGCCATGACGACCATCGCGATCGCCACGAAGATGACGAGCGCCCGGATCATCTTGTTCGTCACGTCGTGGCCCCACTGCGGGCCGATGAACGTGGAGGTCACATCAGAGTTCTGCACCTTGAACGTGCTGATGAGCGACTCGCGGACCTGCTGCATCTGGTCATCGGTGAGCTGGCGGGTGTCGATCTTGAGCGAGGAGTCCGAGGTGGGCACGACCGTGGGGTCGGCATCCGGGACCGCCTTGTTGACCGTGGTGGCCGCATCGGCCGTCATCGAGGCGGCCGGGACGTTGGCCAGCTGGAACTCCGAGCCGCCGCGGAACGCGATGCCCAGGTTGAAGCCGCCGCCCAGCACCGGCACGAGGGCGGAGAGGATGGCGAGCAGGAGCGCGATGGACAGCCAGAGCTTGGCCTTGCCGACGTAGGGGATCGAGCGGGCACCGGAGTGCAGGTCATTGCCCCATGCGAAGAACCGCTTCATCTCAGGAGTCCTTCCCCTCGTCGTCGGCGAGCAGGCCGTCGTCGTCGGCCCCCGCCTGCCGCTGCGCCTTGCGCTCGGCCAGGCTCAGGCCCGCGCCCGAGGCGCCGCCCGCCCGGTCGCGCTTCTTCGGCTTGCCGCGCTCCTTCTGGCCCGGCTGCTGCGCGCCGGCCCGTTCGTCGGGCGCCGCGGTGCGCTCCGCGGGCTCGGCCGGCGCCGCCGTGGCCCCGCGGTCCTTGAGCGCGGTGGTCGAGCCCGCGGACTCGCCCGAACGTCGATCGGCGGCGGCCTGGCGCTTCTTGGCCTCCCGGTACGATCCGCCGGACTTCGAAGAGGCGCGCGCGGCATCGAGGTCGAGGTTGAGCGCACCCCGGTAGGCAGCCTGGCTGACGCCCAGCTGGCGCGGGTCCATGCCGGACATCGGGTGGCCCTCGCCGAAGAACCGCGTGCGCGCCAGGGCCTGGAGCATGGGGTGGGTGAACAGCACGACGACGAGGACGTCGACGATGACCGTGAGCCCCAGGGTGAACGCGAAGCCGCGCACGCTGCCCACCGCCAGGACGTAGAGGATGACGGCGGCGAGCATGTTGACGGCCTTCGAGGCGTAGATCGTCTTCTTCGCGCGGTCCCAGCCGACCTCCACCGCGGACAGGAGGCGCCTGCCCTCGCGCAGCTCATCGCGGACGCGCTCGAAGTAGACGATGAAGGAGTCCGCGGTCATGCCGATGCCCACGATGATGCCCGCGACGCCGGCCAGCGAGAGCCGGTACCCGTAGCGCCAGGACACGAACAGCAGCAGCAGGTAGGTCAGCACGCCCGCCACTACGAGGCTGGAGACGGTCACGAGCCCCAGCACGCGGTACTGCAGGAGCGAGTAGAGGACCACGAGGCCCAGGCCGATCGCGCCGGCGAGCAGGCCCTTCTGCAGGTAGTCCGAGCCCAGGGTCGGCGAGATCTGCTCCTCGCTCTGGACCTGAAAGCTGATGGGCAGCGCGCCGTTCTTCAGCTGGCTGGCCAGCGTCTGGGCGGACTGCTCGGTGAAGTTGCCGGTGATCTGCGCGTGGCCGTCGTTGATCTGGGCCTGCGAGACCGGGGCGGAGAGCACGAGGCCGTCGAGCACGATGGCGAACTGGTTGTACGGCTGCTGCTTGTTCGTGATCTCCGTCGTGATCTGCTTGAACTGCTCGGTGCCCGTGGGGTCGAACTCCATGTTCACGGCCGGCTCGTTCGTCTGGTTGCCGGTGGACGAGGTCTGGTAACCGAACGAGGCATCCGAGACGTGGTCGCCGGAGATCTCCACCGGGCCGGCCACGTACTTCGCGTCCCCGTCCGAGGAGCACGCGACAATGGGCTTGTCCGCCGGTCCCGCTGCGCCGCCGGTGCGGTTCTTCGGGTTCGTGCAGTCCAGCGACTGGTACTGCTTGAGGATTTCCGCGGTGGCCCAGGACTGGTCCTTCTCCGGATCGAAGACCGGCCGCTTGGCGTCGTCGCCGGTGCCCTGCTGGCCCTCCTGGGGCGCCGAGGCGCTGGCGGACGGGCTCGCCTGTCCCGTGCTCGCGGCAGCCGCCTGCGCCCGGGGCGTCACGGAGCCGCCGGCATTCGGGGTCTGCCCGTCCTGCTTGGTGAGCTCGTCGAGCTTCTTCTGGTCTTCCTTCGACAGCGAGGGGCCGGTGCTCGCCGGCGAGCTCGCCCCGTCCTGGCCCTCGACGCCCGGGGCACCGACGGCCGCCACGCGGCGGAAGGCCAGCTGGGCCGAGGAGCGCACGAGCTCGCGGGTCTGCTCGTCCGGGTTGCCGGGCAGGTTGACGATGATGTTGCGGTCGCCCTGCGTGTTGATCTCCGCCTCGCTCACGCCGGTGGAGTCCACGCGCTGGCGGATGATCGCCACCGCCTGCTGCAGCTGCTCCTTCGTCACCTGCTGGTCCTTCACCTGCGGCTCGAGGATGATCGACGTGCCGCCCTCGAGGTCGAGCGCGAGCTTGGGCGCCCACGTCGCGTTGGACCACAGGGCCCCGGCGGCGATCGCGGCCGTCAGCAGCGCGGTGATGATGGTGAGCCAGATGAAGCGCAGGCCGGGGCGCGGTCTGCTGTCGGTTGCTGCCACGTGTGTACTTTCGGTTGAGTCGAGGAGGGGCGGGGCGGGGGCGCTCAGCGCTTGGCGGGGCCCGCCTCCGGGTCATCGCCCACACCGGGCTCGGCGTCGCGGTCCGAGGCGTGGTCGGCGTCCGTCGTCTTCTCCGCCGCCTCGGCCGCGGCCTCGGGAGCCTCCTGCTCCGCATCGGCAGCGGACGCACGGGCGCCGTGCTCGCCGTCGTCGTCGACGCGCGCCGGGGTCTCCGCGTCGCTCTCGTCGTCGGTCTGCAGCGCAGGCTTCGGCTCGGAGGCGTCCGTGGAGAGGCTGCGGTCGGCGGGGGTGAGGTGGTCGGTGCGGTTCTCGGGCAGCTCGGTGCCCGGCGCTTCGTCCACGTCCTCGCTGTCGGCGGTGGCGGACTCGCCGGCCTGCGCGCCCTCGGTGCCGGTCACCTGGGACTCGGCGTGCTCGTCGGCGGTGTGCTCGCCGGCGGTGGTCGCGGGCTCCGTCTCTCCGTCGCCGGCGTCGGCGCCCTTGCCGGCCCCAGCGGCCCGGCCTTGGTCGTCGGACTCGTCATCGCCGGCCGCGCCGCGGCGGGCGCGCTCGGCGTTCATCGCGTCGAGTTCGGCATCCGTGATGCGGCCCGACTCGTCGGCATCGTCCTCGGCGTCGGCGGAGACGGGCTCGCGCTCGCCTGCGGCACTCGCTCCGGCGGCGGACGAGCCGGCGGGCGCCTCCTGCACCGCGGCGTCGTCCTTGCCCAGGTCCACGCCACCGGCGACGGCCTCGGACTCGGGCGGCTCGATCTGGCCGATGGCCTGGCGGTGGACGACGAGGGTCGTGCCCGGGCCCGACTCGATGGTGACCTTGAGGCCGTCGTCGGAGACCTCGGTGACGGTGCCGAAGAGGCCGAAGCTCGTCATCACGCGCGCTCCGGGCACCATGTTGTTCGAGATCTGCTCCGCGCGCGCCTTCTGCTTCTTGCGCGAGTTGAACATGAAGAAGATGAGCATGGCGCCGATGGCGACGATGAAGATGAGCGTGGGATCCACGGGATCAGATGCCTTTCCAGACGGCGGATGGGCCAGGGCATTGCGAGCCGGTACCCCAGTCTAGTTGCGATACACCTTCTTTGCGCAATCGCCGGGCGGATCAGGCCGTGGGCTCGCCCGGGGGCGTGAGGCCCAGGTGCGCCCAGCCCTCGCGGCTGGCGACGCGCCCCCGGGGCGTGCGGGAGATGAGCCCTTCGCGCACGAGGAAGGGCTCGGCGACCTCCTCGACGGTCTCGGCCTCCTCCCCCACGGAGACCGCCAGCGTCGACAGGCCCACCGGGCCGCCGTCGAAGCGCCGGCACAGCGCGCCGAGCACCGCGCGGTCGAGTCTGTCGAGGCCGCGCTCGTCGACCTCGTAGACCGTCAGCGCCGCGCGGGCCGCGGCGCGGTCCACGCGGCCGGAGCCGCGCACCTGCGCCCAGTCCCGTACGCGGCGCAGCAGGCGGTTGGCGATCCGCGGGGTGCCGCGCGAGCGCCCGGCGATCTCGACGAGCCCGGCGGGCTCGGCATCGATGCCGAGCATCGCGGCCGAGCGCCGCAGCACGGTCGTGAGGTCGTCGGCCGTGTAGAAGTCGAGGTGGCCCGTGAAGCCGAAGCGGTCGCGCAGCGGGGCGGGCAGCAGGCCCGAGCGGGTGGTGGCGCCCACGAGCGTGAATGCGGGCAGGTCGAGCGGGATCGCCGTGGCGCCCGGGCCCTTGCCGACGATGACGTCGACCCGGAAGTCCTCCATCGCGACGTAGAGCATCTCCTCCGCCGCGCGGGCCATCCGGTGGATCTCGTCGATGAAGAGCACCTCGCCCTCCTCCAGGGAGGACAGGATCGCGGCCAGGTCCCCCGCGTGCTGGACTGCGGGGCCCGCCGTGATGCGGATCTGCGCGCGCATCTCGTGCGCGACGATCATCGCGAGCGTGGTCTTGCCCAGCCCGGGCGGGCCGGAGAGCAGCACGTGGTCCGGCGCGCGGCCGCGGGCGCGCGCGGCGTCGAGCACGAGCGAGAGCTGGTCGCGCACCTGCGGCTGGCCGACGAAGTCGCCGAGGCCGCGGGGCCGCAGCGCCGCCTCCGCCTGGCGCTCGGCATCGCCGGCATCGCCGCGCATGAGCCGCTCGAGCTCGGCTCCCGTTGGGTCCTCGCCGCCGAAGTCCACCTCGTAGCCGTCGGTCACCGCTGGCCGCCCAGCGCGCGCAGGGTGGCCTTGAGCAGCTGCGGCACGCCGGCGCTGGGCTCAGCGCTGCGCGTGGCCTCGACGGCCTCGCGGGCCGCCGCCTCCTTCCAGCCCAGGCCGACAAGCGCCCCGACGACCTCATCGACCGCGGGCGCGGCACCGGGCGCGGATGCTGTGCCGGAGCCGGGGGCCGGCAGGCGGTCGAGCCGCGAGCCGAGTTCGAGCATGAGCCGGGCCGCGACCTTCTTGCCGATCCCGGGCACGCGGGTGAGCGCCGCCTCGTCGGCATCGGCGACCGCGCGGCGCAGGTCGTCCGGGCCGAGCACGGACAGCACGGCCAGTGCGAGCTTGGGGCCCACCCCGGAGATCGTCTGCAGGGTGGCGAAGACGCTGCGCTCGTCCGCGCTGTCGAAGCCGAACAGGGTCAGCGAGTCCTCGCGGACGACGAGGAAGGTGTGGATCGACAGCTCGGCGCCCAGCCGGGCCCGCGCGGCCAGGGCGGGCACGACGAAGGCCTCCCGGCCGACGCCGGCGGTCACGATGGTGAGCGAGTCCGGGCCGATGGCGCGCACGACGCCCTCGAGATAGGTGATCACGCGGTCTCCTCAGGCCTGCGGGCGCAGGCGAACGAATGTACGAATACGGCCATCGTAGCGCGCCCCGGTGACATCGCGCGGGATGGGCGCGCCCGCGGGCCCGGCGGCGCAGCGCCGCAGCTCGGCGCCTCGGCCCGCTGCCTCAGCGCCGCCCGGTGCGCAGCGCCTGGGCCCACTGCTCCTGCGCGCGGGTCAGCCCCGCGCCCTGGCGGCCGGCGGCGCGGCGGGCCAGGACGTCCTTCGCGGCCCCGGGAGTGGAGGCGCCGCCCCCGGCCCCGCGCCACAGGTGGCAGATCGCCAGCGCCAGCGCATCGGCGGCATCGGCGGGCCTGGGGGCGGTCTCGAGGCGCAGGATCCGGGTGACCATGTGGGTCATCTGCTTCTTGTCCGCGCGCCCGTTGCCGGAGATCGCCTTCTTGACCTCCGATGGGGTGTGCATGCTCACGGGGATCCCGCGGCGGGCCGCCAGGCCCATCGTGAGGCCGGAGGCCTGGGCGGTACCCATGATCGTCGAGACGTCGCTGCGGGCGAAGACGCGCTCGATCGCCACGACGTCCGGCCGGTGGTCGTCGAGCCAGACCTCGAAGCGGTCGGCCAGTTCGCCCAGCCGCACGTCGACGGAGGCGTCGGCCGGCGTGCGCACCACGTCGACGGCCACGAGCCCGGGCCGGCTCACGTGCGCGGCGTCGATGACTCCCAGACCGCAGCGCGTGAGGCCGGGATCGACGCCCAGGATGCGCACGGCGCGGCTCAGTCCTCGGCTTCGAGGGCCGCGAGCACCTCGTCGGAGACGTCGGCGTTGGAGTAGACGTTCTGCACGTCGTCGCAGTCCTCGAGCGCATCGATGAGGTTGAAGACCTTGCGGGCGGTGTCCGCGTCGAGGGGCACCTCGAGGTTGGGCACGAACGAGGACTCGGCGGACTCGTAGTCGATGCCCGCCTCCTGCAGCGCGGTGCGCACCGCGACGAGGTCCGTGGCCTCGGAGAGCACCTCGTAGGTCTCGCCGCTCAGGCGCACCTCCTCGGCTCCCGCGTCGAGCGTGGCCTCGAGGATCGCGTCCTCATCGGCCTCGGAGGCGAGGACCTCGACGACGCCGCGGCGGCTGAAGTTGAACGCCACGGAGCCGGGGTCGGCCATCGAACCGCCGTTGCGGGTCACCGCGACGCGCACCTCGGAGGCCGCGCGGTTGCGGTTGTCCGTCAGGCACTCGATGAGCAGCGCGACGCCGCCCTGGGCGTAGCCCTCGTACATGATCGTCTGGTAGTCCACGGCCCCGCCGTCGAGCCCGCCGCCGCGCTTGACGGCGCGCTCGATGTTGTCGTTGGGCACGGAGGACTTCTTCGCCTTCTGCACCGCGTCGAAGAGCGTGGGGTTGCCGGCCAGGTCGGCGCCGCCGTTGCGCGCGGCGACCTCGATGTTCTTGATGAGCTTGGCGAAGAGCTTGCCGCGCTTGGCGTCGATCGCGGCCTTCTTGTGCTTCGTCGTTGCCCACTTGGAGTGACCGGACACGCATGTCTCCTTAGCGTTGGCGGTGAGGGACGGGGAGTCTTAGGCACACCAGTCTAGCGGGGCGGGCCCGGCGCCTCACCCCTGGGCCGCCGGGGGCGTCGCGGCCCCGACGCTGCGCAGCGGTGCTGCTCAGCCGATCTCGAGGGGCTGCGCGGGCGTTCGCCCCTGGGCGACGAGGTCCATGAGCTCGGGCAGGCGGCTGGGGTAGACGGTCTCCTCGGTGGCGAGCAGCTCCTCGCGCGACCACCAGCGGGCATCGACGATGACCCGCTTCTCCATCTCCGTCCAGACGGCATCGCTCAAGTCGAGCTCCTCGTCGATGCGGATCCCGAAGAACACCTCGTCCTGCTCGTGGCGCTTGCGCGCGAAATCGAGCACCGCGTGCCGGGTGGCCAGGGGCCCGAGCAGCTCGACCGGCTCGCATTCGACGCCGGCCTCCTCGGCCAGCTCACGGGCCGCGGTCTGGCGCGGGCTCTCCCCCAGCTCCGCCCCGCCCCCGCACGGCTGCCAGAAGCGGCTCGCGGGATCGTCGAGGTCCTTGGACTGGAGGAGGAAGACCTCGTTCCGGGCGTTGAGCAGCACGACGCGCGCGGCCTCGCGGAACTTCATGCGGATTCCTCCTGAGCGTGCAGTTGCGAATGGACCGCCGCCATGCGCTGGGCGACGGTGATCGCGCACAGCACGACCAGGACCGCCAGGGCGATTGTCAGTACGATAGCAGGCAGTCCCAGGCCCACGAGGCCCGTGACGACGAGGGTGACGAGCAGGCGGTCGGCGCGCTCGGCGATGCCGCCGGAGGCGCGCACTCCCAGCGCCTCGCCGCGGGCCCGGACATAGGACACGAGCGAGCCCATGACGAGGCAGCCCAGCGCGAGCAGCGCGGTCAGCGGGTCCCGCGCCCCCAGGAAGTACCAGAGCGCCAGGCCCACGAAGACCGCCGAATCGGCCAGGCGGTCGAGCGTGGAGTCGAGGAACGCGCCCCACACGGTGGTCCGGCCGAGCTGCCGGGCCATAATCCCGTCGAGCATGTCGCAGAAGACGAAGAACGTGATGACGACGGTGCCCCAGAACAGCTGGCCGAGCGGATAGCACACGAGCGCGCCGGCGCACACGCCCACGGTGCCGATCACCGTGACCGCATCGGGCCCCAGCCCCAGCCGCAGGAGCAGCGCGGCCAGGGGCGAGAAGAGCCGCGTGAACGCGGCGCGCGCCAGCCCGTTGAGCATCTCAGCCGCGATCGGCCGGCAGGAAGCGCCGCCACCACTGGAGGATCGCCTCGAACCGCTGGACGCGGTGGCGGGGGCGGCCCGAGCGGGAGAGCTCGTGGTTCTCCCCCGGGAAGACGAGCATCTCCGTCTCCACGCCGGCCCGCTGCAGCGCGAGGTACATCTGCTGGCCCTGTTCGAGCGGGCAGCGCAGATCCTGCTCCGAGTGCATGACGAGCGCGGGGGTGCGCGTGCCCTTGATCGCGCGCAGCGGCGACTGCGCGCGGATGCGCGCGGGGTCCGCGCCCGTGTACTCCTCGCTGAAGTAGGTGCCGATGTCCGAGGTGCCGGTGAACGAGTGCGGCACCAGGTAACCGCGCTCGATGATCGCGGCGCGGAAGCGGTGGTCGGAGCCGATGACCATGGCGGTGAGATAGCCGCCGTACGAGCCGCCCTGCACGCCCAGGCGCGCGCGGTCCAGCCGCTCGTCGGCATCGAGCGCCGCGTCGAGGACCGCCAGCACGTCAGCGGCGGCCGGCTCCGCGAAGTCGCCCTGGACGGCCTTGCCCCATGCGCGGCCGCGCCCGGCCGAGCCGCGGGGGTTGGCATAGACCACGGCGTAGCCGGCGCCCGTGAGCACCTGCGTCTCGTCGAACAGCGCGTGGGTGTACTGGGCGAAGGGCCCACCGTGGATGTTGAGGATGACGGGGAAGGGCCCCTCGCCCGGGGGCACCGCGAGCCACCCGTGCACTTCCCCGCCCGCGCCCTGGGCCACGAGTCGCCGGGGCATCGCGATGTCGGTCGGGGCCGTGGCCGCCCAGAGCTGCCGGGCCGCGGGCTTGGTATCCGCGGAGCCTGCGGCCGCGGCGGCGAAGACGGCGGCGGTGCGCTCCGGGGTCTCCGCGGTCCACACGAGGCGCCCGCCCGTGGGGTCGAAGCCCGTGACCACGTGGTCGGCCGGGGTGAGCGGCTCGAGGTCCCCGCGGCCCAGGCACGGCGCGCCGTCGAGCCCTGCGGGCAGGTCGAGTGCAACGGCCCGCACGCCGCCGTCCTCGGTGAGCAGCGCCCACGCGCGGCCGTCGTGGATGCGCAGCGGCCCGCCCAGGTCGATGTCGTCCGGGTCCGTCAGGCGCACGGTGGCGCCAGTGGCCGTGTCGTGGAGGAAGAGGCCGCCCAGCTGGGCGACGAAGTCCGTGGGGCGCGCGGAGCGGTCGGACGCGAGGAAGGCGAGGCGGGTGTCGTCGATCCAGCGGTGCGCGCTCACGGCGAGGTCGCCCAGGTCGAGCGGGCGGGCGGTCTGCTCGTCGAGCAGCCACACCGTCGAGCGCAGGTCCGGTGTCTGCGCGCCGTGGGCCACCGCGGCGATGGCACTGGCGGTGCCGTCGGGGCGCAGCTGGGGATCGGCGACGTCCGCACCCGGCCACGCGAGCGCGAGGGCGGGGGCGGTGGCCGTGCCGCCGAGCAGGCCGGTGAGCTCCTCCCCCGGCTCGGACAGGTCGATGCGGAACGCCTGGGCCGGGCGGTCGCGCAGGTAGCCCAGCCCGTTGGCCAGGTAGTCGGAGTGAACGATCCGGCGGGGCGCCTCGGCGGCGGGGCCCACGTCCGGGTCCGTGCCGTACCGGCCGGCCTCCGGGATGCGGGCGACCGCGAGCGCCGTGCGGCCATCGGCGCTCAGGGCGAATGCGGAGACGCCCAGGTGGAAGTCGCTGACGCGGCGCACCGCGCCCGGGTGTTCCCCCACGTGCAGCTGGGGCGCCTGCCCGGGAGCCTCGGCCCGCAGCAGGCCCCACACCGGCGCATCCGCGGCGCGCTGCAGTCCGAAGTCGGCCCAGCCGTGGCTCACGCGCACGGTCTCCGGGGCGGCCCGGAAGACCTGGGAGGGATAGGAATCGGTCTCGAGGTCGGGGCGGCGGAGCACGAAAAGGGGGCCGGAGTCCGTGTCCACCGGGTCCGCGGCGGTGGCGATGAGCGGCACGTCCGCGGGCCTCATGCGGCGTCCCAGGCTTCGGAGAAGAGGCGCTGGACGTCCGCGTGCACCTGGGGCAGCGCCTTGGTCTGCGCGATGATCGGCAGGAAGTTCGCGTCCCCGCCCCAGCGCGGCACGACGTGCTGGTGGAGGTGGGCGGCGATGCCGGCGCCGGCGACCCCGCCCTGGTTCATGCCCAGGTTGAACCCGTGCGGATGGGACACGCTGCGGATGACGCGCATGGCCCGCTGCGTGAAGTGGGCCAGCTCGACCGTCTCCTCCTCGGTGAGCTCCGTGTAGTCCGCAACGTGGCGGTAGGGACACACGAGCAGGTGGCCCGGGTTGTACGGGTAGAGGTTGAGGATCGCGTAGACGCTGGTGCCGCGGGCCACGATGAGGGCCGCGGCGTCGTCGCCCTGCGCCGGCGCCGCGCAGAACGGGCACTGCCCGGTGCTCGCGTCCGCGGGCTTGTCCTCGCCGCCGATGTAGACCATGCGGTGCGGGGTCCACAGGCGCTGCAGGCCGTCGGGCTCGCCGGGGAAGCCGGCCGCGGCCTCGGGCTCGGGGATGCCTGCCGGGGCGCCTGGGTCGGCTGTGGCGCCTGGGTCGGCTGTGGTGCCCGAGGCGGCGGGACTCGGGGCTGCGTCGGTGTCTGCCATGGGCGTCTCCTTCGGCTGGGCGGACAGGATGCCAGGGTACGGGGGCGGGATGTGCGCGGGAGTGTCGGCCGGCCCCCGCGGTGCCGCCCCGACGATGGGGCTCCCGGGAGGGCCGGGCCGCCGAGGCGCCGGCCGGGCTGGCGCGGGCTCGGACGACGGCGGGTCCGCGCCTGCGCGGCTCAGACCTGGGCGCGCTCGGCGATGGCGCGCACGATCCGCTCGACCGCCTCGGCCACGGGCACCCCGTTGTCCTGGCTGCCGTCGCGGAAGCGGAACGAGACCGCGCCGGCCTCCTCGTCCTCACCGCCGGCGATGAGGATGTAGGGGACCTTCTGCTTCGTGGCGTTGCGGATCTTCTTGGGCATCCGGTCATCGGAGTCGTCGACCTCGACCCGCACCCCGGCGGCGCGCAACTGGGCCGCGACGCGCTCGAGGTAGGGCGCAAACGCATCGGCGACCGGGACGCAGACCACCTGGACCGGCGCCAGCCAGACGGGGAACGCGCCCGCGTAGTGCTCGGTGAGGACGCCCAGGAAGCGCTCGATGGAGCCGAACTTCGCCGAGTGGATCATGACGGGCCGCTTGCGGGTGCCGTCGGCGGCCTGGTATTCGAGGTCGAAGCGCTCGGGCTGGTTAAAGTCCAGCTGGACCGTCGACATCTGCCACGTGCGGCCGATCGCATCGCGGGCCTGGACGGAGATCTTGGGCCCGTAGAACGCGGCGCCGCCCGGATCGGGCACCAGTTCGAGGCCGGTCTCGCGCGCCACCTCCTCGAGGGTCTGCGTCGCCTGCTCCCATTCCTCGTCGGAGCCGATGAACTTGTCCTTCTTCTTCCCGTCCTCGTCGCGCGTGGACAGCTCGAGGTAGAAGTCGTCGAGGCCGAAGTCGCGCAGCAGCCCCAGCACGAAGTCGAGCAGGTGGCGGATCTCCGCGCCCGCGTCCTCCTCGGCGACGTAGGAGTGGGAGTCGTCCTGCGCGAAGCCGCGCACGCGGGTGAGGCCGTGGACCACGCCGGAGGGCTCGTTGCGGTAGACGGTGCCGAACTCGAACAGGCGCAGCGGCAGGTCCCGGTACGACCGGCCGCGGGAGCGGTAGATGAGATTGTGCATGGGGCAGTTCATGGCCTTGAGCCGGTACGGGGTGCCCTGCTTGACGACGGCCCCGGACTCGTCGCGCTCCTCGTCGACCTGCAGGGCGGGGAACATGCCCTCGCCGTAGTAGGGCAGGTGGCCCGAGGTGTAGAAGAGGGACTCCTTCGAGATGTGGGGCGTGCCGACGTACTCGAAGCCCTCCTCGATGTGCCGGCGGCGGACGTAGTCCTCCATCTCGCGCTTGATGATGCCGCCCTTGGGGTGGAAGACGGGCAGCCCGGAGCCCAGCTCCTCGGGGAACGAGAAGAGGTCGAGCTCCGCGCCCAGGCGGCGGTGGTCGCGCCGCTCGGCCTCCGCGAGGCGCTCCTGGTAGGCCTTGAGATCGTCCTTGCTCGCCCACGCGGTGCCGTAGACGCGCTGGAGGCTCGCGTTCGCCTGGTCGCCGCGCCAGTAGGCCGCGGAGTTCTTCGTCACGGCGAAGCCGTTGCCGATCGCCTTCGTCGAGGGCAGGTGGGGCCCGCGGCACAGGTCCTGCCAGACGACCTCGCCCTTGCGGTTGCGGTTCTCGTAGACGGTCAGCTCACCGCCGCCCACCTCGACCGCGGCATCGGAGTCCCCGGCAGACCCCTTGTCCGCGACCAGCTCGAGCTTGAACGGCTCGTCGGCCATCCGCGTGCGCGCCTCGTCCTCGCTCACGACGACGCGGTGGAACGTCTGGCCCTCCTTCACGATGCGCTGCGCGCGCTTCTCGATGCTCTTGAGGTCCTCGGGCGTGAAGGGCTCCGCGGTCTGGAAGTCGAAGTAGAAGCCGTCCGCGATGTAGGGGCCGATGCCGAGCTTCGTGCCGGGGAACAGGTCCTGGACGGCCTGGGCGACGACGTGCCCGGTGGAGTGGCGCAGGATGTCCAGGCCCGCCTGGTCCTGCAGGGTGATGGGCGCCACGCGGTCGCCGGGCGCCAGCTCGCGCGCCAGGTCCGCCGGGGCGCCGTTGAGCTCGATGGCGATGGCGTCCGGGCGCTCGGCCAACAGCGTCGTGCCCGTCATGCCCTCCTCGAACGGGATGGGTGCGCCGTCGAGGTATACGGGGTCGGACACGGAGTTCTCCTTGGGGTGGCTCGCGGTGTGGATCGGGTCCACGGGACGGTGTGCGGCGGTCCACGGCGCGGATCGGGCAGCCGTGCCGCCAGGGCGCCGTGGCCTGGCCGGTGCGGCGCGGGCGCCCTGGGTGCCCGCGGGTGGCAGTCTATCGCCTGGCCCGAACGCGCAGCCGCCGCACCCGCGGTTTCGCGGGCGCGGCGGCC
>NZ_WWEQ01000035.1 GCF_009857845.1 Brevibacterium rongguiense | reverse complement strand
GCAGTTCCGGTCGCGGAAGTTCGTGCACGCGCTGAACCGTCACCACCTCATCGGCTCAATGGGAAAGGTCGGCGCCGCCGGCGACAATGCGGCGATGGAGTCCTTCTTCGCACTGCTCCAGAAGAACGTCCTGGACCGGAAGCGGTGGCGGACCCGCGACGAGCTCCGGATCGCGATCGTCACCTGGATCGAACGCAAGTATCACCGCCGCCGTCGACAGGCACGTCTGGGTCGATTGACCCCCATCGAATACGAGACCATCATGAACCCGGCCGTGAGCCTCGCGGCCTAACACCCCAACTGTCACCTAACGGTGCGGCAGTCCCAGTTGCCGCCGCGGGCGGCGAGATTGTGTGGGTCAGGGCTCATTGAGATGTGCACGAACTCGTGAGCCGTGGCACATGACGGTGTCGAGGAGTGTTCCCCGGCTCAGGCTCCTGGGTAGGAGTCGAGGTTCCACCAGTGGCCATCGAAGTCAGCGACACATGCGTTGCGCCCTCCGTGGGGGGCGTCGTTGGGCTCCGTGACGGTGGTCGCGCCGTGTGCCAGGGCTGCGGCGAAGAGGCTGTCCACGTCCTCATCACTGGCGACCACCAGGTTGCAGATCCCCGGCCCGTAATGCGGGTCATCGTCCCGAACAGAGCCGAGCATGATGCCCCCGTTGTCACGCCAGGCAAGTTGCGCATGGGCCACCAAGGTCGCGTCATCAGGATCCCGCACGATCATGGCGGTGGTGAAGCCGATGGCTTGGAGGAAGTCGATGCCTCGATCGGCGTTTGTATAGCGCAGGCAGTGGAACAGCTGTGGTGTCGTCATGGCTCTAGCCTCACGCCGGAAGCATGTCGGTGTCTTGAAGCAATGGGAAATCGTCCTTCGACTGGCGCAGCGTCCATCCAGTCATCGACTTCCATTCCCGGGACAGGTGCGGTTGGTCGCTGTAGCCGGCCATCGCCGCGACGTCCGAGGGCTGGGCGCCACGCTGGACCAAGTCTTTGGCATGGGTGAAGCGAGCGATGCGCGCCACCTGCTTGGGCGAGAGACCGGTCTCGAGGTCGAACAGGCTTGAGAGCCGCCGTCTGGACAGGCCAACGTCCTGAGCCAGGCCGGAGATGGGGATCGTGCCTCGGGTCCGATGGATCCGCGCGAGTGCCTCGACCAGGTCTGCGCGCGGTGCATGAGGATGCTGCTCGAGCCTCTTGGTGAGGAATGCCGCCAAGAGGTGGAACCGTCGTGGCCACATTGACTGCCGCAGCTGGTCGAGCAGGTGCCTGGGCCACGAGAGATCATTCACATCAACCATCGAGCCGGCCAGTTCCCCGGCCGGCAGCCCGAGAAGCCGACCGGTCGAGAGCGGGTGGAGCGACAATTCGAGGCCCTGCTGGCGTCCCCTCGACTGGATCAGAGCCGGAGTGGTGTGCAGGCCGGAGACTAGTACGTCACAGAGATGCCGCGCGTCGCCATGAAGCCAGCCACAGTCGATGGGCTCTCCGAGCGACAGCACCACCGTGACGCCCATCGAGGGAACCCCGTGGTGGACGGTGTCGGTACTGGTGAAGTCGTACCCCACCCAGGAAAGGAGATGGGGGCGCAACCCTTGCGGGATAGCTGGCTGCCAAACGGGCATGCACCCACCCTAGGGAAGCCCCGGCCCAGAAACAGTCACTTGTCTGACGACCACTGTGGTGTCGCTACACGACCGCCAGGGCCGTGGCGGCTCGATCAACGTCTCCGGGCAGTACACCTAGGCCCTACCGCTCGGCGAAGACCTTGCCGGGGTTCATGATCCCGTGCGGGTCGAGGGCGGCCTTGAGCGCGCGGTGCATGGCGAGCACCTCGGCGCTGAGCTCGCGCTCGAGCCCGCCCATCTTGAGCAGGCCGATGCCGTGCTCGCCGCTGACCGTGCCCCCGGCGGCCAGCGCGGCGGAGATGATCTCCTCGAACGCGCGCTGGGCGCGCTCGCGCGCGGCCTCGTCGCCGACGGGAGTGATGAGCAGGGGGTGGAGGTTGCCGTCACCGGCGTGGGCGATGTTGGCCAGGGTGACGTCGTTGCGCTCGCCGATCTCCTGGATGGCGGCCAGCACCTGCGGAACCTTGTGCCGGGCCACGCAGACGTCCTCGGTGAGGACGGGGCCCAGCCGCTCGAGCGCCGGGTAGGCCAGGCGCCTGGCGGCGAAGAACGCCTGGGCCTCCTCCGCGGTCTCCGAGACGGCAGCGAACGTCGCCCCGCCGTCCTCGAAGCAGCCCACGAGCGCCTCGGCCTCCGCCTGGCCGGCGGCGCCGGGGACGTCGGTGGAGGCCAGCAGCAGCACCTCGGCCTCGGCGGACAGGCCCATGTTCTTCCACTCGTCCACGGCGCGCAGGCAGTACGAGTCGACGAGCTCGAGCGCGGCGGGGATGATCCCGGCCTCGGTCACGGCCGCCACCGCCCGCCCGGCGGAGACGAGGTCGGGGAAGTAGCCCACTACCGCGCGCGATTCGCGCGGCAGCGGCAGCAGGCTCACGGTCACCTCCGTGATGATGCCGAGCGTGCCCTCCGAGCCCACGAAAAGGCCGCGCAGGTCGTAGCCGGCCACGTCCTTCGCGGTGCGCCGGCCCACCCGCACGAGCTCCCCGCGGCCGTTGACGACTTCGAGGCTCACGACGTACTGGCCGGTGACGCCGTACTTCACGCAGCACAGCCCGCCGGCGTTCGTCGCGACGTTGCCCCCGATCGACGACCACGGTGCCGATGCCGGGTCCGGTGGGTACCACAGGCCGTCGGCGGCGACGCGGGCGCGCAGGTCGTCGTTGACGACGCCGGGCTGGACGCGGGCGAGGCGCTCGACGGGGTCGACGTCGAGGATGCGGTCCATCCGGTCGAGGGAGACGACGACGCTGCCGGCCAGCGCGTTCGCGCCGCCGGAGAGCCCGGTGCCGGAGCCGCGCGGGACGAGGGCAACGCCCTCGGCGATGGCCCAGCGGACCACGGCCTGCACCTCGGCCGCGGTGCGGGGCCGGACCACCGCCAGCGCGGCCTCGTACGGGGCCCACTCGGCCTCGTCGTGAAGGTAGCGGGCCATGACGTCGGGATCGACGATGACGGTGTCGGCGGGCAGGCGCTCGGCGAGCGCATCGAGTGCAGGCATCACAGGTACCCCGGGAGGAAGCTGAAGAGGACGAGGGCGACGGGCGCCGTGGGCAGGATGGAGTCGAGGCGGTCCATAACGCCGCCGTGGCCGGGCAGCAGCGTGCCCATGTCCTTGAGCCCCAGATCGCGCTTGATCATGGACTCGGAGAAGTCGCCGAGGGTCGCGAATACCGGGATCGTCACGCCGAGCACCACCCCGGTCCACCACGGGGCCGGGAAGGCGAAGACCGCCATGCACACGCCCACCGCGGTGGAGAAGACGGCGGAGCCCGCGTAGCCCTCCCACGACTTCTTGGGCGAGATGCGCGGGGCGATGGGGTGCTTGCCCCACAGCACGCCGAACACGTAGCCGCCGATGTCGGAGCCCACGACGAGGGCGAGGAAGCAGATGACGAGCAGGTTGCCCGACTCCTTGTTGAGCAGGTACACGACGAACGAGGCCATGAGGCCCACGTAGGTGAGCGCGAAGACGCTCAGGCACACATCCTTGACGGCGTTGGGTCGCTGCCGCAGGAGCGTGACGACCACGATGAGGCCCGTGCCGGCGGTGAACGCCACCCACAGCCACTCGCGCCCGCCCACGTAGCAGGCGATGGCCATCGCCGCGCCCGTGAGCATGGTCGACGGGCGCGAGACCTGCGAGCCGGAGCGCGAGAGGGCGTTGGCCAGCTCCCACGTCGCGGCGACGACCCCCACGACGGCGATCGCGAGGAAGGACGGGGGGAAGAAGATGAGGCTGGCGAGCACCGCGCCGCCCAGCACGCAGCCCACGCCGATCGCGGCCGGTAGGTTGCGGCCGGCGCGACCGTAGTCCTTGGGCGGCGGGGCCGCGGCGGCCGCCTGCGGGTCCGCGGACATCAGACCTCGAGCAGCTCGCTCTCCTTGGCGGCCAGGAGCGAGTCGATCTCCTCGACCTTCTTCTTCGTGAGGTCCTCGAGCTCCGAGAGGCCGGAGCGGACCTCGTCCTCGCCCGCCTCGCCGTCCTTCTGGATCTTCTCGAGGGCCTCCTTGGCCTTCCGGCGGATGTTGCGCACGGAGACCTTGCCCTCCTCCGCGTGGCCCTTGACGAGCTTCACGTAATCCTTGCGGCGCTCCTCGGTGAGCTCCGGGAGGACCACGCGGATGATGTTGCCGTCGTTGGCGGGGTTCGCGCCGATGTCGGAGTTGCGCAGCGCCGATTCGATGTTGCCCAGCGCCCCGCGGTCGTAGGGGGTGATGAGCAGCGTGCGCGCCTCGGGCACCTGGAACGAGGCCAGCTGCTGGAGGGGCGTGGGGGCGCCGTAATAGTCGACCTCGATGTTGGCGAACAGGGCCGGGTTCGCGCGGCCGGTGCGCACCGAGCCGAACGAGTCCTGGGTGGCGTCGATGGCCTTGCCCATCTTCTGGCGGGCCTCGGCGAGGGTTTCGTTGATCACTTCTTCTCCTAAGGGGCTCTGGGTTTCATGATAGGGCGCTCGCGCCCCGGCGCACGGCTCAGGCGCCCGTGACCACGGTTCCGATGTCCTCGCCCATGATCGCGCGGCGCATGTTGCCCTCGCCCTGCATCCCGAAGACGCGCATGGGCAGGTCGTTGTCCATGCACAGGCTGAACGCGGTCGAGTCGACGACCTTGAGCCCGCGGGTGAGGGCGTCCTGGTAGGTGATGCGGTCGATCTTCTGGGCGCTCGGGTCCGTCTTGGGGTCCGCGGTGTAGACCCCGTCGACCCCGTTCTTGGCGATGAGGACCTCGTCCGCGTGGATCTCCAGGGCGCGCTGGGCTGCGACCGTGTCCGTGGAGAAGAACGGCAGGCCGGCGCCGGCGCCGAAGATGACGACGCGGTCCTTCTCCATGTGGCGCATGGCGCGGCGGGGGATGTAGGACTCGGCGACCTGGGACATGGGGATGGCGGTCTGCACGCGGGTGTCCACGCCCTGCTGCTCGAGGAAGTCCTGCATGGCCAGGCAGTTCATGACGGTGCCGAGCATGCCCATGTAGTCGGCGCGCGTGCGGTCCATGCCGCGCTGGGAGAGCTCGGCGCCGCGGAAGAAGTTGCCGCCGCCCACGACGATGCTCACCTCGACGTCCGGGATCGTCGGCGCGATCTCCCGGGCCACGGCGGACACGACGTCCGGGTTGACGCCCACGGCCCCGCCGCCGAAGACCTCGCCGGAGAGCTTGAGCAGCACCCGGCGGCGGTGGGTGCGCACGCGGCTGGCGCTGCGATCGGATTCGTGGACGGGCTGGTTGCTCATGCTGATCCTCTGCGCTTGCTCGAATGCTCGTGGGGCGGGCCTCCAGGGCCCCGCCAAGTCTAGCCGCTTGGACTGGCCGCCGGCCCGCTGGGCAGGCGGGCGGGCAGTTGGGGCGGGCGCCGGAGAACGCGCGAGGGGGCGGGCCACCGTGCGGTGGCCCGCCCCCTCGGGGAGCTCAGCTCGGGATCAGCTGCCGACGCGGAAGCGCAGGAAGCCGGACCCGGTGACGCCGGCCTCGCTGAGGACGGAGGCCACGGTCTTCTTGGGCTCCTTGGCGAAGCCCTGGTCGAGGAGGCAGTTCTCCTTGAAGAAGCCGTTGACGCGGCCCTCGACGATCTTGGGCAGCGCCTGCTCGGGCTTGCCCTCGTTCTTCGCGGTCTCGAGCGCGATCTCGCGCTCCTTCTCCACGATGTCCGCGGGCACGTCCTCGCGGCTGAAGTACTTGGGCGCCATCGCGGCGATGTGCACGGCGACGTCGTGCGCGACCTCCGCGTTGTCGCCCGCGTAGGCGAAGAGCACGCCCACCTGCGGGGGCAGGTCCTTGTTCGTGCGGTGCAGGTAGGACTCGACGGCGGAGCCGGCGATGCGGCCCACGCGGCGCAGCTCGACCTTCTCGCCCAGGGCGGCCCCGCCCTCGGTGATGAGCTGCGAGACGGGCTTGCCGTCGACCTCGGTGGCGAGCAGCGCCTCGGCGTCCTCGGCGTTGTTCTGCACCGCGAGCTGCAGGATCTGCTCGGCCAGCTCGATGAACTTGTCGGACTTCGCGACGAAGTCGGTCTCCGAGTTGAACTCGATCAGCGTGCCGACGCCGCCGTCGACGTGGGCGGCGATGAGGCCGTCCGAGGTCGAGCGGCCCTCGCGCTTCGTGGCGCCCTTGAGGCCCTTGACGCGCAGCAGCTCGATGGCCTTGGCCTGGTCGCCGTCGGCCTCGTCGAGCGCCTTCTTCACGTCGAGCATCCCGGCGCCGGTCTTCTCGCGCAGGGTCTTGATATCGGCAGCGGTGTAGTTTGCCATGCGATCTCCTCGTATCTGGCGTGGATGCGGTGTCTGGCGTTCGAGCGCCGGCGCGGACCCCGCGGGTCCGCGCCGGCGCTCACGCGGCAGCGGTGGCTCAGGCCTCGGGGGCCGTCTCCGCCACGGTCTCGGTCTCGGTGACCGTCTCGGTGGGCTCCTGCGAGCCCTCCCCGGCGGGGGCGGCGGTCTCCGTGACCGTCTCGGTCACGGTCTCGGTCGCGGCGGGGGCGCTGGCCGCGGACTCGTTCGAGCCCTCGAGCAGCTCGCGCTCCCACTCGGGCATCGGCTCGACGGCGGAGACGTTCCTCTCGCCGCCCTCATCGGACGAGTGGCGCTTGATGAGGCCCTCGGCGACGGCGTCGGCGACGACGCGGGTGAGCAGGTTGACCGAGCGGATGGAATCGTCGTTGCCCGGAATCGGGTAGTCGACCTCGTCGGGATCGCAGTTGGTGTCGAGGATCGCGATGACGGGCAGGCCCAGCTTGCGGGCCTCGTCCACCGCGAGGTGCTCCTTCTTCGTGTCCACGATCCAGACGGCCGAGGGGGTGCGCTGCATGTCGCGGATGCCGCCGAGCGTGCGCTCCAGCTTGTCCTTCTCGCGACGGAGGATGAGGAGCTCCTTCTTCGTGTAGTTCGACCCCGCGACGTCGTCGAAGTCGATCTCCTCGAGCTCCTTGAGGCGGCGCAGACGACCGGAGATCGTCTGGAAGTTCGTGAGCATGCCGCCCAGCCAGCGCTGGTTGACGAAGGGCTGACCGACGCGCTTGGCCTGCTCCTGGATGGCCTCCTGGGCCTGCTTCTTCGTGCCGACGAACAGGATCGTGCCGCCGTGGGCGACGGTCTCCTTGACGAAGTCGAAGGCCGTGTCGATGTAGCCGAGGGTCTTCTGGAGATCGATGATGTAGATCCCGTTGCGCTCCGTGAAGATGAAGCGCTTCATCTTGGGGTTCCAGCGGCGGGTCTGGTGTCCGAAGTGGACACCGCTGTCGAGCAGCTGGCGAGTGGTGACGACGGCCATGCCGACGCACTCCTTCCTGGGCGCACAAGGCGCACTGTTGGTCCGCGCGCGAGGCGTGGCCGGGGTCAGCTCCCGCGCGCCGTCGGGCACGCGCCTGGGCGAGTGCGTCCGGCCGCGAGGCGGGGCCGGCCGGCCCTGCGTGCGGTGTCTTCGGTTGATGCCTGGCATCCGCCGCGGCGGGCCCACGGCCGAGCGGCATGCGGATGCCCTCGGCCGCACCGGTGGCCCGTGCGGGGGTTCGGATGCGCGAAGTCAGGGCGTGCGGACACGCTCCTGCTGGCTACGAGTATACGGCGGCCCGTCAATCCGGGCCAGTCGGGGCTGTTCGCAGGCCGCGGGCAGCCGTGGGCAGCGATGCCGCAGCGGCGGACTCACAGGGGCGCGTTGGCGAGGTCACAGACGCCCCCGCGGGGGCGCACCCTCCACAGCCGGGGGCGCGGGTCTCCCAGGAAGCGTGCCGACGAGCGATTCTGCCCGCATGGACATCCCCCGCCGCCGTTCGCGCCGTCTGCACCAGCCGCGCCGTTTGCGTCGTCTGCTCACCGTTCCCGAGGCGCCCCTCGGCCCCGCCATCCCGCCCACGCCCACGGCCGTGGGCGTGGTCGGGATCGCGGGCGCGTGTGCGGGCCCACTCGGGCACGGTGTGCGGGCGGCCGAGCTGCGAGGGGCGCGGGTGAGCGCGGCTGGCCCGTGGGCCCGCTCCTGGGCAGTGCTCTCGCGCACCCTCTGCAGCGGCCTGCTGTGTTCGCTGCTGACCATCCTGGGCATCCTGGGGGCCACCGCGGGCGTTGCGCGGGTGCAGACGGGCGCGGGACCGGCCGGCGCGTGGGTGACGCCGGTGCCGGGCTTCCAGGTCGTCAAGGCCTTCGACAAGCCGGCCCACAACTGGGAGGCAGGTCACCGCGGCATCGATGTCGCCGCGCTGCCAGGTGAGCCCATCCGCTCACCTGGGCCGGGCACCGTGCACTTCGCCGGAAAGGTAGCGGGTGTCCCGAGCGTGAGCGTGGAGGTCGGGGGCCACATCGTCTCCTACGCGGCGGTCGACGCCACGGTGAAGCGGGGCGCCGAGGTCTTCCCCGGCACGCGCCTCGGTACTGTCGCGAGCCCGTCCCACTGCCCCAGCGGCTGTGTGCACGTGGGCGTCTGGCGCGCACACGCCGCGAAGGACTACCTGAACCCCGCGCACTTCTTCGCCGTCGACGCGTCGATCCTCCTGCCCGCCGACCGCGCGCCGGACGAGGCGCCCCCGGCTCCGGCGGGCGACGACGGCCGCAGCGGCGCGGGCGCCTGGGGCGGGCACGCGAACGGCCGCATCCCCGCGCCCGCACTGTGCCCGTTGGCCACGGCGCCGGGGCAGCTCCTGCGCTGCGATGGGGCGCACGCCTTCGACCGCCTTTCCCGGGCGTTCGCGCAGCGCTTCGGGCGCCCGATCTCCGTCACCGACGCCTATCGTGACTACGCCACGCAGGTGATCCTCAAGGCGCGCAAGGGCCGGATGGCGGCGACCCCCGGCCGCTCGAACCACGGGTGGGGCCTCGCGGTCGACCTGGGCGGCGGCATCAGCTCGTTCGGGTCGGCCGAACACGCGTGGATGCGCGCGAACGCACCGCGCTTCGGGTGGATCCACCCCGCATGGGCTCGTCAGGACGGCTCGCTGCCCGAGCCCTGGCACTGGGAGTTCCGCCGCGCCGGGTAGCAGCGAGCCCGGCTCGCTGTGCGAGCGGGCGCGGGAGGCGAGTGCTCACGGGTTCGGGGGCCGATGCCCACGGGGGTGCGGGGCGAGTAGCCGAACGCGCAGCGGACGCCAGATGAATTCGCGGCGAACAAGCCGCCCAGGCCCCGTTCGCGCTTGCCGCGCCGCGCTGTTCGGCCGAACAATGGTCTCGGCGCCCCCGTCCACGACCGCCCGCGATTGATCCCGGCCTGTCTGCGCCGCTCCCATCCCCGCCAGACGAAGGATCGGCATGGCAGTCTCCCTCACCGTGGTGCTCGTGGTCGTCGTGGTCGTCACGGCCCTCGTCTTCGACTTCACCAACGGCTTCCACGACTCCGCGAACGCGATGGCCACCTCCGTCGCCACCGGGGCGTTCAAGCCCCGCACGGCCGTGCTCATCGCGGCCGTGCTCAACGTCGTGGGCGCCCTCATGTCCACGGAGGTCGCGAAGACGATCTCCAACGGCCTCTTCGACGAGCATCTCGTGACCCCGGCGATCGTGTTCGCGGGGCTTGCGGGAGCCATCCTGTGGAACCTCCTCACCTGGCTCTTCGGCATGCCGTCCTCGTCCTCCCATGCCCTGTTCGGCGGACTGATCGGGGCCGTGGTGTTCACCGCGGGCGTCCACGGCGTCAAGGTCGCAGCCGTGCTGTCGAAGATCCTGCTGCCCGCCGTCATCGCGCCGGTCGTCGCGGCGCTCGCGGCGGCCATCGCCACGTGGTTTGCCTACCGGATCTCCAACCCGAAGGACACCTACTCGCAGAACGTCTTCCGCAATGGGCAGCGAATCTCCGCGGCACTCGTCGCGCTGGCGCACGGCACCTCGGACGGCCAGAAGACGATGGGCGTCATCACGCTCGTGCTCATCGCCGCGGGCGTCCAGGCCGGCGGCACGGGACCGCAGTGGTGGGTCGTGATCGCAGCCGGGCTCGCCATCGGGCTGGGCACCTACTCGGGTGGTTGGCGCATCATGCGCACACTGGGGCGCGGAGTCACGGACATCGAGACACCCCAGGGGTTCGCCGCGGAGATGTCGTCGACGGCCGCCATCCTCGCGTCGTCCCACCTGGGCTTCGCCCTCTCGACCACCCACGTGACCACGGGCTCCGTCATCGGCTCCGGACTCGGCCGGCGCACGGCCGTGCGGTGGGCCGTGGTGGGCAAGATGGCGGTGGCGTGGCTCATCACACTGCCCGGTGCGGGCCTGGTGGGCGGCGTCGCCGCGATCGTGGTGAGCCAGGGCGGCTTCGCGGGGCTCATCATCACCCTCGTGGCGCTGACCGGCGGGGCGGGCTTCATCTTCCACCGCGCCAGCAAGACGAAGGTCGACGCGGACAACGTCAACGACCATCACAAGGTCGCGGTCATCCCCTCGTCCGCGCCCGCGAACCCCGCGAAGGCGGCAGCATGAGCATCGACTGGACATCCCTCGTTCTCGTCGCGGTGGTGACGATTGCCGCCGCGGCGCTCGTCTCGATCATCATGGCCTCCGGGGCGCGCCTGCTCGACCGCGCGCACATCCGCTCACTCGAATCCTCGGGCAGCGAGTCCTCCCGCCATCTGGCGTTCAGCGCGGACCGTGCCGGGGGCATCGTCCTGCTTGGCCTCGTGGGCATGCTGGTGCTCTTCGGCCTGTGGCTCGTCATCCCGTTCTTCCACTGATCGACCGCTGACGGCTCCCACGCACGAGCTGCGGCACAACCCCTAGCACCCGCGGGCCTGCACGAGGCCAGACCGCGCATCGCCCCCGGACGCGCCCGGCCCACGGGCCTCCACCCCGTCGGTGCACCTCAGGCCCGCGGATGCGCCTGACGGTAGGAGTCGTGCAGGCGCTTCATCGACACGTGCGTGTAGATCTGCGTGGACGCCAGGCTCGCGTGCCCCAGGTAGTCCTGCACCTGCCGGATGTCGGCGCCGTTCTCCACGAGGTGCGTCGCGGCGGAGTGCCGCAGCCCGTGCGGGGAGAGCTCGGGCGAACCGGGACGATTCGCCGTCACCCGGTGGACGACCTCGCGCACCTGGCGCACGTTGATCCTGCCGCCGCGCGCACCCAGGAAGACCGCGCTGCCGGCAGCCCCCGAGGCCGGAGCTAGGACCGGGCGCCCATCGGCCAGCCACAGCCGCAGGGCGGTCCGGGCGGGCGTGCCGAACGGCACGCGCCGCTCCTTGTTGCCCTTGCCGAGCACCGTGAGGAGGCCCGCGGATTCGTCGATGTCGCCGAGGTCGAGGGCGACGAGCTCGGAGACGCGCACTCCCGTGGCGTAGAGCACCTCGACGAGTGCGGCATCGCGCAGGGCGAGCGCCCGCGCGCGCGGGTTCGCGGCTTCGGAGGCGGAGGGGGCCTTACCCGCGTCGGGAGCTCCTTCGCCTGCGTCAGGAGCGCCGCCTGCGTCGGAGGCCGCACCCTCGCTGGGGTTGCTGGCGGCGCCGGGCGCGAAGGCGGGGCCCGGCTCACCGTGCCCGGCCCGGGCCGTGCGCCCCGTGTCGTCGAGCACCCGGCGCGCCTGCTCCTGGTGGAGCACGGCGGGCAGCCGGGAGGCCGTGCGGGGCGAGGCCAGCCGGAGGGCCGGGTTGCGCTCGATGCGGCCCGTGCGCGCGCAGAAGCCGAAGAAGGCGCGCACGCCGGCGATGCGGCGTGCCATGGTGCCGGCACTGGCCCCCGCATCGCTGAGCTCGAGCAGCCACTGGCGCAGGTTGCCCAGCTCGACGGCGTCCAGCGGCAGGACGGATTCGACTTCCCCTGCTCCGGATTCGCGGGTCAGGAAGCACAGCAGCGAGCGCGCGTCCGCGACGTAGTTGCGCACGGTGTGGGCCGATGCGGCGCGGACCACGCGCAGCTCCTCCTCGAACGCACCGAGGGCGGCCCGGTACTCCGACGGCAGCGCACCATCGGGCGGCGCGGCATCGGCGGGTGCGGGGGAAGTCGCCATGGGACAACGGTAGCGCGACCGGGTGCGCGAGTGGAGCTCCTGACACCCGCGCCCCGGGCGCAATCGGCCCTCACGGCCGTGCCTTCGTCCACCCGTGGTCACCGCGGCGGGCGAGGCCCGCGAGCTCGAGGCCGGCGACGGTGGCCATGGCGGTGCGCGGGTCGAGACCGGCGCGCACCGCGAGCGCGCTGATCTCCGCACCCCGGCGCGTCGGCAGCGCGCTGTAGACGCGCAGCTCCTCGGTGCTGAGGTCATCGGTGGCGCGCAGCGGCGCCTGCGCGTCCTCGTTCGCACGCCCGGCAGTCGGATCGATGTCGTCCACCAGCTCGGCGAGATCCGCGTACCCCGTGATGAGCACTGCGGCGCCCTCCCGGATGAGGCGGTGGCAACCGGCCGACGAGGTGCTGGTCACCGGGCCGGGCACGGCCCCCACCGGGCGGAGGAGCTCGGCCGCTCGGTTGGCCGTGTTGATGGCCCCCGACCGCCAGCCGGCCTGGACCACGACCGTGGCCGCGGCGCAGGCGGCGATGATCCGATTGCGCAGCAGGAACCTGTGGCGCATCGCGGTGCCGCCGGGCGGCGCCTCGGAGACGACGATCCAGTCCTCGGCGATGCGGGAGAGCAGCGCATCATTGCCCCGCGGGTAGAAGCGATCGACACCGCCGGCCATGAACGCCACCGTGCCCGCACCTCCGGCGCCCACTCCCCCGTCTGTCCCACCGTGGCTAGCACCGTGCGCGCCGACCAGCGCCGCGGTGTGCGCAGCGGCATCGATCCCATAGGCGCCGCCGGAGAGCACCGTGCGACCCGCGCCCACCGCATCGAACGCCAGGGACTTGGCCAGGTGGATGCCGTAGTCGTCCGCGGCGCGCGAGCCGACGAGCGCCACGGAGCCTGAGCACAGCCGGGCAAGCGAACCGGGCCCACGGGCCCAGAGGCCGAGCGGCGCATCGAGGCCCAGGTCGTCCAGGCCGCGCGGCCAGTCCGCATCACCGGGCACCAGCAGGCGCGCGCCCAGCCGCGCCATGATCCGCAGGTCCCGGGCGGCGTCGAGCTCGGCCCGGCGGGTGCGCCAGCGTTCGACTGCAAGAGCTGCGGCAGCACCCGAGGCCTCCAACCCGTGGATTCCCGCGGCGTGGAGGACCGCCTCGACGTCATCGCTGCGCGGGGCCACGATCCGGTCGCGTGCCTCAGCCGCGCCCAGCTGCGCGACCGCCGCCCCCAGGAGCCGGTCGCCGGGTTCGGCGATGCGCAGGAGGTCGGCGACCGCCTCGGTGGTCTCCTCCACCGGAACCGCGGTGCTCATGCCGCCTCCCGGGTCCGCAGCACGAGGGCTGCGAGCAGGTCGTCGCCATCGGGCGCCGAACGGTCATCGAGGTCCGCGATCGTCGCGGCGATCCGCACGATCCGGTCGTAACCGCGCATCGTGAGCGAGCCGCGCTCCAGCGCCCGGTCGAGCGGCTGGGTCTGCGCGCGGCTGAGGGCGAAGCTCTCGCGCAGCCAGGATCCCGGTGCCTGGGCATTGAGCGCCCAGGACTGCCCGGCGAATCGCTCGGCCTGCCGCTCCCGGGCCCGCGCGACGCGGCGGGCCACCGATGCGGAGTCCTCCGAGGGCTGCCCGCTGTGCAGGTCCGCCGGTGCGATCGGCAGCATGTCGAGCTGGATGTCCACCCGGTCGAGCAGCGGGCCGGAGAGCCGGCCGCGGTAGCGCCTGCGATCCATCGGCGAGCACGAGCATGCCCCCTGCGGCCCCATCGAGGCCCCGCACGGGCATGGATTGGCGGCCAGCACCAGCTGGAATCGCGCGGGCAGGGAGACCGAGCCCCACGCGCGGTGGATGTCGCAGCGCCCCGATTCGAGCGGTTGGCGCAGGGCCTCGAGCACGTCGCGGTGGAACTCAGGGGCCTCGTCCATGAACAGCACACCGCGGTGGGCGCGGGAGAACACCCCGATGGTCCCCGGCCGGGAGCCGCCCACCATGGCCGCCGCCGAGGTGCGGTGGTGCGGAGCCTCGAAGGGCGGTTGGCGCTCGGGTTCGGCGGCCGCGGCATCGAGGGTGCCGTCGATCGAGCGCAGGGCGAGCGCCTCGACCGCCTCGACGTCGCTCAGCCTGGGCAGCAGGCTGGGCAGGCACCCGGCGAGCAGCGTCTTGCCCGCCCCGGGCGAGCCGATCATGAGCAGGTGGTGCCCGCCCGCCGCGGCGACCTCGAGCGCTCGGCGGGCATCGCCGTGGCCGCGGACCTCGCGCAGATCACCCGTCGCGGGCCGCGAAGCCGCAGCGCTGGGCGGTGAGGACACCGGCGGCAGGGCCGGGACTGCCACCTGCCCACCCAACGCGTTGAGTGCCTCGGCGAGGTTGCCCGCACCCAGCACCTTAAGGCCCGGGACCAGGCGCGCCTCCGCGCTGTTGGCGGCCGGCACCGCACAGCCGCCAAAACCCGCCCGCACGGCCGCGAGCGCACACGGCATAACCCCGCGCACGGGGTGCAGCCGCCCGTCCAGGCCCAGCTCGCCCACGAACACGAGGCCCGCGCCGGCACCGGTGGGCAGGTGGCCCGCGGCTGCGAGGATCGCGGTCGCGATCCCCAGGTCGAACGCGGTGCCCACCTTCTTCACGCTGCCCGGTGAGAGGTTCACCGTGATCCGCTGCGCGGGCAGCGTGATGCCCAGATTCGAGATCGCGGCGCGGATGCGCTTGCGCGATTCGCTCACGGAGGTGTCCGGCAGCCCCACGATGTCGATGCCGGGCAGCCCGGAGTTCACGCTCGCCTCGATCTGCACGGGCGTGCCGGCCAGCCCCCAGAGCGCGATGGCGGCCGTGCGGCCCACGTGCGCGCTCACTGCGCATCCCTCACGTGCGTGACGTGGGGATCGCCCCGGTTCCACAGGATGCCCAGCACGTCCACGCGGAAGTCCGGGTACCACTGCGGCTGCGCGGTCAGCCAGCGCACCGCCAGCTCGCGCAGGGTGCGCAGCTTGCGGTAACCGATCGCCTCGAGCGGGTGGCCCGCCCGCAGGCTGCCGCGCGTCTTGACCTCGACGAAGACGATCGTCGCACCGTCCCGGGCGACGATGTCGATCTCGCCTGCCCGGCACCGCCAGTTGCGCGCGAGGACGTCCCAGCCCTGCGCCGTGAGGTAGCGGTGGGCGAAGTCCTCGCCCCGTCTGCCCAGTGTCTGCGTGCCCATGGCCGCAGTGAAGCCCACCGGGGCACGGGCGGGCGGGGCGCGGTCAGTCGCTGTGGACGGCGGGGTCTGTGAGCAGCCGCTGTGACCGGCGGGCGGGGCGCCGGTGACCGGCGGCGCCCGGACGTGCGCCCTGCCGAACCGCCGCGCCTAGCGGATGCTGCGGACCGGGTCGAAGTCGGACTTCGCGATCTCCTCGATGTTGACGTCCTTGAACGTCAGCACGTGGACCTGCTTGACGAAGCGGGCCGAGCGCCACGTGTCCCACACCCAGGCGTCGGCCAGGGTGAGCTCGAAGTAGATCTCCCCGTCGTCGTGGTGGGCCTTGAGGTCCACGGAGTTGGCGAGGTAGAAGCGCCGCTCGGTTTCCACCACGTAGGTGAAGAGGCCGACGACGTCGCGGTACTCGCGGTACAGCTGGAGTTCGAGATCGGCTTCGTAGTCCTCAAGGTCCTCGGCGCTCATGGCGCCATCCTACGTCGCACCCGGCTTCGCCCCGCACCCCGCCGGACCGGTCCGCCTCACACGAGCCGGAAGCTGCGCCGGTGCCACGGCGTGGGCCCCAGGGAAGCGACCGCGGCCTTGTGCACAGGGCTCGGGTAGCCGGCGTTCGACTCCCACCCGTAACCCGGGAAGCGGGCGGCGAGGCCGGCCATGAGCTCATCGCGGGCGACCTTGGCGATGACGCTGGCCGCGGCGATCGTGACGAGCCACCCATCGCCCTTGACGAAGGTGCGCACGGGCGGTACCCCCACCTCGGCCGCGGCGGAATCGAAGACGGCGTGGGCGTCGAGCGTGAGCGGGCGGCCGAGCCAGTCGAAGCTGCCGTCGAGCAGCACGAGGTCCGCCGGGGGCAGCGCCGCCAGGCAGCGGCGCCCGGCCAGGCACAGCGCCAGGCTCAGGCCCAGCGCATCGATCTCCGCGGGCTGGGCATAGGCCACGGCGCTGTGCGGCTGCCAGGCGCGCACGGCCCGGTCCGCGGCGAGCCGGGCGGCCGGCCGCAGCTGCTTGGAGTCGCGGATGCCCGCGGGCACCGGTTCTGCGAGCAGCCGCGCCAGATCGAAGCGGACGGCTCCCACGCCCACGGGCCCGGCGGTGCACCCGCGTCCCACCTCGTCCATCCCGATGACCGAGGCGACGCCGGAGGCGGCCAGCTCCGCCTCGAGGCCGAGGTCGGAGAGCCCCTCCGGGGCGGCGGCGCGCGCCCGCGGCCGGGCTGCGGGCTGCGTCACGGGCTGGGGACGCCCGCGTACACGCTCGAGGGATTCGAGACCCACGACAGGCGGCTGAGCGGCCAGTTGATGGCGAAGACGGTGCCCACGACGTTGTCCGCGGGCACGTACGAACCGCCCTCGGTGTCCTTGTTGAACCGCGAGTCCAGCGAGTTCCCGCGGTTGTCGCCCATCACCCAGTAGTGGTCGGGGGGCACGGTGACCTTGAACTCGACCTCCGAGGGGGCGGTGCCGGGCGCCAGGTACGTCTCGTCGATGCTGTGCCCGTTGACCTGCAGCCGGCCCTGGGCATCGCAGCACTGCACGGTGTCCCCGCCCTCGCCGATCACGCGCTTGACGAGCTGGTGTCCCGCATCGGAGGGCACGAGGCCCACGAATTCGAGGAGCGGATTGGGCTTGTACTTGTCGACCTCCGACTGCTGCAGCCAGCCACCGGGATCGTCGAAGACGACCACATCGCCGCGGTGCGCGGTGGTCCAGGGCAGCTGGTTGACAAGGATCCGGTCGCCGATGAGCAGCGTCTGCTCCATGGAGGCCGACGGAATGACGAACGAGCGCATCACCCACGTCTTGACGGCGGTGGAGATGAGCAGCGCGATGATGACGATGAGGGCGACCTCGCGCAGGCCCCGCCAGAATCGACGGCCGCCGGAGGCCGAGGCGGCCGCGCCGCCTGCCGCCTGCGCTCCGGGCTCTGCCTGGGAATCGGCATCCGCACCGGGGCCGTCAGCGTTCATCATCACCCGTGCAGTCTAGCCGCTGCCTCTCCGGCCCAGCGTGCCCGCTCATCGGCCGCCGCCGCGCTGTACCGACTCCCCGGGGCCGACCGAGGCGCCATGGCCCACCACGGTCCCCAGCACCCGGGAGGTGGGGATCATGCCCCCGCCGGGACGGCCCAGCAGCGCGCGGGAATCGGTGGAATCGGCGCGGTTGTCGCCCATGAGCCACAGCCGCCCGGCGGGCACCTCGACGTCGAACCGGGTGGCCGAGGCGGGCTCGCCCGGTGCCGCGTACGGCTCGTCCAGCGGGGCGCCGTTGCGCGTGAGCCGGTGCTGGGCATCGCAGCAGGCGATCCTGTCGCCGCCCACCCCGATGACGCGCTTGACGTAGTAGACGTCCTTGCGGCCCAGCCCGAACCAGGCCGCGGCCTGCTGGCCGGCGCTGGGCGGCGGGGAGTCGACGAAGGAGCCCCGGCCGTCGAAGACGACGACGTCCCCCGGGTCGATGCGCGCGGCGAGCGCATCGGGGCGCCAGGCGTAGACGGCGGAGCCCACTGCGAGCGTGGGCTCCATGGACGCCGAGGGGATGGAGAAGGACTGGATCACCAGCGCGCGGATGCCGGCGGCGGCCAGGACGGCGAAAATGACGACGATGGCGCCGGCGCGCAGCCAGCGGCGGGCGCGGCGACCCGGCCGCAGACGCGCCGAAGGGCGCATCCCGCGCGGGGATGCGCCCTTCGGGGGCTGCGGTTCGGACAGCTCAGCGCTTCTCTTTGATGCGCGCTGCCTTGCCGCGCAGGCTGCGCAGGTAGTACAGCTTCGCGCGGCGGACATCGCCGCGGGTGAGGACCTCGATCTTCTCGATGATCGGCGAGTGCACCGGGAAGGTGCGCTCGACGCCCACACCGAAGCTGATCTTGCGGACCGTGAACGTCTCGCGGACGCCGTGGCCCTGGCGGCGGATGACGACGCCCTTGAACACCTGGATGCGCTCGCGGTTGCCCTCGACCACGCGGACGTGGACGTTGAGGGTGTCACCGGGGCGGAAATCCGGGACGTCGGTCTTCATCGACTTCTGGTCGACGACATCAAGCTTCTGCATATCTCACTCCCGCTGCAGCGCCTCGGATCGGCACAGCGCAGGTCATTCCGGCCGGTGGCCGGGGTGGCGGTTCGTCTGCCGGGGCGCAAGCGCCCCTGTGGCTGCGGCTCGGTGAGCCGCCGCGGCGCGGGCGGCCGGTGTCGACCGGTCGGCAGGGCCGCAGGCCCTCCGCCCTCCGAGGCAGGCGGGAACCAGCAAACGCAAGGCCCGAGTTTAGTCGATTGCGCCCGGCGCTGCCAGTCGCCCGTCGGCCTCCGGAGCCGAGGTCTCGGCGAGTGCGGCCAGCGCCGCGCGGTCCGCGGTGCTGAGCTCCGGCTCGAGGGCCGCGAGGAGGTCGGGGCGCACGCGCGCGGTGCGCTCGAGGCGGCGGTCGCGGCGCCAGCGCGCGATCGCGCCGTGATTGCCGGAGAGGAGGACCTCCGGGACCTCGCGGCCCCGCCACTGCGCGGGCTTCGTGTACACGGGGTATTCGAGCAGCCCGTCCTTGTAGCTCTCCTCGGCCAGGGATTCCGGATTGCCGATGATGCCCGGGATGAGGCGGGCGATCGCCTCGATCATGACCATGGTCGCGACCTCGCCGCCGTTGAGGACGTAGTCGCCGATCGAGACCATGCGCACCTCGGCGCGCGCACTCGCTTCCTCGACGACGCGCTGGTCGATGCCCTCGTAGCGCCCGCAGGCGAAGAGCAGCCGGCTGCGTTGGGCGAGCTCTGCGGCCTGGGCCTGGGTGAAGGGGACCCCGGCGGGCGAGGGCACGAGGACGACCGGGCGGTCCCCGGCAGTCTCACCGGTGGCCGCACCACCGGCGGCGCCGGCGGCACCGCCGTCGGCGGAGTCCGTGGTCCCGGCGGACTCCGCGCCGTGCGCATCCAGCAGCGCGTCGAGCGCCTCCCCCCACGGCTCAGGGCGCATGACCATGCCCGCACCGCCGCCGTAGGGGGTGTCGTCGACGGTGCGGTGCCGATCGTGCGTCCAGTCGCGCAGGTCGTGCACCCGCAGGTCGAGGGCGCCATCGGCGATCGCCCGGCCGATGAGGGAGAGGCGCAAGGGGGCGAGGTACTCGGGGAAGATCGAGACGACGTCGATGCGCATCAGCCCTCCAGCAGCCCGTCCGGCGGATCGATCTCCACGCGGCGGGCCTCGAGGTCGACGACCGGCACGAGCGCCTCGACGAACGGGACGAGCACCTCGCGGCCGTCTGGCAGGCGCAGGTGGAGCAGGTCCTGGGCGGCGCCGGTGGTGACGTCGGCGATTTCGCCTACGACCTCGCCCGCACGGATCGCCTGCGCGCCCACGAGGTCCTCGATCAGCCAGGCGTCCTCGGCCTCATCGGCTTCGGCGTCGACGCCGATGAGGGTGTTGCGGACCTCCTCGGCACGGTTGCGGTCCGGGATCTCGTCGAAGGTCAGCAGCAGCCGGTCGCGGTGCCAGCGGGCGCGCGCGAGCGTGAGCTCTCCGATGTCCGGTTCGGTGGAGAACACCGCGCCGGGCACGAAGCGCTCGTCGGGATCGTCGGTGCGCACCTCGACGGTGACCTCGCCGCGGATTCCGTGCGGCTTGCCCAGGCGGGCGACAACGTGGCTCATGGGGCAAGCCTAGCGGTCCGGTGCCGAACGCATCCCCGCAAGTCAGGGGTTGCGCATATGCTTCGAGAAGCGGACGACGAACCGCAAGGCCTCGAGAAGGGACACCCACGTGCACACCACTTTCCCCCGCGGGCGCCGCGCGCCGGTGCCCTGCGCCGCTGCTCTGCCGTGGCCATCGCAACGGCCTCGGCTCTGGCGCTGAGCGCCTGCAGCATGATCCCGATCCCCGGTGGCAACCCGGGCGCGGGAGCCACCCAGAGCGCTGCGGCGCAGTGGGGTGAGTGGTTCGACCTCCCCGGGATCACGACGGTCGTCGTGGCGAAGCCGGGGCTCGCGGTCATCGCCAACGCGGAGAAGAAGACCGCGGCGGTCTACAACGCCCGCGGCGAGAAGCAGTGGGACCTCCCCGCCCCGCGGTTCGTGCACGACAGCGCACCGCTGGTCCAGGCCGACGCGGATACCGTCTACGTCCAGCGCGCGGACTCCTCCATCGCAGCACTCGGCTGGGCCGACGGCAAGGAGAAGTGGGTGTTTCGCACGAGGGACGCGGACCGGTGCGTTCCCGCGGACCACCTGTCGCTTGTCGGCGCCGCCCGGCGCTCTCCCATGCTCGAGGGCTCCGAACCGCTCGTGCTCTCGCGCGAGCCGCAGCTGCGCCCCGGCTACGACGAGACCACGGGGCGGGCCAGCGACGGTGGGAGCGTCGATCTGCCCGCGGGGTGCGAGGGGGAATCCGCGGCGAGCAGCCCGGACCTCGCCACCGTCTTCGGCATCGACCGCGGCACGGGGAAGGAGACGTGGCGGTCGAAGGAGAGCGCTGGCACCGATCTGGGCGAGGCGGTGCCGGTGCCCGGCGGCACGTCCCTGGCGCGCGTCGTCTACCACCACGGCTACCCGGCCCTGCAGCGGACCGCGCTCGACAGCGGCAAGACGGAGACCGCCGAGCTCACGGGCCTCAACGGGTACGGATTCGAGCCCGGCGGCCATGTCCAGGTCATCCCCGAGGGCGGCAGCCGCTTCTACGCACAGGACGCCAGCGCCGACTCCGATCCCGTGGGCGGTGGGCTCGAGACCACGGAGGTGACCGTCAAGACGTGGGCTGCGCAGGGGTCCAGCTCCGCGGGTTCGGTCACAATCGACCCGATCCCGGAGTCGCCGGGCTGCGAGTACAGCGTGCACACGAGCGAGCAGGGCTACGTGTACTGCCTCCTCGGACCTGACCTCCCCGGCTCTGGGACGACGGCCGTCTGGGGCAGGCTCCTCGCAGCCCCGGACCAGCAGGTGGGCGAGCAGCAGGGCGAGCCGTGGAAGCACGAGCTCGGCTCGACCGCCGGCGGGGAGGGCGACTCGGCCGAGGACAGCGGCGGCGGGGACGACGGCGGCGGGGACGACGGCGGGCCCTCCTCATTCGGCAGCCCCGTCATCCCGCGCGACGGCGCCGCTGCGCTCGTCGCGGTGCCGGCCGGCAATGGGCTGCAGGCCCTCGACCTCACGACGGGCAAGTCCGTCTGGAGCGCAGATCGCAGTGCGCTCGCGACGGCCGCGCCGAGTTCCGACGCCGAGTCCATTGCCGAGTCCAGCACCGAGGCGGCCCTGACACCGCGCTACGTGCCCGGGGTCGACGAGGTGCAGATCGCACTGGGCAGCAGCGTGATCGGCCTCGATGCGAAGACCGGCAGGGTGAAGTGGAGTGAGGCGATGAAGGGCGGGGCGATCGGCATGGTCACCGGGTACGGCGGCTTCATCGACGTCAAGGTCGATGACGCCGGCACCGGGGCTTCGTCCTCGCGTGTGCGAGCGGTGGTCGCGCAGTGAGGGCGGTGGCTGTCCGCCGCACTGCCGTAGCGGTGAGCGCCGCGGCCGCCATCGCTCTTGCCGGCTGTTCGCTCCTGCCGGGCGCCCCTCCCGGGGACCACGGCAGCCCCGGGGCGAAGCCCCACTGGGGCGAGTGGATCGACCTGCCCTTCGCCTCCTCGATCGTCACCGCCAAGGACGGTCTCGTCGTGCTGAAGAACGACGAGACCCAGCGGCTCGCGGTCTACGACGCCTCCGGCGGCAAGAAGTGGGACCTGCCCAAGGTCAAGATGGTGGGAACCTACGAGCCCGTCGTCGTGGCGGACGCCGACCGCATCTATGCGCAGCTGCCCAACGGCAGCGTCACCGCCCTGGACTGGGAGAGCGGCAACCGGGCCTGGACCTTCGACGCCGCGAGCATCGACCGCTGTGCGCCGGCCGACCACTTCACGCTCGTGAGCGCCTCGCGCACCCACCCCCTGCTCAGCGGCGACAATCCCCTCGTCCTCTCCTACGGCTCCGAGGACGCCAACGGGGAGGAGCTCTCCGCGCCGCCGAGCGCGTGCACGGACCGCTCCAACTCCTCGCTGCCGGACATCACGACGCTCGTGGGCATCGACCGCGCGTCCGGCAAGCGGGCATGGGCCGCCAAGGACGGCTCCATCAATGTCATCGACACGGCGGTGGCCACCGCGGACGGGACCGGCGTGGCCCGCATCGTCTCCCACCGCGGCTACCCCGGGCTGAGCGTCACCGAGGCGGCGACCGGGCACACGAGCGACGCCCCGCTCGTGAGCGGCGGGCAGGACTCGCTGACCGCGCGCGGCTACACCCCGGGCGAGAGGGTCCACCTGCGCGCGCTCGGCGCCCGCGACTACGTCCTCGACTACAGCGCGGACGGAGCCGAACAGACCACGCTCATGGTCCACGTCGATGAGTGGAACCCCGCGAATGCAGGAAAATCCGGGAAGACGGGCGCGGTCACGATAACGTCGACGGGCGCCCAGCCCCCGTGCCCGGCGACCACCGCGGTGAGCGCCCAGGGCTACATCTACTGCATCGCACTGCCGCAGGGCCGCGGCCGCAATGTCTACCGCGGCGCCCTGCTCGCAGCAGCGGACGCGGCACTCCCGGTGACGCTGCCGGACCCCTGGGAGCATCCCGCTCCCGTCCCCGAGGAGGGCGACTACGCCGATGCCGGGGACGGGGCCGCGACCTCGTTCGGCGATCCGCTCATCCCCCGCGAGGGGAAGTCGCCCCTCGTGGCGCTCCTGGGCAAGGAGGCCGCCGTCGAGGCCGTCGATGCCGCGACCGGTGAGACGGCATGGCAGCTGAAGAAGGCCGACCTCACGGCCGCCCTCGGGCGCGCCGGCGGCGGCGCGAGCGCCTCGGCAGCCGGCGCCGGCGGCTCCGAGGGGACAGACGATCCCGCACCGGCCATGCGCTATGTGCCCGGTGTCGACGAACTCCAGATCGCCACGCTGGGCACCGTCATCGGCCTGAGCGCCCAGACCGGCGAAGTCGCGTGGACGGAGCAGGCGACCGGGTCTGCCACCGCGGGCGCGTCCGGCGCGCCGCAGCGCGCGAGCATCGGGATGGTCACCGGCGCCGGCGACTTCCTCGACCTCAAGATCGACGCGGCGGAGAAGAGCACCTCGCGACTGCGCGCCGTCCAGCACGGCTGACCCGCACGCAGGCCCGCGCGCGCAAGCCCGCCCGCGCCCGCGCGCAAGACCGCCCCGCGCACGCGAAAGGGGGCCGGATCCAGCTGGATCCGGCCCCCTTTCTGCGGCTTGCCGCTCAGACCTCGATGAGGTCCACGCGCACGTTCTCACCGCCGGCCACGGCGCCGATGACGGTGCGCAGGGCCTTCGCGGTGCGCCCGGCGCGGCCGATCACGCGGCCCAGGTCCTCCGGGTGCACGCGGACTTCGAGGGTGCGCCCGCGGTTGGAGTTGCGGTCGCGCACGTCGACGTCGTCGGGGTAGTCGACGATGCCGCGCACGAGGTGGGCAAGCGCATTGGCGAGCACGCTCAGGCCTCGGCCTTCTCCGCGTCGGCCTCGGCGAGCTTCTCGTCGGCGATGTCCTCGGCCTGCTCTGCGGCCTCCTGGACCTCGTCATCGGCGGTGTTGTCCGGAACGACAACCTCCTTGATGACCGACTTGGCGGCGGGCGCCTCGTACTCGGACTTCGCGGGCTGGCCCTTGACCTTGTTCTCCGCGTCGCCCTCGCCCGTGAACTTCTGCCAGTCACCGGTGAGCTTGAACAGCGTGCGGACCTGGTCCGAGGGCTGTGCGCCCACGGAGAGCCAGTACTGCGCGCGCTCCGAGTCGATCTCGATGACCGACGGGTTCGCGAGCGGCTGGTACTTGCCGATCTCCTCGATGGCGCGGCCATCGCGGCGGGTGCGCGAATCGGCGACCACAACGCGGTAGAACGGGGCGTGCACCTTGCCGATGCGGGTGAGGCGAATCTTGACTGCCACTGTAGTGGTGTCTCCTTTTGAAACTAGTGTTCGATGCCCACCTGCGTCTGTGGGGACGGAAGCGTCCGGTGCGCATCGTGCCAACTGGACTGCGCAGCGGGTTGAGAGGGTCCCGCGGACAGCCGAGTACAAACGATCATTGTGCCAGAGAGCGTCAGCGCCCGCCACTCGAGCCCATGCCGCCGAAGCCCTTCGGCAGCTTGGACAGGTCGAACTCGCCCTCGTCCAGGTCGATTCCGCCGAACGCGGCCCCCTGCTTGCTGGGCGCCTTGCCCTCGCGGCGCAGCTGGGCCTGCTTGGCCTCCTCGGCCCGCTTGGCGGGGTTGCCCGACTTGCCCGCGGCCTTCTTCTTGCCCGCGGGCTTCTTCTTCCCGCGTGCGGGGCGCCCGGCGCCGCCGGGCATCTGGGGCATCTGCGGCATGCCGGGCATCCCGCCGCCGCCGCTGCGCATCTGGCGCATCATCTTCTGGGCCTGGGAGAAGCGCTCCATGAGCTGGTTGACCGCGGTGACCGTGGTGCCGGCGCCCTTGGCGATGCGGGCGCGCCGCGAGCCGTTGAGCAGCTTGGGGTTCGCCCGCTCCTGCGGGGTCATGGACCGCACGATCGCCTCGATGCGGTCGACCTCGCGCTCATCGAAGTTGTCGAGCTGCTCCCGGTACTGGCTCATGCCCGGGATCATGCCCATCATCTTCTTGAGCGAGCCCATCTTCTTGATCGCGGCCATCTGCGACAGGAAGTCGTTGAGGTCGAAGTCCTCGCCGGCCTCGACCTTCTTCTGGAGCTTCTCCGCCTCCTTCTTGTCGAAGGTGCGCTCGGCCTGCTCGATGAGCGTGAGGATGTCGCCCATGTCGAGGATGCGGTCGGCCATGCGGTCGGGGTGGAACTGCTCGAAGTCCGTCATGCCCTCGCCGGTGGAGGCGAACATGATGGGCTTGCCGGTCACCTCGGCCACGGACAGCGCCGCGCCGCCGCGCGAGTCGCCGTCGAGCTTGGAGAGCACGACGCCGGTGAAGTCGACGCCCTGCTGGAAGGCCTCCGCGGTGGCCACAGCGTCCTGGCCGATCATCGCGTCGATGACGAAGAGGACCTCGTCCGGGTCCACGGCCGCGCGGATGTCCGCTGCCTGGCGCATGAGCTCCTCGTCGATGCCCAGGCGGCCGGCGGTGTCGACGATGACGACGTCGTAGAGCTTGGACTTCGCCACCTCCATCGAGTCCTTCGCCACCTGCACGGGATCGCCCACGCCGTTGCCGGGCTCAGGGGCGTAGACGTAGGCCCCGGCGCGCGAGCCGACGACCTCGAGCTGGTTGACCGCGTTGGGCCGCTGCAGGTCCGCCGCGACGAGCATGGGACGGTGGCCGTCGGCCTTGAGCCAGTGGGCGAGCTTGCCGGCCAGCGTCGTCTTGCCGGCGCCCTGCAGGCCCGCGAGCATGATGACCGTGGGCGGGCGCTTGGCGAAGTGCACGCGGCGGGTCTCGCCGCCCAGGATCCCGATGAGCTCGTCGTTGACGATCTTGACGACCTGCTGGCCCGGGTTGAGGGCCTGGGCGACCTCGGCGGAGAGCGCGCGCTCGCGCACGCGGCCGGTGAAGGCGCGCACGACGGGCAGCGCGACGTCGGCGTCGAGCAGCGCGCGGCGGATCTCGCGGATGGTGGCATCGACGTCGGCCTCGGAGAGCCTGCCCTTGCCGCGCAGGTTCTTGAAGGTCGTCGTCAGCCGATCGGAGAGGGAGTTGAACACGTGGCAGCTTTCGCTCAAGGGGCGGCGGGCACCGCCCAGGATACCAAGCCCGCGTGTGCGCACGCCGGATGCGCTCGGGCGGGCGCGCACCGCCGCCGAGGTGCGGACCGAGTCGCGCTCGGCCCGCACCTCGGCGGCGGTGGGGATGGGGAATGGGGGATGCGCGGCGCGCGGCTCAGATCGCCGCGTCGCCGGTGGAGCGGTCGGAGACCCGTGCCGCCTCGGCGACGTCGACGACCCAGATCTTGCCGTCACCGGGCTTGCCGCTCGAGGCGGCGGCGAGGATCGCGTCGACGATCGCCTGGGAGTCGGCATCGGAGGACAACACCTCGAGGCGCAGCTTGGCGACGAGGCCCCCGGAGTACGAGGCGCCGCGGTAGACCTGCTTGTGGCCCTTCTGGCGGCCGTAGCCGCTGGCCTCGGAGACGGTCATGCCCTGCACGCCGAAGTCCTCGAGCGCCGCGCGCACGGTCTCCAGGGCGCTGGGCCGGATGATGGCGGTGATGAGCTTCATGATCCGATCGTCTCCACTTCGCGGTCGCTGTCAACCGTGCCCCGCCGGGTGGACCCGGGCTCCCCCACGTAGGACTCCGAGCCCGCGTCGGCCGCCGGCTGCCCGCGGTGGGCCGCGGGATCGGCTGCGCTGGCCGCGGCGATGCGCTCCGAGGCGGAGCCGCCGCCCGGGTGGTGCGGGCTGAACGAGCCGCCCACGCCCAGGCCGCCGAACTCGTAGCCGGTCTCCGCGTGCTCGGTGATGTCCACGCCCTCGTCCTCGGCCTCGCGGGTGACCCGCATGCCCATCGTCTTGTGAATGGCCAGGCCGATGATGAGCGTCATGACGCCGGTGAAGACGATGGAGAACAGCGCCGCCATGACCTGGGCGAGCAGCTGTGAGCCGTCGCCGCCGTAGAGCAGGCCCAAGGCGGCGTCCTCGCTGACGGGGGCGGCGAAGAAGCCGATGAGCACGGTGCCGACGATGCCCGAGACGAGGTGGACGCCCACGACGTCGAGCGAGTCGTCGTAGCCGAGGCGGAACTTGAGGCCCACCGCGAACGCGGAGGCGATGCCGGCGAGCAGGCCGATCGCGAGCGCGCCCAGCGGGGTGACGTTCGCGCACGCCGGGGTGATCGCGACGAGGCCCGCCACGATGCCCGAGGCGCCGCCGAGCGAGGTGGGCTTGCCGTCGCGCAGCCACTCGACGGCCAGCCAGCCGATGAGCGCGGCGCCGGGGGCGGCCACGGTGTTGATGAAGATGAGGCCGATCTCCTCGAGGCTCGAACCCGCGCCCACGTTGAAGCCGAACCAGCCGAACCACAGGATCGCGGCGCCGAGCATGACGAACGGGATCGAGTGGGGGCGCTGGGCGGGGTCCTTGCCGAAGCCGGTGCGCTTGCCCAGGATGAGCGCGAGGACGAGGGCGGCGACGCCCGCGTTGATGTGGACGACCGTGCCGCCGGCGAAGTCGATGGGGGCGCCGAACGTCTGGCCGAACCAGCCGTCCTCGCTCAGCAGGCCGCCGCCCCAGACCATGTAGGCCAGCGGGCAGTAGACGAGGGTGGCCCACACGGCGCAGAAGACGAGCCAGGCGGAGAACTTCGTGCGGTCGGCGATGCCGCCGGAGATGAGGGCGACCGTGATGATCGCGAACGTGCCGGAGAAGCCGGCCGCGATGAGGTCCGAGGAGCCCAGCAGCTGCGACATCCCGAAGTACTCGAAGGGGTTGGCGAACAGCCCGGCGACGCCCTCGGAGCCCGCGGCCATCGAGTAGCCCCAGAGCACCCAGACGACGCCCACGACCGCGATCGCGGAGAAGCTCATCATCATCATGTTGAGCGTTGACTTGGCGCGCGTCATGCCGCCGTAGAAGAACGCGACGCCTGGCGTCATGAACAGGACCAGGGCCGCGGCGATCATCATCCAGACGCCGCTGACCAGGGTCCACACATCATCGGGCTGCATGTGCCCTCCCCTTCGCTTGAGGTGCGGAATGCACAGCAGTCTCGCGAATGGGTGTTACGCAGCGTGTCGGGTTTCGTTTCGGGGATGTAACGCCGGTCACGCGGGCGTGAATACTGTGTTACGCCCCCGTCCGCGCACTGAGACGCGCCCCGCGCCTCAGCCCTCGAGCAGCGCGTCGACGAAGCCCTCGGCGGTGAAGGGCGCCAGGTCGTCGGCGCCCTCGCCCAGCCCGATGAGCTTGACCGGCACGCCCAGCTCGCGCTGCACGGCGACGACGATGCCGCCCTTGGCGGTGCCGTCGAGCTTCGTCAGCACGATGCCGGTGATGTCGACGACCTCCGCGAACACCTGCGCCTGCTTCATGCCGTTCTGACCGGTCGTGGCGTCGAGCACGAGGAGGACCTCGTCGATGCGGTGGCCCTCGGACAGCGGGCGGGTGGCCACGCGCTTGACCTTGCCGAGCTCGTCCATGAGCCCGCGCTTGTTCTGCAGGCGCCCGGCGGTGTCGATGAGCACGACGTCGGCGCCGCTGCCCTTGCCCGCCTCGACAGCGGCGTAGGCCACGGAGGCGGGGTCGGAGCCCTCGGGGCCCCGGATCGTCTCGACGCCCACGCGCTCGCCCCACGTCGTCAGCTGCTCGGAGGCGGCGGCGCGGAACGTGTCCGCGGCGCCCAGCACGACGTCCTTGTCCTCGGCCACGAGCACGCGGGCGATCTTCCCGACGGTCGTCGTCTTGCCCGAGCCGTTGACGCCCACGACGAGCACGACCGCGGGCTCCCCGTCGGGTCCCGCCACGGCCAGCTCCCGGTCCATGCTCGGGTCGACGACGCGGATGAGCTCCTCGCGCAGCAGCTCGCGCACAGTCTCCGGGTCGCGGGTGCCGATGACGCGCACGCGCTCGCGCAGCGCCTCGACGAGTTCGCCGGCCGTGTCGACGCCCAGGTCGGCCATGATGAGCGTGTCCTCGATCTCCTCCCACGTGGCCTCGTCGAGGGTGTCACGGGAGAGCAGGGCGAGCAGGCCGCGGCCCAGGGCGGAGTTCGACTTCGCCAGGCGCGCGCGCAGGCGGCCCAGCCGGGTCGCCGGGGCCGTGGGGGTCTCCGCCGGCCGCTCGCTCAGGTGCTCGCCGGTCGCGCTCGGGGCCGCCGGCTCCGCGTCGTCGCCCGCGCCCGAGGCACCCGCCCCCTCGCCCCGGGAGCCGGGCTCGGTGGAGACAGGCTCGGCGGCGCGGCGCTCGGCCTCGGCCTGACGCGCCGCCTTCGCGGACGCCGAGGGACCGCGCAGGCCCAGGGAGAGGATGACGGCGATGATGACGGCGAGGGCGCCGAGGACGATGAGGCTGAGCGGATCCACGTCGGACTCCTAGTCGTTGGCTTCGCGGTGGTCGGTCGTTGGCTGCGCGGGGCCGGGGCGGCGCCGGCCGCGGGTGGCCTACTTGAAGAGCAGGCCGAGCGCCGTGCGCAGGCCCGTGCCGGTCTCCGGCACCTTCCAGTGGCGGGTGCGCGGGCGCAGCGTGAACAGGCTGGGCGCGGCGTGGCGGCGCGGCTGGGGGCGCAGCGCGTACGAGTGCTCGCGCATCGCGGTGACGGCGGCCTGTTCGCGGGTGGCGAGGTGGGAGGTCTCGTCGTCGCCGCCGAAGAACCCGTGCACATCGTCGTCGTAGCCGGTCCAGTGCTGGGGCAGCCGGAAGCGCTGCGTGCCCTGGGACGGGCCCAGCCTGCCCTCGGAGCGCAGTCCGGGCAGCGCGACGAGGAGGACGATGACGACGCCGATCGCCACGATGATCCCCAGCCCGATGACGATGACGAGGAGGCCGCCTACGCCCATGGCGTCCTCGTTCGCAGGTTGGGTGCCGGCATGGGCGCGGTGCTCCTCACATCGTTGCGCCGCGCGCGGGGTACAGGTGGGGTGGGCGCGCGGCGGACTCGGACAATCGTATCGGCTGCGCTCCCCCGCACTGGGCCCGACGGGCCGGATGCGGCATCAAGATCCCATTACGCTTCTGCGTCAGTTCCGTGAGAGAGCCGCTGGGAGATCACCTTCGACATGCCGTCGCCGCCCATCGTCACGCCGTAGAGCGCATCGGCGATCTCCATGGTCCGCTTCTGGTGGGTGATGACGATGAGCTGGCTGGACTCCTGCAGCTCGCGGAAGACGGTGAGCAGGCGGGAGAGGTTGAGGTCGTCGAGCGCGGCCTCGACCTCGTCCATGACGTAGAACGGGCTGGGGCGGGCCTTGAAGATCGCCACGAGCATCGCGACGGCCACGAGCGAGCGCTCCCCTCCGGAGAGCAGGGAGAGCCGCTTGACCTTCTTGCCGGCCGGGCGGGCGTGGACATCCACGCCGGTGGCGAGCATGTCGTCCGGGTCCGTGAGGGTCAGCGCCCCCTCCCCGCCCGGGAACAGCCGGGCGAAGATGTGCTCGAACTCCCGCTGGGTGTCCGCGAACGCCGCGGCGAAGACCTCCTCGACGTGCCGGTCGACCTCCTTGACCAGGCCCATGAGGTCTCGGCGCCCGTCCTCGATGTCGTTGATCTGCTTCTCCAGGAAGTCGTGGCGCTCCTGCAGGGCGGCGTACTCCTCGAGGGCGAGCGGGTTGACCTTGCCGATGCCCTTGAGGTCCCGCTCGGCCTTCGCGTGGCGGGCCTGCACCTCACTGCGCACGAAGGGCGCCTGACCGTCCTCGAGGGGCACGGGCAGGTGCGGGCCGAACTGCTCGACGAGGTGCTCGGCGGACAGCCCGATCTCCGCGCTGGCGCGGCGGCCGAGCTCCTCGAGCTGGAGGACGAAGCGCTCGCGGGCCAGCCTGGCCTCGTGCTCGGCGCTCGTGAGCTCCGCGAGCTCACCGGCGGCGGCGGCGCGCTCCGCGCGCTGGGCGGTCAGGCCCTCCTCGAGCTCACGCCGGGCGCTGCGCGAGCGGGCCAGCCGCTCCTCGGTCTGGGCCTCCGCCCCGCCGAGGTGCGCGGCGAGGTCGGCCGCGATCGCACCCAGCGCCTGCGTCCGGTCAGCGCGCCGGGCGCGCTCGGCGTGGGCGGCCTGCGCGCGCTCGCGCGCGGCCTCCTCGGCCTGGGCCTGACGGCGCAGCGAGGCGACCCTGTCGCCGAGGAACCGCTCGCGGTCCTGCACGGCGCGCAGGGCGATGCGGGCCTCCATGACCTGCTCGCCCAGCTCGGAGATCCGCGCGGCGGCCGCGTCGCGGGCGGAGGTGTCCGGCTCCTCGGGGGCCGCGTCCTCCGCGGGCCGGGCGGGCAGGGCGGCCAGCGCCTCGTGCGCCTCGGCGGCGGCCG
>NZ_WWEQ01000034.1 GCF_009857845.1 Brevibacterium rongguiense | reverse complement strand
CACGCCCACCGCGACCGCGTCGGACGCGGGCCCCGGGGCGCGCCGCGGGCTCCGGGTCGTCGGCGGCCCGCTCCTCGAGGACGCGCACCTCGACCTCGCGGCGCGCCGCTGCGACGAGGGCAGCGACGGCCGGGCGGGGTCCCGTGAGCTCGGCGATGCGGATGCTCGGCGGCAGCCCCACCTGCGCGCGCTCGGCCAGCTGCCCGGCCGCCCATTCGACCGGCTCGAAGCGGGCCACCGTCCTGCGCACGGCGGGGTCCTCGTCCATGAGCAGCGCCCTGCCGCCCAGCCGCGCGGCGCGGACCAGGGACGCCGCCCGCAGGCGCCGGGCGATCGACCGGTCGGTCGAGCGCAGGCCCGGGCCCGGCCACAGCGTGTCGAGCAGGATCCCGGCCGCATAGCCGCCCTCGGCGTAGGGCTCCGCCCCGGTGGTGGCGACGACGATCTGGGGCTCCCCGTCGACCCGCTCGAGGATGTGGTCGCCGCCCGAGCGCACGACCTTCACACCGGGGAACGCCCGGCCCAGCTCCTGGTGCACGCCCTCCGCCCCGGTCGTCACGGCCCTGGCCTGCGTGCCCCCGCAGTTGCGGCACTGCACGCCATCGGAGTGCCAGCCGCAGACCCGGCAGGCGAACGGACCGCTCACCGCGCGGGCGTGCAGGCGGTTGCCGCATCGGGGGCAGCGCAGCACCTCGCGGCACCGCGCGCAGGCGAGCACCGGGATGAAGCCGGCACGCGGCACCTGCACGAGCACCGGCCCCAGCGCGGTGTCCTGCTTGGTGCGCCCGAGTGCGCCCCTGACCAGGTCGAATGCCCGTCCCGGCAGCCGGGAGAGATCGGCGATGTCCCGGGCCGGGGGCGGCTCCAGCATGAGGGGCGCCTCCGCGCGGCGCACCTCGCGAGGCACCGCGATCTCCCCGAGCCACCCGTTGGCGACGAGGCGCTGCACATCGACGGAGCGCGCATAGCCCAGGAAGAGCCCTGCCGCGCCCGTCTGGCGCACGCGCTCGAGCATGACCTGCCGCGCGTGCGGATAGGGGGCGCGCTGCTCGAGGTAGGAGTCGTCCTCATCGTCGAAGCAGAGGAAGAGGCCCGGGTTCGCGACCGGGGCGAAGACGGCCGTCCGGGTCCCGATCACCAGGCGGGCACGGCCCGTCAGGGCCTTGGTCCAGGCGCTCCAGCGGGCCGACTGCCCCTGATCGGCCGACAGCCGCACGGTCCACGGTGCCAGCGCGCCGAGCTCCGCCTCGAGGGCCGCCAGCTCCCGTCTGTCCGGCACGAGCCACACGACGCTGCGGCCGGCCGCGAGCACGCGGGCCGCGGCGGCGAGGCCGAAGCGGATCCACCCGATGCCGGGCCGGTCCCCCGGCAGCATGGCGTACGCGGCACGCGGGCCATGGGTGGGCACGGACTCCTCCGCGGGCACAGCCTCCTCCGCGGGCACAGCCTCCACTGCGCGCACGGCCTCCTCCGCGGGCACAGCCTCCACTGCGGGCGCTGTCTCCACTGCGGGGGCTGCCTGCTCCGCGGGGGCTGCCTGCTCCGCGGCGGGGCCTGGCTGCGCGGCCGCGGGCTGCGCGGCGTCCCCCGCGCCAGCGGCCGGGGCGGCGGCCGATCCGGCGGTCTCATCCCGCTCGCGGGCGCCCGCCGCGCCCGGTGCCTGCGGGTCCAGCCACTCGTCGAGCGCCATCAGATACTCGGACTCGCCGGCGGGAGCGTGCTCGGCAGCGTCTGCTATGGCCGCGCGCACGTGAGCCGCGGCCGCGCCCAGGGCCTGCGCGTCGACCTCCGCGGGCTGGGCGAGCACGGCCGCCTCGGCGGTGGCATGGCGCGGCGGGATGGCCAGGCGCAGCACATCGGGCAGCGTCCCGGCGTAGCGCCGGGCGACCGCCGTGCACAGCTCGAGCAGCTCGGGCCGCAGCACGGGCAGCGGGGAGCTCACGCGCTCGAGCGGAGCCAGTTCGCCCACGTGGTCGGTTGATTCCACTCGCTCGAGGATGAAGCCCGAGGTGAGACGGCCGGCGAACCGCACCCGCACCCGCACCCCGGGCTGTGTCCGGGCGTCCATGGTGGCGGGGACCGCATAGTCGAAGGGCCGCGCCAGGTGCGGCAGCTGCGTCTCGACGAGCACGCGCGCCACGGGGTGCGCCTGCGCGGGCTCGATGCCTCCGCGCACCCGCAGGGCCTGCGGTTCGGCGAGGTCGGCGGCGAGCGGGGCGAACAGGGCACCATCGGCACCGTCGGTCATCGCACTCCCCCTCCCGGCTGCGGCGGGTCACCAGCGGCGCCCGGTCGGGCGCTGCGCCCAGTCAAGCACGCGGCGCCGACGCGGGCCCGCCGCGGTTCACACGAGTCGGCGCAGCTCGTCCGCGCGGTCCGTGCGCTCCCACGTGAAGGACTCCGCGGTCCGCCCGAAGTGGCCGTACGCGGCGGTGGGACGGTAGATCGGCCGGTTGAGGCGCAGCTGCGAGATGATCGCGGCCGGGCGCAGGTCGAAGACCTCGCGGATGGCGGCGGCGATCGCCGCGGGATCGACCCGCTCCGTGCCGAACGTCTCGACGTAGAGGCCCACGGGCTGGGAGGACCCGATCGCGTAGGCGACCTGGACCTCCGCGCGCGCGGCCAGGCCGGCTGCGACGACGTTCTTCGCCACCCAGCGCATCGCGTAGGCGGCGGAGCGGTCGACCTTCGAGGGGTCCTTGCCGGAGAAGGCGCCCCCGCCGTGGCGGGCGAAGCCGCCGTAGGTGTCGACGATGATCTTGCGCCCCGTGAGGCCCGCGTCGCCCATCGGCCCGCCGATGATGAAGTCGCCCGCCGGGTTGATGAGGTAGCGGGCTGCGCCGGTGTCGAGGCCGGCCGCGCCCAGGATCGGGTCGATGACGTGCTCGCGCAGGTCCGCTGTCAGCTGTTCGCGCACGATCCCCCGATCGTGCTGCGTGGACAGGACCACGGCCTCCACGGTGCGGGCGGTGTCCCCGTCGTAGCCGAGCGTCACCTGCGTCTTGCCGTCGGGTCGCAGGTAGTCCAGGGTGCCGTCCTTGCGCACCTCGCTCAGGCGCTCGGCCAGCCGGTGGGCCAGGTGGATGGGCAGCGGCATGAGGACGTCGGTGGCGCTGTCCGCGTAGCCGAACATGAGGCCCTGGTCGCCGGCGCCCAGCTGGCCCAGCTCGTCGCCGTGATCGCCGCCGCGGGCCTCGAGCGACTGGGTGACGCCTTCGCTGATGTTGAGCGACTGCGCTCCGATCGAGACGGAGACTCCGCACGTGTGGCCGTCGAAGCCCTTCTCCGAGGAGTCGTAGCCGATCTCCGTGATCGTCTTGCGCACGATGTCGGCGATGTCGACGTAGCCGGAGGTGGTGACCTCGCCGGCCACGTGCACCATGCCGGTCGTCACCATCGTCTCGACGGCCACGCGGGCGCGGCTGTCGAGGGTGAGCATCGCGTCGAGGATCGCGTCGCTGATCTGGTCGGAGATCTTGTCCGGATGGCCCTCCGTCACGGATTCGGAGGTGAACTGGCGCAGCGTCGTTGAAGTCACCCGGCCATCCTAGCGGCGCGGCAGCGCGGCCACCGCCCCGATGACCGCGTGTGACACCTGGGCCTTCGAGCCGTGGGCGCGGGCCGCGACGTGCGCCCGGCCATCGCGCACGGCGAGGATCGCGACCTCGTTGTCCTCGCTGCCGAATGCGCGTCCGGCGGAGACGTCGTTGAACACGAGGAGGTCGCAGCCCTTGCGCAGCAGCTTCTCCTCGGCCAGTTCGAGGGCGGGGCGGCCCGGCGAGCCGGTCTCCGCGGCGAAGCCCACGAGGGCGGCCCCCCAGCCCTCCGCGGCGCGTTGGGCGACGAGGCCGCGCAGCACGTCCGGGTTCTGGGCGAGCTCCAGGGTCAGGCCGGCATCCCCGTCCTTCTTCATCTTGTGCTCGGCGGTGTGCGCGGGCCGGTAGTCGGCCACCGCCGCAGCCATGATGACCGCGTCGGCGCCGGGGGCGAGCTCGGCGCAGGCGGTCTGCAGCTGCGCGGTCGTCTCGACCGCCCGCACGCGCACGCCCGGGGGCAGGTCCGCGAGCACCGCGACGTCGATGTTCGCCGCGACGAGGTCGACGGCGGCGCCGGCCTGCGCGGCGGCCCGGGCGAGCTGCGCGCCCTGCTTGCCCGACGACCGGTTGCCGAGGAAGCGCACGGGGTCGAGGGGCTCGCGCGTGCCGCCGGCGCTGATGAGGTAGCGCTGTCCGCGCAGGTCGGGCAGCCCGGCCGGCGCGGCGGCGGGCCGTTCCTCGTCCGCAGCCCCGGAACCGAAGCCTGCCGCACCCGAGGCGCCCCGCGCTTCCGGGGCGCCCGCGGGAGCGGCCGCGGCGGCGAGTGCGAACGCGACGATGTCCTCGGGCTCGGGCAGCCGGCCGGGGCCGGAGTCGGCGCCGGTGAGCCGGCCGCTGACCGGCTCCATGACGTGCAGGCCGCGCGCGCGCAGCACAGCGACGTTGTCCGCGGTGGCGGCGTTGGCCCACATCTCCGTGTGCATCGCGGGGGCCAGGGCGACCGGGGCCCGGGTGGCGAGGACGGTGGCGGTGAGCAGGTCATCGGCGCGCCCGGCGCGCAGGCGGGCCAGCAGGTCCGCGGTCGCCGGGGCGATGAGCACGAGATCGGCGCGCTGGCCGATCATGACGTGCTCCACCTCGTCGACCCGGGTGAAGACGTCGGTGGCGACGGGCTGGCCGCTCAGGGCCTCCCAGGTCGCGGTGCCGACGAACGCGAGCGCGCTGGCCGTGGGCACGACGCGCACCGCGTGCCCGGCCTCCCGGAGCGCGCGCAGCACGTGGCACGCCTTGTAGGCGGCGATGCCGCCGCCGACGCCCAGGACGATGTTCACAGCGGGCTCAGGACTCCGGGGCCTCGGGCGTCTCGGGGGTCCCGGAGGCGTCCGCCTCCTGCGCGGGCACGGCGAAGGGGTCGGCCTGCGCGGCGTCGGAGAAGGCCGCGTCCGTGCCGAAGTCGAAGTCGAAGTCCGCGGCGGCCTGCGCCTCGGCGGCGGGGGCGGCGAAGTCCGCCTCCGTGGCCTCGCGGATGAGGATCTTGCCCTCGTTGATCTCGCGCAGCGCGATCGACAGCGGCTTCTCGTTGGGCTCGGGCGTCACGAGCGGCCCGACGTTCTCCAGCAGGCCCTCCTGCAGCTGCGCGTAGTACGCGTTGATCTGGCGGGCGCGGCGGGAGGACTCCACGACGAGCTCGTACTTCGAATCCGTGACGGCCAGCAGGTCGTCGATCGGCGGGTTGGTGATGCCTTCGGGCTCCGAGGACACGCAGACTCCAAACGTAGGTGCGGATAAGGCTTCAGCGCCGGCGCGGCCGGCGGGCCGGCGGGGCCGGCTGCGGGCGGTCGCTCAGACGTCGTCCGGCGACAGCCCCATCAATTCTACTAGCTCCCGTGCTGCGGCACGAACATCCCTGTTGACGACCGTGAAGTCGAACTCGCCCTCGGCCGCGAGCTCCACCCGCGCGGTGGCGAGCCGGCGCTCGCGCTCCTCCGCGTCCTCGGTGCCGCGGCCCACCAGCCGGCGGACAAGCTCGTCCCAGCTGGGCGGGGCGAGGAAGACGAAGCGCGCCTCGGGCATCCGCTCCTTGACCTGGCGCGCGCCCTGGAGGTCGATCTCGAGCAGGGGCGCGCGGCCCTGGGAAAGCGCGCGCTCGACCGGGCCGCGCGGCGTGCCGTAGCGGTTGCGGCCGTGGACCACCGCGTATTCGAGCATCTCGCCCGCCGCGACCATCCGGTCGAACTCCGCGTCGGAGACGAACCAGTAGTGGGTGCCGTCGACCTCGCCGGGTCGGGGACTGCGGGTCGTGGCGGACACGGAGAACCACACCTGGGGGAAGTTCTCGCGCACGTAGGCGCTCACGGTGCCCTTGCCGACGGCTGTGGGGCCGGCGAGGACCGTCAGGGTGCTTGTGGTCACTGAGCTCCGAACTTCTCCAGCAGCGCCGCCCGCTGGTGCACGCCGAGCCCCTTGAGGCGCCGCGATTGGGCGATGCCGATCTCCTCCATGAGCGTGCTGGCGCGCCGATCGCCCACGCCGGGCATCGAGCGCAGCAGGTCGTGGACCTTCATCTTGCTGAGGGCCTCATCGCCCTGCGCCCGCTCGAGCACGGAGCGCAGGCTCTGCTCGCCGCTCTTGAGGGCCGTCTTGACCTCCGCTCGCGCCTGCCGCGCCTGGAACGCCTTGTCGAGAGCGGCCGAGCGCTGTTCCGGTGTCAGTGGTTGAAGTGCCACGTCATCTCCTTGAGGACATCTGCCTTGACCGGGAAGCCTGAGTGCAGTCTAACCGCGATCGTGACGTACGGCACGCGCAAGGCCCACAATTCGGCGTTCCAGGGCCTCCGGATCCGGACCGGCCTCCGAGACGGACCGCGAGGCGCTCACCAGCACCTGCCCCCGCTCGAACGCCGCGCCGAAGACATCGGCGAGCTCCGCCGGGCCGGCGCCCTGCGCACCGTAGCCCGGCGCCAGCAGGGGCCCCGGGAAGCCGCCGAGGTCGATGCCGAGCTCGCGGGCCGCGCCGCCGATCGTCGCGCCGACGACGAGTCCCGCCTGCGGGGCGCCCGCCTGCGCGTCGAACGCGGCCACGAGCCGGGCCACCTCGGCGGCCACCGCCTGCCCGTCCGGGGTGCGGGCGTGCTGGACGCGGGCGCCGTCGGGATTCGAGGTCAGCGCGAGGACGAAGATGCCCGTGCCGTGGGCGCGGGCCGCGGCGAAGGCCGGCTCGAGGGCGCCCACGCCGAGGTAGGGCGAGAGGGTGAGGGCGTCGGCGCACAGGGGCGACGCGGGGTCCATGTACGCGTCCGCGTAGCCCGCCATCGTCGAGCCGATGTCGCCGCGCTTGACGTCGAGGATCGTGACGAGGCCGGCTCCGCGCGCCGCGGCGAGCAGCTCCTCGAGCACCGCGATGCCCGCCGAGCCGAAGCGCTCGAAGAACGCCGACTGCGGCTTGACGAGGCGCGCCGCGCCGCTGCGCGCGCATGCGTCGAGCAGCCGCAGCCCGAACTCGCGCGCCCCGGCGGCCGTGTCCGGCAGCCCCCACGAGGCAAGCTGCGCGGCGTGCGGGTCGACCCCCACGCACAGGGGGCTCACGGCCGCCGCCGCCTGCCAGGCGGCGGCGAAGTCCCGGCGCGGCTCAGCCGCGCTCATGGGCCTGCCAGTCCTGCAGCGAGCGCACCCCGAAGCCGCCGGCGCGGGCCGCCTCGATCGCGGTGACCGCCGCCGTGTACTCGGCCACCGTCGTCATGAGCGGGATGGGGGCGGCCGTCGCGGCCGCGCGGATGCCGTAGCCGTCGGCCCGCTCGGCGCGGCCGGCGGGGACGTTGATGACGAGCCCGATCGTGCCGTCGGTGATCTCGTCGACGATCGAGCGCTCGCCCTCGGCCAGCTCGTGCTGCTTGGCCAGCGCGGTGGCGGGGATCCCGTAGCGGGCCAGCATCGCCGCCGTGCCGCGCGTGGCGAGCACCTCGAAGCCCATGTCGACGAGCTGCTTGGTGGGCAGGACGGCCGAGCGCTTCTCCCGGTCGGCCACGGAGACGAAGACCCGCCCCGAGGTGGGCAGGGTGACCCCGGCGCCCAGCTCGGCCTTGGCGAACGCCTCCGGGAAGACCGCGGAGATGCCCATGACCTCGCCGGTCGAGCGCATCTCCGGGCCCAGGATCGAGTCGACGACGCGCCCGTCTGCGGTGCGGAAGCGCCGGAACGGCAGGACCGCCTCCTTCACCGCGACCGGGTGCTCTGGCCCCAGGTGGGAGCCGTCGGACTCGGCCGCCAGGAGCGTGCCGCGCAGCTCGGAGATGGGCGTGCCCACGGCGATGTGCGCGGCCGCCTTGGCCAGCTGGCGGCCGGTGGCCTTGGACACGAACGGCACCGTGCGCGAGGCGCGCGGATTGGCCTCGATGACGTAGAGGACGTCGGCGGCGATGGCGAACTGGATGTTGAGCAGCCCGCGCACCCCGATCCCCCGCGCGATCCGCTCCGTGGCCGCGCGCACGCGCTCGAGCACGTCCTCGCCCAGGGTGATCGCCGGCAGCACGCAGGCGGAGTCGCCGGAGTGGATGCCGGCCTCCTCGATGTGCTCCATGATGCCGCCCAGGTAGATCTCCTCGCCGTCGAAGAGCGCGTCGACGTCGATCTCCACGGCATCCTCGAGGAACCGGTCGACGAGCACGGGGCGGTCGGCCGAGACCTCGGTGGCCGAGGCCATGTAGGACAGGAGCTGCTCGGTGTCGTAGACGATCTGCATGCCGCGCCCGCCGAGCACGTACGAGGGGCGCACGAGCACGGGGTAGCCGATCTCGAGCGCGATCTCCTGCGCCTCCTCGGGGGTGGTGGCGGTGCCGTGCTTGGGGGCGAGCAGCCCGGCCTCGCGCAGCACCCGGCCGAACTCGCCGCGGTCCTCCGCCAGGTCGATGGCCTGCGGATCGGTGCCGAGCACGGGCACGCCGGCGGCCTTGAGCCGGTCGGCCAGGCCCAGCGGCGTCTGCCCGCCCAGGGTGCACACGACGCCGGCGACGGGGCCCGCGGCGCACTCGGCCGCGTAGACCTCCATGACGTCCTCGAACGTCAGCGGCTCGAAGTAGAGCCGATCGGCGGTGTCGTAGTCCGTGGAGACCGTCTCCGGGTTGCAGTTGACCATGACGGTCTCGTAGCCGGCGTCGGAGAGCGCCATCGTCGCGTGGACGCACGAGTAGTCGAACTCGATGCCCTGCCCGATCCGGTTCGGGCCGGAGCCCAGGATGATGACGGCCTCCCGCTCGCGCGGCTCGACCTCCGTCTGGGAGTCGTAGCTCGAGTAGTGGTAGGGCGTGTGGGCGGCGAACTCGCCGGCGCACGTGTCGACGGTCTTGAACACCGGGCGCAGCCCGAGCGCGTGGCGCACCCCGGTCACGACGGCCTCGTCGAGTCCCCGCAGGGCGCCCAGCTGGGCGTCGGAGAAGCCGTGGCGCTTCGCGTGCTCGACGAGCTCGCCGGTGAGCTCGGGGGCGGCGGCGACCTCCTCGGCGGTCTCGTTGATGAGCGCGATCTGGTCGAGGAACCACGGATCGATGTCGCAGGCCTCGTGGACGTCCTCGATGCTCATCCCGGACAGCAGGGCGCGCTGCACGACGTGGATGCGCTCCGTCGTCGCGTGCCCGAGCGAGGCGAGCACGTCGGCGCGCACCTGCGGGTCGTCCAGGTCGTAGCGCACGTCGAACCGGAACGCGGCGCCCTTCTGCTCGAGCGAGCGCTGGGCCTTCTGCAGCGCAGTCGTGAAGTTCCGGCCCAGGGCCATCGCCTCGCCGACGGACTTCATGGTCGTCGTCAGGGTCGGGTCGGCGGCCGGGAACTTCTCGAAGTTGAACCGCGGGATCTTCACGACGACGTAGTCGAGCGCGGGCTCGAAGGACGCGGGCGTCACGCGCGTGATGTCGTTGGGGATCTCGTCGAGCGTGTAGCCGACCGCGAGCTTCGCGGCGATCTTGGCGATGGGGAAGCCGGTGGCCTTCGAGGCCAGCGCGGAGGAGCGCGAGACGCGGGGGTTCATCTCGATGACGACGATCCGGCCGGTGTCGGGGTCGATCGCGAACTGGATGTTGCACCCGCCCGTGTCGACGCCCACCGCGCGGATGACGTCGATGCCGATGTTGCGCAGCTCCTGGTACTCCCGGTCGGTGAGCGTGAGCGAGGGGGCGACCGTGATCGAGTCGCCGGTGTGCACGCCCACGGGGTCGACGTTCTCGATCGCGCAGACCACCACGACGTTGTCGTTGCGGTCGCGCATGAGCTCGAGCTCATACTCCTTCCACCCGAGGATCGACTCCTCGAGCAGCACCTCGGTCGTCAGCGAGTCGTGCAGCCCGTCGCCGGCGATCCGGCGCAGGTCCGACTCGTCGAACGCCATGCCGGAGCCCAGGCCGCCCATCGTGAACGAGGGGCGCACCACCATGGGGTAGCCGAGCTCGCCGGCCGCGGCCAGGCACTCGTCCATGGTGTGGCAGATCGTGGACTTCGCCACGCCCGCGCCGCACTCCTCGACGATCTCCTTGAACTTCTGGCGGTCCTCGCCGCGCTGGATCGCATCGACGTCGGCGCCGATGAGCTCCACGCCGTAGGCGTCGAGGACCCCGGCCTCGTAGAGGTTGATCGCGGCATTCAGCGCGGTCTGGCCGCCGAGCGTCGGCAGGAGGGCATCGGGCCGCTCCGCCGCGATGATCTTCTCGATGACGGCCGGGTCGATGGGCTCGACGTAGGTGGCGTCGGCGACGTCGGGGTCCGTCATGATCGTCGCGGGGTTCGAGTTCACGAGGATGACGCGCAGGCCCTCCTCGCGCAGCACGCGGCAGGCCTGGGTGCCGGAGTAGTCGAACTCGCACGCCTGGCCGATGACGATGGGCCCCGAGCCGATGACGAGGACGGAGGACAGGTCTTTCCTGATGGGCACGGGTTCTCCTTAGCGGGCCGCGGCGGCCATGAGATCGGCGAAGCGGTCGAACAGGTGGCGCGAGTCGTGCGGGCCGGCCGCCGACTCGGGGTGGAACTGCACGGAGAACGCGGGGATGTCAAGGCAGCGCAGGCCCTCGACGACGTCGTCGTTGAGGCCGATGTGGCTGACCTCGACGCGTCCGAAGTCGGGATCGGCTGGCGCCTGGACGACCTCGCGCAGGGGGGCGTCGACGGCGAACCCGTGGTTCTGCGAGGTGATCTCCACCCGGCCCGTCTGCGTGTCGAGCACCGGCTGGTTGGTGCCGCGGTGGCCGAAGGGCAGCTTGTACGTCCCGAAGCCCAGGGCGCGGCCCAGCAGCTGGTTGCCGAAGCAGATGCCGAAGAACGGGATGCGCGCGGCGAGCACCTGGCGCAGCACCTCGATCTGCGTCCAGGCGGTCTGGGGGTCCCCGGGGCCGTTGGAGAAGAACACCCCGTCGGGGCGCAGCTCCGCGAGCTTCTCGAAGGGGTAGTCCGCGGGCACGACGTGGACCTCCATGCCCCGCTCGGCAAGCTGCCGGGGCGTCATGGCCTTGATGCCCAGGTCGTAGGCGGCCACCGTGAAGCGCTTCTCCCCCACGGCCGGCACGACGTAGGGCTCATCGGCGCTGACGTCCTCGGCGAGCTGGGCGCCGGTCATCGCGGGGGCCTCGCGCACGATGCGCGCCATCTGCTCGGTGCCCATCCGCGCATCGGGGCCGGAGAAGATGCCCATCCGCATCGCCCCGCGCTCGCGCAGGTGCAGGGTGAGCTGGCGGGTGTCGACGTCGCTGATCCCGACGATCCCCAGCCGCTCGAGGCGCTCCTCGAGGCCCTCGGTGGCGCGCCAGCTCGACGCGCGGCGGGCCGCGTCGCGCACGACGTAGCCGGCCACCCAGTAGCGCAGCGACTCGTCGTCGGCGTCGTTGACGCCGGTGTTGCCGATGTGCGGGGCGGTCTGGATGACGATCTGGCGGTGGTAGGAGGGGTCGGTGAGGGTCTCCTGGTAGCCGGTCATGGCGGTGACGAAGACGGCCTCGCCCAGCGCTGTGCCGCGGGCGGCGAAGGCGCGCCCGCGCAGGCAGGTGCCGTCCTCCAGGACGAGCACGGCGGGATCGCGGTCAGTGGACATCAGTCCTCCTCGATGAGGTGGTTGAGGGCGGCGATGAGGGCGGGGCCGGCGGCCGCGGAGCGGGGCCGGAAGCCGGTGTCGAGCAGCTGGTCGCCCAGCCGCCACCGGATGACGATGAGGCCCTCCGGCTCGACGAACTTGCCGATCATCCCGGCCGCCGTGTGCACGGAGACGATGTCGGCGGCGGGGATGAAGAGATCGGGCACGCCGGACAGCCGGAAGAGGGCGCCGTCGTCCATGGCGAAGAGCTCCGCCGTGGTGCGCAGGCCCAGGCTGTGGACGCTGACCCGCTCGAGCGGCTGCTCGGCGTAGGTGGTGACGACGTACATGCCGGGCTCGCCCGCCATGCCGTTCGTCGCCTCGGGGGCGGGGCGCAGCGGCTCGGCGATGCCCGCCTGCGCGCGCTGGCGCGCGCTCCAGCCGCGCCACATGAGCGCGAAGACGCCCACGATGACCGCGGCCACGATGAGGGTCGGGACTACTCGATCCACTGTCCTCCTCGCGCCGTCGCGTGCGGCCCGCGCAGCTCCCCGTCGGCCACGACGCGGGTGCCGAAGAGGAAGGTGTCGACGATGCGCGTCGAGACCGGGATGCCGGCGAACGGGTTGTTGCGCCCGAGCGTCGCGTGCTCCGCGGGGCGGATGACCTCGTGCGCGGCGGGGTCGACGAGCACGAGGTTGGCGCCGGTGCCGGGCTCCAGGCTGCCGTGCTCGGCCAGCCCGGAGATCTGCGCGGGGCGGGCGCTCATGGTGCGCGCGGCGTCCGCCCAGCCGAACCCGTAGTCCGCCATGGCCTCCATGACGATGGGCAGGGCGGATTCGAGGCCCACCATGCCCATGGCGGCGGCCGTCCACTCGGAGCACTTGTGCTCGGCGGTGTGGGGGGCGTGATCCGTGCCGACGATGTCGATGGTCCCGTCGGCCAGGCCCCGGCGCACGGCGTCCACGTCGGCCTGCGTGCGCAGCGGCGGGTTGACCTTGTAGACGGGGTCGTAGCTGCGCACCAGCTCATCGGTGAGCATGAGGTGGTGCGGGGTGACCTCGGCGGTGACGCGCACGCCGCGCTCCTTGGCCCAGCGCACGATCTCCACGGAGCCGGCCGTGGACAGGTGGCACACGTGCAGGCGCGAGCCCACGTGCTCGGCCAGCAGCACATCGCGGGCGATGATCGACTCCTCGGCGACCGCGGGCCAGCCCGGCAGCCCGAGCTCCGCGGAGACGAGCCCCTCGTTCATCTGGGCGCCCTCCGTCAGCCGCGGGTCCTGGGCGTGCTGGGCGACGACGCCGTCGAAGGTCTTGACGTATTCGAGCGCGCGGCGCATGAGCATGGGATCGGCCACGCACTGCCCGTCGTCGGAGAAGATGCGCACGCGCGCGGCGCTGGCGGCCATCGCGCCGAGCTCGGCGAGCTGCTGGCCGGCCTGGCCGGTGGTGACCGCGCCGATCGGCACGACCTGCGCGTAGCCGGCGGCGCGGCCGAGGTGGGCGACCTGCTCGACCACGCCCGCGGTGTCGGCCACGGGCTGGGTGTTGGCCATGGCGTGCACGGCGGTGTAGCCGCCGCGGGCCGCGGACTGGGAGCCGGTGAGCACCGTCTCCGCGTCCTCCCGGCCGGGCTCGCGCAGGTGGGTGTGGAGGTCGACGAGGCCGGGCAGCGCCACGAGGCCGGTCGCGTCGATCGTCTCGTCGGGGCGCTCGACGGACTCGGCGAAGCGGCCGTCGACGATCGCGATGTCGCGCTCCTCGCCGCCGAGCACGCGAGCGTGTCGAATGAGTGTGGAGCTCACTGCTGAGCCTCCGTTCCGTCGCCGGTGAGCAGTTCGTAGAGGGCGGCCATGCGCACGGACACGCCGTTCTCCACCTGGTCGAGGATGAGCGCGCGCTCCGCGTCTGCGGCCGAGGCGCAGATCTCGAAGCCGCGGTTCATGGGCCCGGGGTGCATGATCGCCGTGTGGGCGGGCAGCCGCCTGTAGCGCTGCTCGGTGAGGCCCCACAGCCGGGTGTACTCGCGGGTGTTGGGGAAGAAGGACTGGTGCATCCGCTCGAACTGGACGCGCAGCATCATGACCGCATCGAAGTCGTGGGCCGCGAGGGCCTCGTCGAAGTCGTAGAAGACCTCTGCGGGCCAGGTGTGCACGCCCCACGGCAGCAGCGTGGGCGGGGCGATGAGGCTGACGTGGGCCCCGAGCGCGCGCAGCAGGTGGACGTTCGAGCGCGCCACCCGGGAGTGGAGCACGTCGCCGACGATCGCGACCTGCGCGCCGTCCAGGCCGGCTCCTCGCGCCCGGTCGCCCTCCGCGGGGCCCGAGGCGGGCAGTCCGGCCAGGGCGCGGCGCAGCGTGAACGCGTCGAGCAGCGCCTGGGTGGGGTGCTCGTGGGTGCCGTCGCCGGCGTTGAGGATGGGCGCGCCGATCCAGCCGGCGGCGGCCAGCCTGGCGGGCGCCCCGGAGCCGGGGTGGCGGACGACGACGGCGTCGGCGCCCATCGCCGCGAGCGTCTGGGCCGTGTCCTGCAGGCTCTCGCCCTTCGACACGGACGAGCCCTTGGCGGAGAAGTTGATGACGTCGGCGGACAGCCGCTTGGCGGCGGCCTCGAAGGAGATCCGAGTCCGCGTGGAGTCCTCGAAGAAGAGGTTGACGACGGTGCGCCCGCGCAGCACGGGCAGCTTCTTGACCTCGCGGGCGGAGACCTGGGACATCTCCTCGGCGGTGTCGAGGATGCGCACGGCATCCTCGCGGCCGAGGTCGGCGGTGGAGAGCAGGTGGCGGATCATGCGCGCGCCTCCCCCTCGTCGTCGGTGTCGGCCGAGGCGATCGTCACCGTGTCGCTGCCGTCGACCTCGCGCAGGGCCACCGAGACCCGCTCGTCGATCGCGGTGGGCAGGTTCTTGCCCACGTGGTCGGCGCGGATGGGCAGCGCGCGGTGGCCGCGGTCGACGAGCACGGCGAGCCGCACGGTGTCGGGGCGGCCGATGTCGGCCAGCGAGTCGAGCGCCGCGCGCACCGTGCGCCCGGAGAAGAGCACGTCGTCGACGAGCACGACGGTGGTGCCGTCGACCCCCGCGGCGGGGATCCTCGTGGGCTCGGGGGCGCGCAGTCGGCCGCGGCGCAGGTCGTCGCGGTACATCGTGATGTCGAGCGAGCCCGCGATGTCGTCGGCGGCGACTCCGGGCTCGATGTCGGCGATCCGCTCGGCCAGGCGGCGGGCCAGCGGCACGCCGCGGGTGGGGATGCCGAGGATGCGCAGGCCCTCGGCGCCCTTGTTGGCTTCCACGATCTCGTGGGCGATGCGTGAGACAGCTCGTGAGACCTCGGCCTCGTCGAGCACGGTCCGAACGCGCATGTGTGCCCCCTTCTCCGCCTCACGGGACGGTGCTTAAAGGAGTGTCGGTCGCTGCCCACCCTATACCCGGCCCCGCGGCAGGCCGCACCGGGGCTCCGCACCCGCCCCGGGGGCGTCCCGGCCGCGCGGATCGTGGCCGTTGGTCCCGCCGGCCGAGCCGGGGGCGGGGCGCCCCGGCTCGGCCCGAGGGCAGGGCGGGCGCGCCGGCTCAGCCCAGGGTGGGCTTGATCTGGCGGACCCGGTCGAGCAGCCCGTTGAGGAACTTGGGCGTGTCGTCCGTCGAGTACTGGCGGCCCAGCGAGACCGCCTCGTCGATCGCGACGACGTCGTCGACCTCGTCGTTGTAGAGCATCTCCCACAGGGCGATCCGCAGCAGCGCGCGGTCGACGGCCGGCAGGCGGTCGAGCGGCCAGTCGTAGGAGTAGGTCTCGACGAGCTCGTCGATCTCCGCGCGGCGGGCCACGACGCCGTCGACGATCTCCACCGCGTAGGGCTTCATGGGGTAGTCGGGATCCCCGGAGCGCTCGCGCAGCAGCTCCGCCTCCGGCATCGCCCGCTGCTCGGACTCGAAGAGGATCTCAAGCGCGCGGCGGCGCGCCCGGCTGCGGGAGCTCACTCCTTGACGCGGCCGAGGTAGTCGCCGGACCGCGTGTCGACCTTGACCTTGGTGCCCTCCTCGAGGAAGAGCGGCACCTGGATCTCGTAGCCGGTCTCGAGGGTGGCCGGCTTCGAGCCGCCGGTCGAGCGGTCGCCCTGCAGGCCGGGCTCGGTCGTGGCGATGGTGAGCTCGACGCTAGGCGGCAGCTCGATGTAGAGCGGCGTGCCGTCGTGGAAGGCGAGCTGGACGAGCTGGTTCTCGAGCATGAAGTTCGCGGCATCGCCGACGAGCTCCGGCGAGATGCTCACCTGGTCGTAGTCCTTCGCGTCCATGAAGACGTAGTCGGTGCCGTCGTTGTAGAGGTACTGCATGTCGCGGCGGTCCACGTTGGCGGTCTCGACCTTGGTGCCCGCGTTGAACGTCTTGTCGATGATCTTGCCCGACAGCACGTTCTTCAGCTTCGTGCGCACGAAGGCGGGGCCCTTGCCCGGTTTCACGTGCTGGAACTCGAGCACCTGCCACAGCTGGCCCTCGATGTTGAGCACGACGCCGTTCTTGAGGTCATTGGTCGTTGCCACGAATCGCTTCCCTTGCTTCCATCGTCGAAGCGGCGCCGCCGAGGTGCCGGCGGGGCCGCGCTGTCGCGCGCGGGGCGGGGCCCGCGCGCATCGGGTGAATCCTATCAGCGGGCGCGGGGCGCCCGGCCCCGCTCGGCCGGGCCCTGATCGGCCGGGCCCCCTCGGCCCGGTCCCGCTCAGCCCAGGCGGGTGACCGGCGCCTCGGTCCCGATCGCCTGGTAGGCCGTGAAGAGCAGGGAGGTATCGGGCACCTCGACGACGGCGGGCCTGGCGAGGTCCTCGAGGACGACGAAGCGCAGGAGGCTGCCCCGGGCCTTCTTGTCCCGGCGCATCGTGTCGAGCAGCTGGGGCCACTTGTCCGCGCGGTAGTTGGTGGGCAGGCCGAGCTTGGTGAGGATGGCCCGCTGCCGGTCGACGACCGCGGGATCGAGGTTCTTCACCATCGTCGAGAGCTCGCCGGCGAACATCATCCCGGCCGCCACCGCCGCCCCGTGGCGCCACTGGTAGCGCTCGGCGCGCTCGATCGCGTGGCCCAGCGTGTGGCCGTAGTTGAGGATCTCCCGGCGGCCGGCCTCGCCGAAGTCCTCGGAGACGACCGCGGCCTTCACCGCGATCGTGCGCTCGATGATCTCGCGCAGCACGGGCGAGTCGTGGCGCGCGAGCTCCGCGCGGTCCGCGCCCTCGATGAGCTCGAGGATCGCGGGGTCGGCGATGAAGCCGCACTTGACCGCCTCGGCGAGCCCGGTGAAGAGCTCGTGCTCCGGCAGGGTCGCCAGCACGTCGGTGTCGACGAGGACCCCCGCGGGGGCGTGGAACGCGCCCACGAGGTTCTTGCCCTCGGCGGTGTTGATGCCGGTCTTGCCGCCCACGGCCGCATCGACCATCCCGAGCACGGTCGTGGGGATGTTGACGTAGCGGATGCCGCGCAGCCAGGTCGCGGCCACGAAGCCGCCGAGGTCCGTCACGGCTCCCCCGCCCACGCACACGATCGCGTCGCTGCGGGTGAAGTCGCTCTGGCCCAGGATCTGCCAGCAGAAGCCCGCCACCTGGATGTGCTTGGCCTCCTCGGCGTCCGGGATCTCCGCGGCCAGCGCCTCGTAGCCGGCGGCGGCGAGGTCCTCGCGCACGACCTCGCCGGTCGAGCGCAGCGCGCGCGGGTGGACGACGAGGATCCGGTGGACCCGCGGGCCCAGCAGGCCCGGCAGCTCCCCCATGAGGCCCGAGCCCACCTTCACCGGGTAGTCGCCCCCGGCGCTCACGTCGATCGTCGTGGTCACCATCGTTCCTCCTCGCTGCCGGGCCCGGGCGCGCTGCCCGGGCCGGGATCGCCGTGCGGGGCCGCGGCCGCGGCCTCGTCCCTGCGGTATGCGCCGAAGCGCGCGTAGTCCTCCGCCCGCTGCAGGCCCGTGAGCACGTCGACGATGCGGTTGACGATCGTCGCCGGCGGCGCGCTGCTGGCGGGCACGGTGAGCGTGGCGACCGCGTCGTAGAGCTCGGCGCGCTCATCGGCGATGGACTTCCAGCGCTCGACGGGGTCCGCGTCTCCCGCCAGCAGCGGGCGCTTCGAGCCGCCCAGCCGCGCGGCCGCGGTCGCCGCGTCGATATGGATGTTGACCACCCGGATGGCGGGGTGGCGCAGCTGGGCGCGGGTGCCCGGGTTGAGGATCGCACCGCCGCCCAGCGAGACGACGCCGGGGCGCTCGAGCAGGCCGGAGAGGGCGCGGCGCACCGCGGCGCGCTCGAGTTCGCGGAACCGGGCCTCGCCGCGCTGGGCGAAGATCTCCGGGATGGGCCCGTGGGCCGCGGCGACGACGGCGTCCGTGTCGACGAGGCGCAGGCCGAGCCGGTCGGCGAGCAGCCGGCCGATCGTCGACTTCCCCGCGGCGGGCGGGCCGACGAGCGCGATGCGCGATTCGGCGGCCGGAACGGGTTTGAGCGGCGGCGCCGGCCGCGGCACCGGCGAGTCCGCGGAGCTCATCGCGGCGGCAGCAGCGACGGGTCGGCGGCGGCGAGGTAGGACTCGAGGTTGCGGCGGACCTCGCCGACGCTGTCGCCGCCGAACTTCTCGAGCACGGCCTCGGCGAGCACGAGGGCGACCATCGCCTCGGCGACGACCCCGGCGGCGGGCACCGCGCACACGTCCGAGCGCTGGTGGTGGGCGCGGGCGGGCTCGCCGGTGGAGACGTCGATCGTGTCGAGCGCGCGCGGGACGGTGGCGATCGGCTTCATTGCGGCGCGCACCGCGAGGCGCTCGCCGGTGGACATGCCGCCCTCGGTGCCGCCGGCCCGGTTGGAGCGGCGGCCGACTCCGGCGGCGGCCGGCTCGATCTCGTCGTGGGCGGCGGAGCCGCGGCGGGCGGCGGTGGCGAACCCGTCGCCCACCTCGACGCCCTTGATGGCCTGGATGCCCATGAGCGCTGCGGCCAGGCGCGCGTCGAGGCGGCGGTCCCAGTGCACGTGGGAGCCGAGTCCCACGGGCACGCCGTCGGCGATGATCTCGACCACGCCCCCCAGCGTGTCGCCGTCCTTGCGGGCCGCGTCGACCTCGGCGACCATCGCGGCGGAGACCTCGGCATCGAAGCAGCGCATGGGGTCGGCGTCGAGGGCAGCGACATCGCCGATCCCCGGACGCGGGCGGTCGCGGCCTGCGTCGACGGACCCCACCGCCACGGTGTGCGAGAGCACGGTGATGCCCAGCTCGCCCAGGAACTTGGCGGCGACTGCGCCCAGTGCCACCCGCATCGCGGTTTCGCGGGCCGAGGCGCGCTCGAGGATGGGCCGCGCCTCGTCCCAGTCGTACTTGAGCATGCCCACGAGGTCGGCGTGGCCGGGGCGCGGACGGGTGAGGGGGGCGCTGCGGGCCTGGCCCGCGAGCTCGTCTGCCGCGACGGGGTCCGCGCTCATGACGGTCTCCCACTTGGGCCACTCGGAGTTCGCGACCTCGATGGCGACCGGGGAGCCGAGCGTCTGGCCGTGGCGGATCCCGCCGAGCAGGCGCACCGCATCGGCCTCGAACTTCATGCGCGCGCCGCGCCCGTAGCCCAGCCGGCGCCGGGCGAGGGCGGCGGAGACGTCCGCGCTCGTGACGGGCACGTGGGAGGGCATGCCCTCGACGATTCCGACGAGCGCCTCACCGTGCGACTCGCCCGCAGTCAGCCATCTCAACATTCCATCAACTCTATAAGACGGCCGGGCCGAGGATCACCGCGGCCCAGGCGCCGACGAGCATGTGCGGACCGTACGCGATCGCGGCGCCGCGCCGCGGGCCCCGGCGCAGCCGCGCGGTGAGCAGCTGGCAGCACGCGCTGAGGTTCATCGCGATGAGCGCGATGAGCAGGCCGCCGAGCCCCGCGGTGCACGCGGCGAGGCCCACCGGGAGGGCGAGTTTGACGTCTCCCATTCCGATTCCCGTGCGCCCCGCGAGCGCGCCGGCGATGTTGACGGCCGCGAAGAAGACGAGCAGGAGCAGCGCGCCGAGCAGCCCGTCCACCGCCGGTGCCGCGGCCCCGGCCCACCCGGCGCCCGGGGGCGCGGGCACGAGTGCGCCGCACACCAGCGAGACGGCGAAGAGGAGCAGGCAGCCGCCGGCGAGCGGCAGCACGATGCGGTTGGGCAGCCGGCGGGTGGACGAGTCGATCCAGCACAGCCACCCGGTGGCCCCTGCGAGCAGGCCCAGCGCCGCGAGGATCGGCGCATCGGCCCAGGTTCCGCTCAGCGCGGCGGGGGCGATGAAGCCCGCGAGCCAGGCCACGACGAGTCCCACCGCGCCCAGGGTGAATGTCACAAGGCCGCCCGGGCGCTGCCCCGGGCCCAGGCCGCGCAGCAGGCGCAGGGCGGCCTCCGAGGCGAGCAGGGCCGGCAGGCGCCGCCAGATCCAGGCGCTCACGAGCAGGGCGGGCACCGTGGTGAGCGCGAGGCTCGCCGCAAGCGGCACGGCCGTGGTCATGCAGCACCCCCTCCGAGCGTCCGGCGGCGTCGGGACCAGGCTACCGGGCGAGACCGTCCGGCGGCACGGCGCGTGCTGCGCGGGCGGCGCGGGCCAGCTCGCGTCCGGTGGCCTCGCGGGCGCGCTTCGCGACCTGGGCGGGCGTGCCCGCATCGACGAGCCGCCCGCCCTGGGCGCCGGCTCCCGGGCCGAGGTCGACCACCCAGTCGCAGCCGGCGATGAGGCTGAGGTCGTGCTCGGCCAGCACGACCGTGGCACCGCGGTCGGCCAGCCTGTCGAGTTCGCCGCGCAGGCGCTGCACATCCGCCGGGTGCAGGCCGGCGGAGGGCTCGTCGAGCAGGCACACGGTGCCCCGAGCGCCGGTGCGCTGCAGCTCGGAGGCCAGCCGCACCCGCTGCGCCTCGCCGCCGGAGAGCTCGGCGGCGCTGCGGCCCAGTCCCAGGTAGCCCAGCCCGATGGCGTCGAGGGCACGCAGGCTGCGCAGGATCGCCGGCTCGGCCGCGAAGACCTCGAGCGCCTCGCTCACGCTCAGCGCCAGCACGTCGGCGATCGTGAGCCCCTGCCAGCGCACCTCGAGCGTCTGCGGGGCGTAGCGCGAGCCGCGGCAGGCGGGGCACAGGGCGGAGCTGCCGGGCAGGAAGACGAGCTCGACCTCGATCTCGCCCGCGCCCTCGCATTCGGGGCAGTGTCCCTGCGCCACGTTGAAGGAGAAGCGCCCCACGCCCCAGCCGCGCGCCCGTGCCTGTGGGGTGGCGGCGAACAGGCGCCGGACCCGGTCGAACAGACCCGTGTAGGTGGCCAGGCACGAGCGGGGCGTGCGCCCGATGGGCTGCTGGGAGATGTGGACGACCCGCGCGATATCCGCGGCGCCGGAGACGGAGCCCAGCTCGACGGGCGGCGCGTCCTCGGGTGCGGCGCCGAGCGCGGCGGCCAGCGCGTACTGCACGAGCGTGGTCTTCCCGGCGCCGGACAGGCCGGTCACGGCGGTGAGGCTGCCCCGCGGGATCCGCAGCACCTCGACGTCCAGGGTGCGGCACCGGACGTCGGCGAGCTCGAGCCAGCCGCTCGGCCTCCGCGCGGTGGGCGCGCCGGGCGCCCCGGTGGCCCCGGCGTCCTGGGTGAGGGCGAGCGGCTCGGCGGCCAGGTGGCTGGCGGTGGCGGAGCCGGGGGTGCCGGGCAGCCGCGCGGCGGGCCCGGAGAAGACGATGGTTCCGCCCTCGCCGCCGGCCCCGGGGCCCACGTCGACGATCCAGTCGGCCTGGGCGACGAGGCCCATGTCGTGCTCGACGAGGAGCACCGAGTTGCCGTCCGCGACGAAGGAGGCGAACATCTCGCCGAGCACCGCGCGCTCGGCGGCGTGCAGCCCGGCGGAGGGCTCGTCGAGGACGTAGGCGACGCCGTAGAGGCCCGAGCGCAGCAGCGCCGCCATGCGCAGCCGCTGGAGCTCACCGGTCGACAGGGTGCGCGCGGGCCGGGCCAGGGCAACGTGGCCGAGTCCCAGGCGCACGACGGCGTCGAGCACGGGGCGCATGGAGGCGAGCAGCAGGCGCTCGGCCTCCTGCTCGGGATCCGCGGCGCTGCCGCCGAGCGCCTCCTGCAGCCGCGCGGCGCGCGCAGCGAGGACGGTGGACAGTTCGGCCGAGGGCAGCTCGGCCAGCTCCCAGATCGCCCGGTCCAGGTAGCGCACGCGCAGGGCATCGGCGCCCAGCCGGTGGCCGTCGCAGGCCGGGCAGGTGCGCTGGGCGAAGAAGCGCAGGGCGCGCCGGCGCGTCGACTCCGCCTTGGTGTCCGCCACCGTCTTGCGCAGGTAGCCCGCGACGGAGCGCCACTGGCCGCGGTAGTCGCGCTGGATCTTGTGCGGCTCGCGCTGGGGGCTCACAGTGACGACGGGCGTCTCGTCGGTGAAGAGGATCCACTCGCGGGTCTGGGCGGGCAGGCTGTCCCACGGCGCGTCGACGTCGACGCCGAGGGCCGCGAGGATGTCCCGGAAGTTCTTGCCCAGCCACGCGCCCGGCCAGGCGGCGACCGCGCCCTGCGCGATCGACAGCGAGCCGTCCGGGACCATCGAGGACTCGGTGGGCTCGAGCAGCACGCCGGTGCCGCTGCAGGCGGGGCACATGCCCTCGGCGGTGTTCGGCGAGAACATGTCCGAGGTGAGGCGGCCGCTGGCCAGTGCCGTGCCGCGCTCGAGCACATCGGCCGGGTGCTCGCCCACCCGGGAGAAGAGCAGGCGCAGGCCGTTGGACAGGTTCGTCATGGTCCCGGCCGTCGAGCGCGCCCCGCCGGCCGAGGTGCGCTGCTGCAGCGCCACCGTGGGGGGCATCCCGCGCACCTCCTCGACGCGGGGATCGACGGTCGAGCCGATGAGGCGGCGGGCGAACGGGGCCACCGATTCCAGGTAGCGCCGCTGTGCCTCCCCGTGGATGGTGCCGAAGGCCAGGGTGGACTTGCCGGAGCCGGAGACGCCGGTGAACGCGACGATCGCGCCGCGGGGGAATGCGACGCCGACGTCGCGCAGGTTGTGCAGCCGCGCCCCGCGCACCGTCACCGTGGACTCCGGCGCCGTGGACTCCGGCGCTGTGAACTCAGACTCCGTGGACTCAGACTCCGTGGACTCCGCCACCGAGCTCACGCCCCCCGCGCGGCGTCGAGCGTCGCGGTCATGGCGGCCTCGACGACGGCGGGGTCCGGGGCGGGCTCCCCGGCGGCGGCGGCGAAGGCGAGGAACTGGGCGACCGCCTGGCCCACGAGCATGCGGGTGCCGGGCACCAGCGCTCCCCCGCCGGCGGTCCAGGCGGCGGCCGCGGCGGCTGACTCCGGCGCGTAGGCGGCATCGAGGAGGACCGGCGGCACGGCACCGGGCCGTCCCGGGGCGGGCCCTCTGGGCGCCAGAGCGCCGGCGGGCAGGGTGGAGACCGTGACGGCCTCGCGACCAAGGGCAGCGTCGGTGAGGCCCGACTCAGCGGTCTCCGCCCCGAGTCCGCGGGCCCACAGCGCGAGCTCGCCGCGGGCGCGGGCATTGCGGGCGATGATGCGCAATCGCGGGGTGCCCAGCCCCACAAGCGCGAGCACCGCGGAGCGGGCCGTGGCGCCGCTGCCCACGACGGCGGCGGAGCGGGGGCGGCCGGCGCCGGCTGCGCGGAGTGCTGCGGCTATGCCCTCGACGTCCGTGTTGAGCACGCGCGCACCGCCGTCCCCGGCGGGCGCGCCCGCCGGCGGGCCGGTGCGCACCCACGTGTTGCCCACACCGGTCTGCGCCGCCGATTCGGCGAGCTCCCATCCGCGGGCGGCCGCGAGGCGCACGAGGGCGGACTTCAGCGGCATCGTGAGCGAGAAGCCCACGTGCGCGGTATCGGCGCCCAGCACCTCGGGCAGGGCGGCCTCGCCGACCTCGCGGCGGTCATAGCTCCAGTGCTCCCAGCCCAGCGCGGCATAGGCCGCCGCGTGCAGGCGCGGTGAGAGGGAGTGGGCGATCGGGCTGCCGAGCACTCCGGGGGCGGGCACGGCGGCTCAGCCGTCCTGGCCGGAGTTCGCGTCCGCGCTCTTCGTCGCGGCCGAGCGGTGCTCGCGCAGCCACGCCCGGTACTCCTCGACGTTCTTCTGGTGGTCCTTGTAGTTCGCGGCGAACTTCGTCTCCCCCGTGTCCGGGTTCGTCGCCACGAAGTACTGCCAGTCGCCCGTGGCGGGGTGCTGGGCGGCGCGCACGGTGTCCTCCCCGGGCGAGTTGATGGGCCCGGGGGGCAGCCCCTTGACCTTGTACGTGTTGTAGGGGCTCTTGCTCTTGCGCTGCTCGGCGGTGGTGGTGAGGTCCTCGCGGGCGCCGTGGATGTAGGCGACCGTCGAGTCGAGCTGGAGCATGCCGTTCGTCTGCGACTTCGACCCGAGCCGGTTGAGCAGGACGCGCGCGACCTTCGCGCGGGTCTCCTCATCGCCGCTGGCCTCGACCTGGATGATGCTCGCCAGGGTGAGGTAGCGGTTGGCGTCGTCGTTGTCGATGGCGAGGCTGTTGAGCTCGTCGCGGGTCTTGTTCACCATCGACTGGACGAGGTCCTTGGGGGTCGTCTTGGGATCGACGTCGTAGGTGGCGGGGAACAGGTACCCCTCGAGGCTGGGGGCTGAGACCTTGAGGCCGTAGTCGCGCGGCTTCTTCTTGTCGATCGCCGCGTCGACCTCGGCCTCCTTGAGCCCGGCCTTGACCATCGCCTGCTTGATCTTGACGAGCGTCGAGCCCTCCGGGATCTGCACCCGGTTCGCCGCGCTGGCCCCCTTGAGCGTGTCGATGGCCGCCTGCGCGCTCATGTGCTTCTTCATGGCGAAGTTGCCGGCCTGCAGCACGAGGTCCTCGTCCTTGACGATCTTGAGGAACGGGTCCGCGGACTTGATGACGTCCTCGTCCACGAGCTTGTTGGCGATCTGCTTGGCCGACATGGACGGCAGCACCTCGACGACGACCTCGCCCTCGCCGCCGCCCTCGTAGTCGCCGCCGCCGGCGAACAGGTCGCCGAACGCGCCCCTGGCGCCGGCGAATGCCGCGCCGCAGGCAACGAGGAGGACCACGACGGCCAGGGCGACGATGGCCACTGTGCGGCGCCTGCGCACGACGATCCGGCGCTGCTGGGCGCGCCGCTCGGCGCGGGTGAGCCCGTCGTCGGAGGTGAGTTCCTCGTGCAGGTTCACGTATCGTTTCCCCGATTCGGTTCGAAGGGCGTTCCCGCAGGTGAGCCGGTACGCTTTTCGTAATCTAGCGCGCTCTGGAGGATGAGCACGGCGGCCGCCGCGTCGACGCTCTCGCGCCTGTTCCGGCCATTCTTGCCAGCCGACTGTAGCATGCCGTGCGCCTGGGTCGTGGTGAACCGCTCGTCGACCAGCCGGACCGGCGCCAGGCGCCGTTTCGCGATGAGCTCCGTGAACTGCGCGGCGCTCGCGGCCGAGGCCCGGAGGTTCCCGTCGAGCGACCGCGGCTGGCCGCAGACGATCTCGATGGGCTCGTACTCCGCGGCCAGCTCCGCGAGCTGCCCGAGTGCCGGGCCGTCCCCGTCGCGCCGGTAGACCGTGGCGATCGGGGTCGCGAGGATCCCGTCGGGATCGCACGCGGCGACCCCGACGCGCACGCTGCCCACGTCGACGCCGAAGCGCCGCCCGCGGCGGAACGTCACACGGCCTCCCGGACCGCGGCGACCACGGCGTCGAGGGCCTCGCGGGCCTTCGACGCGTCCTTGCCGCCGCCCTGGGCGACGTCGGACTTGCCCCCGCCGCCGCCGCCCATGGCGGTGCTGGCGGCCCGCACGAGGTCGCCGGCGCGCAGGCCCCTGGCCTGGGCCGCGTCGTTGACCGCGACGACGACGCTGGGCTTGCCGTCGGCCTCGCCGACGGCGGCGATGACCGCCGGGTCCGTGCCCAGGCGCCCGCGCACGTCGAGCACGAAGGCCCGCACGTCCCCGCCGCCGGCCACCGGGCCCAGGGCGGTCGCCGAGGTGCGCACGCCGCCGATGTCCTGCGCGGCGGCCGCGGCGTCGGCCGCGGCCGAGAGCACCTTCTCCTGGTTGAGCTTCGCGATGGAGCGCTCGGCCTCGCGGATGCGCTCGAGCAGGCCCGAGACGCGCTCGGGGACGTCGGCGCCCGGCACCTTGAGGAGGTCGGACAGCGCCTGGACGATCGTGCGGTCGCGCGTGAGCGAGCGGAAGGCGTCCATGCCCACCCCCGCCTCGATGCGGCGGGTGCCCGAGCCCACGGAGGACTCGGAGACGATGGAGATGGGGCCCACCTCGGCGGTGCGGCTCACGTGCGTGCCGCCGCACAGCTCGCGGGAGAACGGTCCGCCGATGTCGACGACGCGCACGATCTCCGGGTACTTCTCGCCGAACAGCGCCATGGCGCCGGACTCGCGGGCCCGTTCGAAGGGCATGAACTCGTAGCTGACGTCGAGGTCGTCGCTCACGGCGGCGTTGGCCGCCTCCTCGATCTCCGCGCGGGTCTGGGCGCTCAGCGCCTCCGGGAACGAGTAGTCGAACCGCAGGTAGCCGGGCTGGTTGAGCGAGCCCGCCTGCACGGCGTTCGGGCCGAGGATCTCGCGCAGCGCGGCGTGGACGAGGTGGGTCGCCGAGTGCGCCTGCTCGGAGCCGCGCCGGTGCGCGGGGTCCACCTCGGCGCTGACGTCGGCCCCGACGCGCAGCTCCCCGTCGAGGATCTCCACGCGGTGGGCGGGCAGTCCCTTGAGCGGGCTCTGGACGTCCGTGACGCGGGCGGTGAACCCATCGCCGCGGATGATGCCGACGTCGGCGCGCTGGCCGCCGGCCTCGGCGTAGAACGGGGTGGTGTCGAGGACGACGTCGAGCGTGTCGCCGGGGCCCGCGACCTCGGCGGCGGCGCCGTCGCTGACGAGCCCGCGGATCCGGGCGCCGGAGGTGAGGTTGTCGTAGCCGACGAACTCGGTGCGCCCCTCGTCCAGGAGCGCGGTGAACGCGGAGAGGTCCGCGTGCTGCCCGCCCTTCTTCGACTTCGCATCGCGCTTGGCGCGCTGGCGCTGCTCGTCCATGAGCGAGCGGAAGACGCCCTCGTCGACGGTGACGCCGGATTCGGCCGCCATCTCGAGCGTGAGGTCGATGGGGAAGCCGTGCGTGTCGTGCAGGGCGAAGGCCACGTCGCCGCCGAGCGTGCCGCCGCGGCCCACCTCGTCGACGCTGCGGGCCAGCAGCTGGGTGCCGGACTCGAGCGTGCGCAGGAAGGCGGTCTCCTCCGCGTAGGCGATCCGCGAGATGCGGTCGAAGTCGCTTGCGAGCTCGGGATAGGAGGCCTGCATCGCGTCGCGCGAGACGGGCAGCAGCGCGGGCAGCACGGGCTCGGTGACCCCCAGCAGCCGCATGGCGCGCACCGCCCGGCGCAGCAGCCGGCGCAGGATGTAGCCGCGGCCCTCGTTGGCCGGCCGCACCCCGTCGCCGATGATGATGAGCGCCGAGCGCACGTGGTCCGCGACGACGCGCATGCGCACATCGTCGGCCTCGTTCGCGCCGTAGGCCTTGCCGGAGAGGTCGCTGGCCGCGGCGATGACGGGGTAGACCTCGTCGATCTCGTACATGTTCGCCACGCCCTGCTTGAGGAAGGCGACGCGCTCGAGGCCCATGCCGGTGTCGATGTTCTTGGCGGGCAGCTCGCCCTTGATGTCGAAGTCCGTCTTCGAGCGGACCTCGCCGAGCTCGAACTCCATGAACACCAGGTTCCAGATCTCGATGTAGCGGTCCTCGTCGGCCTCGGGGCCGCCCTCGAGGCCGTAGTCGGGCCCGCGGTCGAAGTAGATCTCCGAGCAGTAGCCGCCGGGGCCGGGCTGACCGGTGTGCCAGAAGTTGTCCTCGTTGCCGCGCTTCTGGATCCGCTCGAGCGGCACGGAGCTCTCCTCGCGCCACAGCCCGATCGCGTCCTCGTCGTCGCGGTGGACGGTGACCCACAGCAGCTGCGGGTCGAAGCCCAGTCCGCCCTCGGACTCCGGGGCGGTCAGCAGCTGCCAGGCGTAGCGGATCGCCTCGCGCTTGAAGTAGTCGCCGAACGAGAAGTTGCCGTTCATCTGGAAGAACGTGCCGTGGCGGGTGGTCTTGCCCACCTCTTCGATGTCCGCGGTGCGCACGCACTTCTGCACGCTCGTCGCGCGGTTGAAGGGCGCGGGCTCCCGACCGGTGAGGTAGGGGATGAACTGCACCATGCCCGCGATGTTGAACAGGATCGAGGGATCGCTGCTGATCACCGACGCGGAAGGGACCACCGCGTGGCCACGGGCCTCGAAGAACTCGAGCCACCGACGTCGGATCTCTGCCGTCTTCATTCCGCGGGTCTCCTAGTGAGCGTGCGTGCTGTGTGGGCGATGGTGCTGTGGGCGTGGCTGCCGTGGACGCGGGTGCGGCCGGCCGCCGCGAGACGGCTGGCCGGGCCGGGCCCGGCCCGCGGCAAGTCTAGTGGATCGCGCCCTGCCGCACGGGCCCGGTCTGCCCGCCGCTCCCCCGCGCCCGAGGTGCGGGCCGGGCGCTGCTGGGGGCCCGCGCCTCGGGCGCGGGAAACGCACACTGCCCGGGCCGCAGCGGCCCGGGCAGTGTGTGAGCGTGGAGCTCGCGGCGCTCAGCGCGAGTAGTACTCGACGACGAGCTGCACGTCTGCGGTCACGGGGACCTCTTCGCGCTTGGGGGTGCGCAGGTAGGTGACCTGGAGGGCGTCCAGGTCGACCTTGAGGTAGCCCGGCGCGGCGGGCAGGACCTCGGCGTTGCCACCGGCGGCCGCGACCTGGAACGGGTCCATCTGCACGGACTTCTCGTGCACGGACACGACCTGGCCCGGCTTCACGCGGAACGAGGGGCGGTCGACGCGCTTGCCGTCCACGGTGATGTGGCGGTGCACGACGAACTGGCGGGCCTGCTGGATGGTGCGGGCGATGCCGGAGCGCAGCACGATCGCGTCGAGGCGGCTCTCGAGGAGCGCCACGATGTTCTCACCGGTCATGCCGGGGAGGCGCTTGGCCTCCTTGAACGTGTTGAGCATCTGGGCCTCGCGGATGCCGTACTGCGCGCGCAGGCGCTGCTTCTCCTTGAGGCGGACGGAGTAGTCGCTGTCGTTGCGACGGCGGGCGCGGCCGTGCTCGCCGGGCGGGTACGGACGGCGCTCGAAGTACTTCTCTGCCTTGGGCGTCAGCGGGATGCCGAGCGCGCGCGACAGCCGGACCTGGCTGCGTGATGCGGACATGCGGAACCTTTCGGTGTGTTCTCAGTGCTCCGGGCGGGATCTGCGCCCGCACTGCCGCCGCGGCGCGGCCGCGAGCGGAGGTGGGGCGCGGTCTGGCTCGACCGGGTCCGGAGCCGTTGTTTCCCCGGATGGGAAAGAGGAGCGGCGGCGCGAGTTCGCCGCCGTCGACCGCCTTTAGGGTGCAGGCACAACAGCAGACAACTCTACCCTCCGAGGTGTGCGGCGGCAAACGGGCACGGGCGCGCGCAGTATGCGTGCACGGCGGACGGTCATGCGGGTTTCTGCGCGAGCCGCTGCGCGCCGGGCCGGGGCTTCGCGCGCTGCCAGTAGCATGGCCGAATGGACGATGGCGAGGACATCCGCGCTGCCCTGCGCGCCTTCATGGCCGCGCGGGAGTGGCAGCAGTTCCACACCCCGGCCAATCTCGCGAAGTCGGTGAGCATCGAGGCCGGTGAATTGCTCGAGTGCTTCCAGTGGGACGAGGAGCCCGACGCCGGCCGCGTGCGCGAGGAGCTGGCCGATGTGCTCACCTACGCCTACCTCCTCGCCGACCGGATCGGCGAGGACCCCCAGGACCTCATCGCCCGCAAGCTCGAGGTGACAGCGGAGAAGTACCCCGTGGAGCTCTCGCGCGGGAGGAGCACGCGCTATGACCGGCTTTGAGATCGAGCAGCGCGCGTTCGGCGAGCGCGAGGTGCTGCTCCTCGCCCAGGAGGGCGGCCGGTTCGCGAACTGGCCCGTTGTCTACACGCTCGGGGACGAGCGGCGGGTGTACGTCGGGGAGACGCTGCAGGCTGCCGCGCGCATGCAGCAGCATCTGAGGAACGATGCGCGCGCCGCCCTCACGGGCATGCGGATCATCCTCGACGACACGTTCAACAAGTCCGTGTGCCTCGATCTCGAATCGTTCCTCATCCAGATGTTCGCCGGGGACCAGAAGTACGAGGTGCTCAACCGCAACATCGGCGTCGTGGACTCGGACTACTACCGCCGCGCGGACTACCAGCCGAAGTTCGACGAGGTGTTCGAGGCGCTGCGCGCCCGCGGTGCGTTCGAGCGCAGCCGCCCGGAGATCGTCAACAGCGAGATGTACAAGCTCTCGCCGTTCAAGTCCCTCAACGCGGATCAGGCAGCCGCCGTCAACGACATCGTCGAGACGCTGCTGGCATCGCTCGCACAGGGCGCCGAGAGCGAATTCGTCGTCCGCGGGGAGCCCGGCACCGGGAAGACGGTCGTCGCCGTGTACTTGCTCAAGCTGCTGAGCGATATCGCGGCCTGGGCACCCGGTGAGGAGGTCGAGGCCGACGCCGTGCACGCGGAGTTCTTCACCGCGGCGGCGCGCGCGGCCCTCACCGGCCTCACCGTGGGGTTCGTCATCCCGCAGCAGTCGCTGCGCTCCTCGGTGCGCTCGGTGTTCCGCAAGACCCCGGGGCTCGCCGCGGAGATGGTCCTCTCGCCTTTCGATGTGGGCGAGGCCGACCGGGTCTACGACCTTCTCGTGGTCGACGAGACCCATCGCCTGGGGCAGCGCGCGAATCAGGCGTCGGGGCCGGCCAACAAGCGCTTCGCCGACATCACGGCGCGCCTGTTCGGCGCCGATGACCGCTCCAAGACTCAGCTCGACTGGATCCGCGCGCGCAGCCGGCACCGGCTCCTCCTGCTCGATGAGCACCAGAGCGTCAAGCCCGCCGACCTCAGCCCCGCGGATGTCGCGAAGCTGCTCAGGACCGCACGGGACAGCGGGCGGCTGCTGCGCCTGCGCACGCAGATGCGACTCGAGGCGGCCGGCGAATACGTCGACTACGTCCGGTCGGTGCTCAGCGGGGAGGACTGCGCTCCCCGCGACTTCGGCCGGTACGACCTGCGGTTCTTCGACAGCCTGCCCGCCATGGCCGCCGCGATCGACGCCCGCGAGCGCGAGCACTCCCTGGCCCGGCTCGTGGCCGGCTTCGCCTGGCCGTGGCGCAGCAAGACCCAGCGCACGGCGATCGACATCGAAGAACCGGGCTTCCGCCGGCAGTGGAACCAGACACCGGTGGACTGGATCGGCTCGCCGACGTCGAGTGGCGAGGTGGGATCCATCCACACCGTGCAGGGGTACGACCTCAACTACGCCGGGGTCATCATCGGCCGCGACATCCGCCTGGACCCGGCCAGCGGGCGCGTCTACTTCTCCCGCCGCGACTACTTCGACAAGAAGGGCAAGGAGAACAACCGCCAGCTCGGCATCACGTACTCCGATGAGGATCTGCTGCGCTACGTCATCAACATCTACGCGGTGCTCATGAGCCGCGGGATCCTCGGCACCTACGTCTACGTCTGCGATGAGCCGCTGCGCGAGCGCCTGCGCGCCTATTTCCCGCCGGCCCCGAATAGCCCCGGTCGATCAGGCCCCTGCCCCTAGGCCAGCCAGCGCGCCGTAGAGCGCGCGGTGGGCGCGGCGGTGCTCAGCGTAGGCGGCGTGCGCGCGCTCGGCGGGCGCGATGAGCGCGCGCCCGCCGCCCCCGGGCACAGGCGGTGCCGCCAGTGCCCCATCGGCACCCACCG
>NZ_WWEQ01000033.1 GCF_009857845.1 Brevibacterium rongguiense | reverse complement strand
AACGGTGACGGCCGGTCCCTTATTCCCCTTGTGCACATCGGTGATGTAGACGCGCAGCCGCGCGCCGTGGGGGTACTCCTCGCCGGGCACCTGCTCGTGGGGCGGCGGCACGCAGGGCGCCTTCGGGCGCGGCGGCGGGCGCCAGAAGGGGCGCAAGTCCAAGCGCGCCAAGCGCCAGGAGCTCGAGCAGATGCAGGCGCCCTCGGTTGGCGGCGTCCAGGTCCCCCGCGGCGACGGCAGCACGCCGCTGCGGCTGCGCCGCGGCTCCTCGCTGGCCGACTTCGCCGAGAAGATCAACACGGATCCGACGAACCTCGTCACCGTGCTCTTCCACCTGGGGGAGATGGCCACGATCACCCAGTCGCTCGACGAGGAGACGTTCCGCGTCCTCGGCGAGGAGCTGGGCTACCAGATCCAGATCGTCTCCCCGGAGGACGAGGACCGCGAGCTGCTCGAGACCTTCGGCCTCGACCTCGAGGCCGAGGCGGAAGCCGAATCGGACGAGGTCAAGGAGCCGCGTCCGCCGGTCGTCACCGTCATGGGCCACGTGGACCACGGCAAGACGAAGCTGCTCGACGCCGTGCGCTCGGAGAACGTCGTGGCCAAGGAGGCCGGCGGCATCACCCAGCACATCGGCGCCTACCAGGTCGCCGTCGAGCACGAGGGCGAGGAGCGCAAGATCACGTTCCTCGACACCCCGGGCCACGAGGCGTTCACCGCCATGCGCGCCCGCGGCGCCAAGGCCACCGACGTCGCGATCCTCGTGGTCGCCGCCGACGACGGCGTCATGCCGCAGACCATTGAGGCGCTCAACCACGCCCAGGCTGCGGACGTCCCGATCGTCGTCGCGGTCAACAAGGTCGACAAGGAGGGCGCGAACCCGGACAAGGTCATGCAGCAGCTGACCGAGTACAACCTCGTGTCCGAGGAGTACGGCGGCGAGACGATGTTCGTCCCGACTCCGCGCTCCAGCGCAAGGGCATCGACGACCTCCTCGAGGCCGTCCTGCTCACGACCGACGCCGCGCTCGACCTGTCCGCCAACCCGGACAAGTCCGCCCGCGGCATTGCGATCGAGGCCAAGCTCGACAAGGGCCGCGGCGCCGTCGCGACCGTCCTCGTCGAGTCCGGCACCCTGCGCCAGGGCGATGCGATCGTGTGCGGCACGAGCTACGGTCGCGTGCGTGCGCTGTTCGACGAGTACGGCAACGCGCTCGAGTCCGCCGGGCCCTCGCGGCCCGTGCAGGTCCTGGGCCTGTCGTCCGTGCCGCGCGCCGGCGATACGTTCCTCGCCACGGAGGACGATCGCACGGCCCGCCAGATCGCGGAGAAGCGCGATGCGATCGAGCGCAACGCCGCCCAGGCCCGCGGCCGCAAGCGGATCAGCCTCGAGGACTTCACGAAGGCGCTCGAGGAGGGCAAGGTCGACACGCTCAACCTCATCCTCAAGGGCGATGTCTCCGGTGCGGTCGAGGCCCTCGAGGACTCGCTGCTCAAGATCGACGTGGGCGACGATGTGGACCTGCGCATCATCCACCGCGGCGTCGGCGCGATCACGGAGAACGACATCAACCTCGCGACGGTCGACAACGCGATCGTCATCGGCTTCAACGTGCGCCCGGAGGCCAAGGCGCGCGATCTGGCCGAGCGCGAGGGCGTGGACGTGCGCTACTACTCGGTGATCTACGACGCGATCGACGACATCGAGAACTCGCTCAAGGGCATGCTCAAGCCCGAGTTCGAGGAGGTGCACACCGGCTCGGCGGAGATCCGCGAGGTCTTCCGCTCGTCGAAGTTCGGCAACATCGCCGGTTCGATCGTGCGCGACGGGACCATCCGCCGCAATGCGAAGGCCCGGGTCACGCGCGATGGCGTCGTGGTCGGGGAGAATCAGACGATCGAGTCGCTGCGCCGGTTCAAGGACGATGCCACCGAGGTCCGCGAGGGCTACGAGTGCGGCATCGGCCTGGGCAAGTTCAACGACATCCGCGAAGGCGACATCATCGAGACCTTCGAGATGCAGGAGAAGCCGCGCGACTGAGCGCGGCGCATGCGAGGTACGGCCGGGCGCCGCGGGCATGTGCCGCGGCGCCCGCGCCGACTGCGCGGGGCACAGGCGCCGGGTCGCACCGGCCGAGGAGAGGACAGCACATGGCGGACCCCACGCGGGCGCGCAAGATCGCCGACCGCATCAAGGTCATCGTGGCGAGCACCCTGGAGAAGCGGATCAAGGATCCGCGCCTGGGCTTCGTCACGATCACGGACGTGCGGGTGACCGGCGATCTCCAGCACGCAACCGTCTTCTACACCGTCTACGGCGATGACGAGCAGCTCGAGGGCACACAGGCCGCCCTCAACTCCGCCAAGGGCCTCATCCGCTCCGAGGTGGGCAAGGGGCTCCAGATCCGCCTGACGCCCACGCTCGAGTTCGTCGCCGATGCCGTGCCCGCCGCGGCCGCACAGCTCGACGACCTGCTGGCGAAGGCCGCGGCGCGCGACTCGCAGGTCGCCGCGCTCGCCGCCGGCGCCCGGCCCGCCGGGGAGGCCGACCCCTATCGCCGCCCCGCGCAGGACGAGGCTGCCGCAGGCCCCGAGGCGGACGAGCCGGGAGGCGCCGACGGCACGTCGGAGGACGGTGCCGGGCAGGCGTGAGCCCGCTGTGACCGGATTCGCCCCGCCGCGAGGGTGATTCGCGCGCCGAAAGGCTCTACACTGGCTGAGGCGATCACGAAACGATTACGACAGTGTTAAGGAATCATCGCGTTGGGCAAGCACTCCGATCCGAAGCCGTCCTGGGGCAGCAGCGCCGCCGACCTCGTCCGCAGTGCGCGGCCGCGCAGGCGCAGCGGCAGGCACGGCGAGGCTCCCTCGACCGCGACCGGCGTCATGCGCGCGGTCAAGCGCCGCCCCATGGTGGCGGCCATCGCGCTGCCTGCCGCGGCGATCGCGGCCGTGGCCGGCTCGACCGCCGTGTTCGCGCCCCGCGGGGCAGATGACGGCGTCGTCCAGGCCGAGCAGGCGCAGTCGCCGGAGCGCGACTCGGCGCCCGCGCCGTCCGCGGCCAAGGCGCCCAGCGGCGAGGAGCAGGCGAAGAAGCGCATCGACAAGCTCGCCGCGGACCCGAAGTACCGCGCCAAGGGCGCCGGCGGCAGCCTCGCGACGCCCGAGCCCAGCCCCGCGGCGTCCTCGAGCGGCACCACGGCGAGCGCCAAGAGCGCGGCGGCGAGCAGCGCCGGCGGCGTGTCCAACGCGCCGTGCTCGGTCTCGAGTTCGGTCGAGCAGCACTTCAAGCCCAACGCCTCGAAGGTCTACCGCGCCGTGTGCGCGAAGTTCCCGCAGGTCAAGACGTTCGGCGGCTATCGCAACGACCCGGGCTCCGATCACGGCACCGGCCACGCGGTCGACATCATGATCTCCGGTTCCACAGGCGATGAGATCCGCGACTACGTCCTCGCCCACCGCAAGGAGCTGGGCGTGAAGTACGTCATCTGGAAGCAGCGGCTCTACGCGCCCTACACCTCGGCCTCCGGCCGCCACATGGATGACCGCGGCTCGCAGACCGCCAACCACTTCGACCACGTCCACGTCTCGGTCAACTGAGCGGCCGGCCGACGCGGCCGCCGCGTGACCCGGCCGTCCGCATAGGCTTCTCGGCATGAGCGACACCGCAGCGCCCTCGGGCATCCTCTTCGTCGACAAGCCCGCCGGGCTGACCAGCCACGGCGTGGTCGCGCGGGTGCGCCGGTGGTACGGCACGAAGAAGGTCGGCCATGCCGGCACGCTCGACCCCATGGCCACGGGGCTGCTGGTGCTCGGCCTGGGCCGGGGGACGAAGCTGCTCACGCACCTCGTGGGCGCCGACAAGGTCTACGAGGCTACGATCCGGCTGGGCGCCTCGACGCCCACCGACGACGCCGACTCGCAGCCGGACCGGCACGCGGACCCCGCCGCCGTGGCGGCCCTGGGGGACGCGCAGATCGTCGCAGCCATGGGCCCCTTGACCGGTGAGATCGAACAGGTGCCCAGCGCCGTCTCGGCCATCAAGGTCGACGGCAGGCGCGCCTACGCCCGGGTGCGGGCCGGAGAGGAGGTTGCGCTGCGGGCGCGGACCGTGTGCGTCGCCCGCTTCGAGCCCGTGGCCCCGGTGCGCCGAGGCCCGGGCTGGGCCGATGTCGACGTGGTCGTCGCCTGCTCCTCGGGCACGTACGTGCGCGCGCTTGCCCGCGATCTGGGCGCGGCGCTCGGGGTGGGCGGCCACCTCACCGCCCTGCGCCGCACGCGGGTCGCGGGGTGGGACGTCGCCGCCGCCGTGCCCCTGCCCGCGGACACGGATGCGGTGCCCGCCCCGCCGCTGACGGACCTCGCCGCGGTCGCCGCCCGCCTCATGCCGGCGCTCGAGGTCGACGCCGCCAGCGCTCGGGCGCTCATGCAGGGCAAGCTCGTCGCCCTGCCCGCCGCTCCCGCGGTCCTTGCGGTGACCCACGGGGGCCGGCTCATCGCGATTGCGGAGCCGCGCGGTGAGCGCTTCAAGATCGCGACCGGGATCGCCCTCGAACCGCCGGACGCCACCGACTGAACAATCGCAATCAGGTGTAAATCGCATTTACAACTGAATGTGTTGTATTGCTCCGGCCCGCCTGGTTGAATGGGCGCATGTTCGTCCTCACCCTCGACCAGCGCGGCTCCCGCGCCGCCCCCGACGCTGTGCCGGGGCTGCTCGCCGCGCTTGCCGGCGTGCCGACCGCGCTGCCGTTCGAGCGCACCGTCGGCGACGAGGTGCAGGGCGCACTGGACGAGCCGGCCGCCGTGCCGGAGGCCCTCATGCGCGCCTGGCGCGCGGGCCCCTGGTGGGCCGGGGTCGGCATCGGCGCGATCGAGGCGCCCCTGCCCGAGCGCAGCGCGGCTGCCCGCGGCGAGGCCTTCGTCCTCGCCCGCGCCGCCGTGGAGGCGGCGAAGGGCCGGCCCCGGGGGCTGTGCGTGCGCGCGCCCGAGGCCGCGGGGGATGCGGCGGGCGCAGCGGAGACCGTGCTCCTGCTCTTCCACGACCTCGTGACCGCGGCGACCGCCGCCCAGTGGCGCGTCATCGCCGCGGCGCTGGCCCAGCCCGGTGCGCGCCAGACTGAGCTCGCCGACGCCCTGGGCGTCAGCCAGCAGTACGTCTCGCGCACGCTGCGCGGGGGCGCACCCGAGCTCGTGGGCCGCAGCGTCGGCGTCTGCGGTGAGCTGCTCGCCGCCGCCGAGGCCGCCCGTGTCAGCCCCCGCCGGTAGCGTGGCGACCATAGGCGCAGCGGAAGGCGGTGGCACGATGACGATGGCGGCGGGGCTCGATCCCCTGTGGTTGGACGGGCTCATCGTCCTGGTGGCGGCGCTCGGCGCCGCGGGACTCGGCTGGCCGGTGACCGCCGCCGTGCTCCACGTGGCGGCCAGCCGCTCCGAGCGGCGCGTCGCGCCGCTGGCCGCCCCCGGCCGGGCGGACGATCCCCCGGGCGTGCCCGGGGCGGGCGGCGGCAGAGCCGGCGCCGGCACCGAGCCGCGGCCCATCGACACCCCGGGCCTGCTGCGCGGCGGCCTGTGGATCGGGCTGCTCGAGCGCCTGCTCATCGCGGGCGGCATCGCGGTGGGCCGCCAGCCCGCGGTCATCGCCGTCGTCGTCGCGGTCAAGGGCCTCGGGCGCCTGCCCGAGCTGCGCGAATCGCGCGCCGCGGGGGAGCGGTTCATCATCGGCACGTTCGCCTCCACGGCCGTCGCCGGCGCCTGCGGGCTGGCCGCCGCCGCGCTCATGGCCCGGACGTGACCCGCCTGCCCGCCCGGTTCGCGCGGCGCCGGGCCGGTGGTGTTCGCCGCGCTCGGCCGGTCGGCTAGCATGGCCGGGTGCGCGGGCCGGCCGGCGCACCGCAATGAGGAGCAGTCGCCCAGCAGAGAGGAACGATCCGCGCGTGGAGGTCTTCAGCTCCGTCGCCGATATCCCCGAGGGGTTCGGCCCGACCGCGGTCACCCTGGGCAACTTCGACGGCGTCCACCGCGGCCACCGGGCAGTCCTCGGCCGACTGGCCGAACTCGCCGCCGCCCGCGGCCTGCGCTCGCTCGCCGTGACCTTCGACCCGCACCCCGCCGCCGTGCACCGACCGGGTGAGGCCCCGGAGATCATCTGCCCGCAGGCGGAGAAGATCACCCGCATGGCGACCACCGGGATCGACGCGCTGCTCATCCAGCACTACAGCCTCGAGTTCGCCCGCCAGAGCCCCGCGGACTTCGTGCTCGACTACCTCGTGACAGGCCTGCGCGCCAGGCTCATCGCCGTGGGCGCGGACGTGCGCTTCGGCCAGGACAACGCGGGCACCATCGACACCCTGCGCGAGCTCGGGGGCGCCCACGGGTTCGAGGTCTTCACGATCGACGAGGTGGGCGACGGCCAGCGCTTCTCCTCGACGCGCATCCGCGGCCTCGTCCAGGCCGGCGAGGTGGCCGATGCCGCCCGCGAGCTGGGCCAGCCGCACACGCTCGAGGGCACCGTCGTCCACGGGGACGCCCGCGGGCGGCTCATGGGCTTCCCCACCGCCAACCTCAGCGCGGAGCACGAGGGCGTCATCCCGGCCGACGGCGTCTACGCCGGCTGGGTGGCCTTCAGCACGGAGCCGGGCCGCTTCCCGGCCGCGATCTCGATCGGGACGAACCCCACCTTCGAGGGCTGCGAGCGGCGCGTCGAGGCGCACGTCGTGGGCGTGGAGTTCCCGGACCTCGACGTCTACGGGGCGCACATGAGCATCGAGTTCGTCGCCCGGATCCGCGGCCAGGTGGCCTTCGAGGGCATGGACGCGCTCATGGAGCAGATGCACCGCGACTTGGACGACGTCCGAGCCGTGCTAGGCTAGGAAGGCCGTTTTTTCGCCGGCCGCGGTTCCATAGTGCTCACAGCTCAAGGCTGGGGCGCCGCGCAACGACACGGAGGAGTCCGAACATGGCCCTTGATCCCACGGTCAAGCAGGAGATCATCAAAGAGTACGCCACCCACGAAGGCGACACGGGTTCCCCCGAGGTCCAGGTGGCAGTCCTCACCCGTCGCATCAGCGACCTCACGGAGCACTTCAAGGAGCACAAGCACGACCACCACTCGCGTCGCGGCCTGCTGCTCCTCGTCGGCCACCGCCGCCGTCTGCTCAAGTACCTGCAGAACGTCGACATCGAGCGCTACCGCTCGCTCATCAAGCGCCTGGGCCTGCGCCGCTGAGGCACCGCAGTCCCTGCCCGACGGGGCCGCCGCGATCGCATCGCGGTGGCCCCGTTCGCGCATTGCTACACTGAGACACGTCCACGAGCGGCCGGCGGCGAGACGGCCGGTGATCGGTAGTGGCCTCCGCAGCGCGCTGCGTGGGCTTCGATCGATGACCAGCCCCCGCCGAGGCTCCGCGGCGCCCGCCCTCAGGGCTGCCCACTGCGATTCGCGCAGCGCCGCGCACCCGGCCGCTCACACCCGCGCAGACTCCCTGCGCACAACGAACGGAGAAGCTTTGGGTCTCAATCCCGAATCCGCCGTCGCGCACATCGACAATGGTCGCTTCGGCTCCCACACCGTCCGGTTCGAAACCGGGCGCTTCGCCCAGCAGGCCGCCGGCTCTGCCGTGGCCTACCTCGACGACGAGACGATGCTGCTGTCGGCCACCTCGGCCGGCAAGCACCCGCGGGAGGGCTTCGACTTCTTCCCGCTGACCGTCGACGTCGAGGAGCGCATGTACGCCGCGGGCCGCATCCCGGGCTCGTTCTTCCGCCGCGAGGGCCGCCCGTCCACGGACGCGATCCTCACGTGCCGCCTCATCGACCGCCCGCTGCGCCCCACGTTCGTCAAGGGCCTGCGCAACGAAGTCCAGATCGTCATCACGGTCATGTCGGTCAACCCCGACCAGATGTACGACGCGCTGGCGATCAACGCGGCCTCGATGTCGACGCAGCTGTCCGGCCTGCCGTTCTCCGGCCCGATCGGCGGCGTGCGCATCGCCCTCATCGACGACCAGTGGGTCGCCTTCCCCAACTACTCGCAGCTCGAGAGCGCCGTGTTCGACATGGTCGTCGCCGGCCGCGTGGTCGGCGACGACGTCGCAATCATGATGGTCGAGGCGGAGGCCACCGACAACTCGTGGGACCTCATCCAGGGCGGCGCCACGGCGCCCACCGAGGAGGTCGTCGCCGAGGGACTCGAGGCCGCCAAGCCGTTCATCAGCGAGCTCGTGCGCGCCCAGCGGGAACTGGCCGAGCGCACCGCGAAGCCCACCGTCGAGTTCCCGGTCTTCAAGGACTACGAGGACGACGTCTACCAGGCCGTCGAGGCCGCAGGCCTCGAGCAGCAGACGAAGAACTTCCAGATCGCCGACAAGCAGGAGCGCGAGGCCGCCGGCGACGAGCTGCTGCAGACGCTGCTGGCCGACCTCGGGCCCCGCTTCGAGGGCCGCGAGAAGGAGATCGTCGGTGCGCTCAACGCCCTGACGAAGAAGGTCGTGCGCCAGCGCATCCTCACCGAGCAGGTGCGCATCGACGGCCGCGGGCTCAAGGACATCCGCCCGCTGTCGGCCGAGGTGGGCGTGCTGCCGCGCGTCCACGGCTCCGCGCTCTTCGAGCGCGGCGAGACCCAGATCCTCGGCGTGACCACGCTCAACATGCTCAAGCTCGAGCAGCAGATCGACTCGCTGTCGCCCGTGACATCGAAGCGCTACCTGCACCACTACAACTTCCCGCCGTACTCCACCGGCGAGACGGGCCGCGTGGGCAGCCCCAAGCGCCGCGAGATCGGCCACGGTGCGCTCGCCGAGCGCGCGCTGGTCCCGGTCCTGCCCTCGCGCGAGGAGTTCCCCTACGCGATCCGCCAGGTCTCCGAGGCGCTGGGCTCGAACGGCTCCACCTCGATGGGCTCCGTGTGCGCCTCGACCCTGTCGATGCTCAACGCGGGCGTGCCGCTGCGCGCGTCGGTGGCCGGCATCGCGATGGGCCTCGTGTCCGACGTGATCGACACCCCGGACGGCAAGCAGACCGCGTACGCGGCGCTCACCGACATCCTGGGCGCCGAGGATGCGTTCGGCGACATGGACTTCAAGGTCGCCGGCACGAAGGACTTCGTCACCGCGATCCAGCTGGACACGAAGCTCGACGGGATCCCCGCCTCGGTGCTCGCCGCCGCCCTCACCCAGGCCCGCGAGGCCCGCGAGGTCATCCTCGGGGTCATCAACGAGGCCATCGACGAGCCCGGCGAGATGGCCATCACCGCGCCGCGCATCATCAGCGTGCACATCCCCGTGGACAAGATCGGCGAGGTCATCGGGCCCAAGGGCAAGATGATCAACCAGATCCAGGAGGACACGGGCGCGGAGATCAGCATCGAAGACGACGGCACCGTGCTCATCGGCGCCACCGACGGGGCAGCCGCGGAGGCCGCGCGCAGCGCGGTCAACGCGATCGCCAACCCGCAGGTCCCCGAGGTGGGCGAGCGCTACCTCGGCACCGTCGTCAAAACGATGTCCTTCGGCGCGTTCGTGTCGCTGACGCCGGGCAAGGACGGGCTGCTGCACATCTCCGAGCTGCGCAAGCTCAACGACGGCAAGCGCGTCGAGGACGTCGAGGACGTCGTGAGCGTCGGCCAGAAGATCCAGGTCGAGATCACGAAGATCGACGACCGCGGCAAGCTCTCGCTCGCCCCGGTCACCGAGGACTCGGACGACGCGGACGCCTCCGGGGCGGACGCGGACGACGAGGGCTCGGAGGACTGAGGTCCTGAACCGCACCTCGGGTCAGCCCGAAGCACTGCTGGGGGAGGACGGTCGCGCATTCCGCACCGTCCTCCCCAGTGGTCTGCGCATCGTCACGGAGACGATCCCCGGCCTGGCCTCGGAGACCGTGGGCGTCTGGGCGGACTCCGGGTCGCGCGACGAGTCGGAGCTGACCGCCGGCTCCACCCACTTCCTCGAGCACATGCTCTTCAAGGGCACCCGCGCCCGGACGGCCGCGCAGATCGCCCGGACCTTCGACCGGATCGGCGGCGACTCGAACGCCGTCACCGCCAAGGAATTCACCTGCTACTACGCCCGCTGCCTCGTGGCGGACCTGGGCTCGGCGGTCGACGTGCTGTGGGACATGGTGCTCGACCCGCTGCTGGATCCCGGCGAGTTCGAGCGCGAGCGCGGCGTCATCCTCGAAGAGCTCGCCATGGCCGCCGACGATCCGCAGGACGTCCTCTACGAGGCGTTCGACGAGCTCATCTACCCCGGCCACCCGCTGGGCCGGCCGATCGGCGCGACGAAGGGCCGCATCCGCGCGCTCGACCACGCAACCCTGCTCGCCCACTACCGGGGGGCCTACACCGCCGACCGGCTCGTCTTCGTGGCCGCCGGCGGCGCCGAGCACGCGGAGGTCGTCGAGCGCGTCACCACCGCCATCGCACAGCTGCGCCCCGCGCTGCTCGCCCCGCCCGGACCGGCCGAGGACCAGACCCGGCCGCGCTCCGCACGGAGCCGCCCGGCGTTCTCCGCCGGCGTGCGCAGCATCCGCCGGGACACGGAGCAGCAGGGCCTGCTCTACGGCGTGGACGGGGTGAGCGCTGTAAGCGAGGACCGGTTCGCGTTCAGCGTCCTGCAGTCGCTGCTGGGCGGCGGGATGTCCTCGCGGCTGTTCCAGAGCGTCCGCGAGGAGCACGGGCTCGCATACTCCGTGCACTGCTCGTCCTCCCAGCACGCCGACTGCGGCGACTTCGCCCTCTACGCCGGCTGCGCGCCGGAGTCCGCGCAGCGGGTCCTCGAACTGTGCGACGCCGAGTTCCGGCGGCTGGCCGAGGAGGCGCCGGACGCGGAGGAGGTCGAGGAGGTCGCGGCCCAGCTCGCCGCCTCCACAGTCCTGGGGCTCGAGAGCACCGCGACCCGGATGAACCGGCTGGCGAGCGCCGAGCTGTACGGGATCGCACTGCGCTCGCCGGAGGAGATCGTCGCGCGGGTGCGCGCTGTGAGCGCGCAGGACGTGCGCGCGCTCGCCGAGGCACTCTACGCGGGGCCCAAGGCGCTGGCGACGGTGGGCCCGCGCGAGCTCACCCTGCCCGCATAGCCGGGCGGGAATATGACGAGGTCAAAATGCCGTTGTACGGCAGGGTGACCTTCGATAGGGTCATTGCATGAGCGGCCAGCGGGCCGCCCGCGCGCACCGGGCGAGGTGCCCGGCCGCGCACCACATCCGTTCAAGGAGGACGTCGACATGGCTGAGTACACTCTCCCCGATCTGCCCTACGACTACGCAGCGCTCGAGCCGAACATCTCGGCGAAGATCATGGAGCTCCACCACGACAAGCACCACGCCACCTACGTCAAGGGCGCGAACACCGCGCTCGAGCAGATGGCCGAGGCGCGCGAGAAGAACGACTTCGCCACGATCGGCAAGCTGTCCAAGGACCTGTCCTTCAACCTCGGCGGCCACGTCAACCACTCGATCTTCTGGCAGAACATGTCCCCGGACGGCGGCGACAAGCCCACCGGTGAGCTCGCGGCCGCACTCGACGATGCGTTCGGCAGCTTCGAGGCGTTCCAGGGGCAGTTCAACGGCAACGCGACCTCCATCCAGGGCTCCGGCTGGTCCGTCCTCGGCTGGGACACACTGGGCCAGCGCTTCACCCTCGAGCAGCTCTACGACCAGCAGGGCAACATCCAGCTGGCGTACATTCCGCTGCTGCAGCTCGACATGTGGGAGCACGCCTACTACCTCGACTACAACAACGTGAAGGCCGACTACGTGAAGAACTGGTGGAACGTCGTCAACTGGGCCGACGTGCAGGCCCGCTTCGACCGTGCCCGCCAGCAGACGCCCAAGGTGCTCTTCGGCGACGCGCCGAACTACCAGGTCGTGTCCTGAGCCAGCACAGCGCATAGGGGCCCGGCCGCAGTGCCGGGCCCACCGCCTCGGGGGCGGGTCGGCTTCACGGCCGGCCCGCCCCTTCGGCGTGTGCTCGACTAGGGTGGCCGGATGCTGCTGCGAGCGTTCGAGCCGGGCGATGCCGGGCGCCTGGCCCAGATCTTCGACGATCCGGATGAGGGCCTGGCGCGCAACGGCCCGGGAAGACGGACCATCCCGGGGATGCGCCTATGGGTGGCGGCGCTGCGCGATGGGGAGGACGCCGGTGAGCTGTGGGCCCGCGCCATCGTCGACGACCGCCCGGCCGACGGTGTGGGCCTGTGCGGGGGCATCATGATCTCCGCGATCGACCGCGCGCACTCCCTGGGCTGGGTGTCCTACTGGCTGGCCCCCGAGGCGCGGGGGCGCTCGCTCGCCTCCGCCGCGCTGCGCGCGGCGGTGGCGGTCGGCCACGATCGCCTGGGGATCTATCGCCTGGAGTTGGGCTACCGGGTCGACAATCCCGCGTCTGCCCGGGTCGTCGCCGCCGCCGGCTTCACAGTCGAGGGGCGGCAGCGGGGCAAGCTCAGCTACGGCGGCCGGCGCTTCGACACGGAGGAGTGCGCGCACCTCGCCGGCGATCGGCGGCCATAGGCACCCGAGGGCCGGGCCGCGGCGGAGCCGCGGCGGGGCCGCACGGGGCCGGGCACATCGGGATGCGACAATGGGGAGGCTGCTGGCGACCCCGGTCGGGGCCGTCGCCGCCGAGGCGAGGCAGCGACGAAGCAAAGGAGCGCGGCCCGCAGGCCCGCGAACCGAGGGGGAGCACGTGGCAGACATCCGGGTGGCAGTGATCGGCGCGCAGGGGCGCATGGGCTCGCACGCCGCCGCGGCGATCGAGGCGGCCGAGGGCCTGGAGCTCACGGCCCGGCTGGGCAGCGGAGACCCCCTCGAGGGGCTGCTCGCCGCGCGGCCGGATGTGGCCGTGGAGCTGACCGTGCCCAAGGCCACCGAGGACAACGTCCGCTTCCTCGTCGAACACGGTATTCCCGCAGTCGTCGGCACGACCGGCTGGTCCGCCGAGCGCGTCCGGAGCCTCGAGGCGCTCATCGCCGAGCACGAGGGCGCGCGCGTGCTCATCGCGCCCAACTTCTCCATCGGCGCCGTCCTGGCCATGCAGTTCGCCCAGCTGGCCGCCCCCTACTTCGAATCGGCGGAGGTCGTCGAGACGCATCACCCCCGCAAGCTCGATGCGCCGTCCGGCACCGCTGTGGCCACCGCCGAGCGGATCGCGCGCGCCCGCGCCGAGGCGGGCCTGGGCGCCGTGCCCGATGCCACGGAGTCCGACCCCGACGGCGCCCGCGGGGCCGTAATCGACGGCATCCACGTCCACGCAGTCCGGCAGCTGGGGATGAACGCGACGGAGGAGATCCGCTTCGGCTCCGCGCACGAGGCCCTGTCGATCCGCACCGATTCGCTGTCCACCGAGGCGTTCATGCCGGGCATCGTGCTGGCGGTCAAGCGGCTGAGCGAGCACCCCGGTCTCACGGTGGGCCTCGAGCACTTCCTGGACGCCTGAGCAGGGCTGCCATGTCGAAGGCGAAGCTCGGCGCGGTCATCATCTCCGTGCTGCTGGCGCTCTACCTGGTCTTCACCGCGCAGCGCGGCTGGATCATGATCACCGAGCCCAACCCGGTGGCGAAGGTCCTGGGGATCGCGCTGTTCGCGCTGCCGATCCTGGGCGCGTGGGCGCTCATCCGCGAGTTCGCCTTCGGAGCGAGGATGGAGCGGCTCGGGCGCCGGCTCGGGGCCGAGGGCGGTCTGCCGCCCGACGACCTGCCGCGCACCCCGGGCGGCCGCATCGTCCGCTCGGCCGCGGACGCCGCGTTCGCCCAGTACCGCGACGAGGCCGAGGCCGCGCCCGATGACTGGCGCAGCTGGTTCCGGCTGTCGTGCGCCTACGATGTGGCCGGCGACCGCAAGCGGGCGCGTGCCACGATGCGCAGGGCAATCGCCATGGAGAAGGCGCAGCGCTAGGCGCGCCGCGCACCCGGCTGCGGCTCAGCGCGCGCCCGTGTGCATGCCCACGTTGATGACCCGGCCATCGGCTGACCGGCAGAAGAAGCGGGTGACGCCCCACGGTTCCTCCGTGAGCGGGTGGACGATCTCGACTCCCATGCGGCGGGCACGCTCGAAGGCCTCGCGCACATCGTTGACGAAGACCGAGACGTCGGGATTGACCGGGCCGGAAGCGTCCGGGGTCATGACGCTGAGCTGATGGCCCTCGCCGTCGGCCAGGGTGACGATCCAGCCGTGGTCCATGACGGGCCAAAGCCCGAGCACGCCGGCATGTTCGTCGACCGCTGCGCTCATGTCGGCAGCAGTGAGGTTCGGGACGACTCGAAGGACGCACATGCGCCCACCCAACCACGCGGCGGCGCGGGTTGCCCCTTCGCCGCGCCGGCCCGCTCACCCGCCGCCGCTCGGTGTGAAGGTGTGCTCGGTGTGACGGCGTGCTTGGGATGGCAGGGGGCTCACCGTGACCGCGTGTTCCGGATGTCCGCGTGCCGACATGCTCTTCCCGGCCGGGTTCAGAAGGGCGGCGGATCGTCGTGAACCGGCGTTACCGGGGTTACCGGTGCCTCGCTGCCCGTCTGGGCTGCGTCGATGATGGCCCGGAGCTGAACAGCGTGGGCGGTGCTGATGGGATTGCCGGGTACCGAGGCTCCCGCGGTGATCTCTCCGCTGAGCCGCCAGCCGAGCATTCCGCCGGGCAACCGCAGCGGGGTGAGCACCCCGGCGGTCTTGAGCTGGTGGTGGTGCTTGCACAGCGGGTGGAGGTTGTCGAAGTCCGTGCGCCCGCCGAGTTCGGGGCGTTCGCGGTCGAACGGGGTGAGGTGGTCGAGCTCGCAGTCGGTGGCCCGGCGGGAGCAGCCGGGAGCGGTGCAGTGCTGCCACTTCGCCTCCACCGCCGCTCGCAGGGCCGCGGGAATCGTGTACGAGTGGGCATGGGCATCGAGGACATGCCCGTCGGCCGGGTCGGTGAGGAGGCGGCGCAGGGTGGGCTGCCCGGCAGCGATCTGGCGTGCGGCCTCCGCCGGCACGGGTGTGCCGTCGGCGAGTTCACCGGGCAGATCGGCGTGGCCCGTGTAGGTCAGGAGGGGCAGGGTCAGGGCGACGGTGGCCTGGCGGCGCAGCCAGGCGGTGTGCGTAGGGCACGTCAGCGTGAGCGCCACGGTCTGTCCGCTGCCCCCGGTCGGGCGCTCCGCCATCGACGCGATCGACTGCTCGACCGCCACTGCGGGCGAAGGCTCAGGAACCGGTGCGGGTGGTTCATGTACTGGGGCGGCCATTCGTCCGTGTGGGGCGAACTCGGGCCGGTCCGGTTGCCGGTGTCCGGACGCACCTCGGTGAGACGGACCCGATGCACGGGCGGGCGGCGGCTCCCCTGCAGTCCCGGGAGGCGAACCCCAGGGATTGCACGGAGCCGATCCCCGCGCGGCGCCCGATGGCTGCGAGGACGGGCCCGGGGGCGCACTTGCCCCGAGGGCGCAGCTGACGTGCATACCCTCCCCGGCCGCGTTGGCGCGAGACGGTGGAGTCGCAACCCAAGAACCCTGCTGGGCGGCGTCACAGGGGAGCGGTGCTGCCGCGGTGCCCGATCGCGCCGGTGCGTCCTTGGGTGGGGGTGCCGCGTCCCGAGCTGGGGCTGCCGCCCCGACTGGGAGGACGGCCTGCACGGTGACCTGCGGGGTGGACGAGGCGAGCATGTCGAAGCACAGCTGGGCGATCGTGCGCTCGTCGGTGACCCGCGCTCCGGCTGGAACATCCTGGCCGAACGCCGCGAGCTCGCTGCGGCGCACCGCGCGGGCGAGTGCCCGCACCCGCGCATGCAGCGCTGCCACCTCGCCGACTGGGCCGATGAGGCACAGGTTCGCCGAACCGTCCCTATTGGCCCAGTACTCGACCCGGCGCTGCGCGCGCATCTCCTGGGCGGCGTCTTCGGCGGTCGTGAGAGTGGCGATGAGGCGGGTGGCATGCCGGCGGAAGTCCGCCACCGGCATGCTCGGTCGCAGCCTGCTCAGGTGGGCATCGAGCGCGGAGAGGTCTCGGAGGGTGAGGTCTGCCGCCACGTGGGCCGCGGTCTCGAGTTTGCGGGTGTCGATGGCACCGCATCGTGCGCGGGCGCTCAGCTGGGGCAGGCCGAGGATCGCGGTGAGGGCGTCGGCGATGAGCCGGTCGGCGCGAGTCTCGGTGGTGTCGAGGCAGTGGGCGAGCGTGAGTCCCAGGCGCTGCTGGGCGCCGTCGAAGATGCGAGCGGGAACCGCGTCCGGGGCGTGGAGGTTGAGCAGGGCGCGGATGCGGGCGGTGGGGATGAGCTCCCCGTCATAGGGCAGCCGGTCGGCCCAGGGGATCGCGTCGGGCTCGGGCTCGGGATCTGCGACACCGCCGGCGGGTGGGGCCGCGGGGAGCTCGAAGAGTGTGGCATCATGCTGCTCGGCCATCGTGCGGCAGCCGCACCGGGCTGCGCCCGGGCCGTTCGCGGGGGAGCCGTTGTCCGTGTGGCCGGTGTCGCGCGGGTGACCGGGGTCATGCGGGTGGGCGGGGTCGTGCGTCTGGCCGGGGCTGTGGGTCCGGCCGGGTCGGTCGGGACCGGCGATCTCGGCGGGGGCGAGGAGCATGCCTGGGGTGATGCCGAAGCGAGCGAGGTCGCCGTGGGCCAGGGCGAGGTCGAGTGCGCTCATTCCTGCTCCGAGGAGCTGGCGCAGTCGCTGCCGGCTGGCCTGCGCCGTGGCCTCCTGGACGGCTGCGAAGACGGCCGCGTCGTAGCGATGCGGCCGCGGTTCCCGACCGGCCTCTTCGGTTGGCGCGGTGCGTGAGGTGCCGCTCATGCCGCTCACCTCCTCTCCGCCTGCGTGCCCGGTGCTGCGTCCTCCGTGCTGCTTGCTCCCACGATAGCGGGAGGCACTGACACGAGTTGGGCAACAGAACTCTGAATGTGAGAGAAATGGATAAAAGTTCGAAAAATAATCGATTGAGACCACCCTCCACAAGCCCCTTCCGTGCCCTGACTCGTGCGCTGTTTGCCCATGTTCCCGGGCTGCGCACGGCACTGGGTGCCACGTGCATGGTCATCGGGCCTTCCTGTCCCCGGCGGAACGGCAAGCTCGAACGCTTCAACCGCGCCCTGCGCTGCAAAGCGAACCTCCTGCGCTGCAAAGAGGATGGCGGCCCGCGGCGGGTCGCACCAGCAGTACCGAACGCTGCGCGCACCATCGGACGCTGCGCTGCGCTCGCGCCTTGGCCTGGGCACGACACCAGTGAATGCTGCCGCGCCACCGCGCTGCACGCGGTGCACCCACTCCTTCCAGTCGATTGCCGCCAGCCCGGTGGCCGGCTTCATCTAGCGCGTGAGCGCGAACCTGCTCGCGCCTCGGACGCTGGCGCTGACGACGGCCTCGAGTGGGCCCCGGGCGCCGATGAGCGCCTTCCAGACGACCGCTGCGAGGACGAAGAGGCAGGCGTGCAGGGCGAACTCCGCGCCGTCGCCCAGTGCGCGGGCGGGGCAGAAGAGGTCGGCGGTGAGCGAGACGAGCACGACGTGGGCGGTGTAGATGCTCAGCGGCATCGAACCCGGGGCACTGAGCGGAGCGCACCAGGCGAGGCCGGTGCGCCCCCAGCGCTGCTCGATGGCCAGGGCCGCGGCGCCGCAGCCGCCGAGCACGGCGACGGCGATCCCCGCCGTGGACACCATGTCGAACGGAGTGCCCGAGTGCGGGCCGGCGATGGTCAGCCACCACCACGTGTCCGTGGGCGTGATGCCGTAGCTCGTCTCCCCGAGCGCCTGGCGCAGCGCGTCCGGACGCTGCGCCGTGGCGATCTCCAGGGCCGTGCGCCCACCGGCGGACAGCAGCAGCGACGACGCGCTGAGGGCGAGGACTGCGCACGCCCCGCCCGCGGCAGCCAGCCCGAGCGCGCGGCGCACGCTGTGCCAGTCCAGGCGGGCCACGAACATGCCGAGCACCACGTAGCCCATCCACTGCAGCACCGGGTAGTAGCCGGTGAGCACGAGCGCCTGTGCGAGCCGCGGCAGGTCCACCGCGGTGGCCAGCGAGGGCACGTCGTAGGCAGGTGAGAGGCCCCAGGCGCGGCGGATGGCGAAGCTGAGCACCGGAGCGGCCGCGAGCCAGACGGGGGCGAGCACCCCGAGCAGCCAGGTGGGCGCGCGCAGCAGGGGCACGGCCAGCACGAACATGGCGCCGTAGTTGACGAGGATGATCGCGATGCCCGAGGGCAGGGAGCCCAGCAGCAGCCCGATGAGCGCGATGAACACCCCGCGCACCCCTAGCCCCGCGGCGGCCGCAGTCCAGCCGCGGGCACCCGGGGCCTCCAGGACGCGCCGCGTGGACAGCACGGTGGACACCCCGGCGAGCACCGCGAACAGAGCGGCCGCCCGGCCGGCGATGACCGCCGGGAACACGGGATCGCCGGCCGCGCCGGAAAGGGGCATGACGTGCGTGGCGATCATCCCGAACAGCGCGATCCCGCGCGCGGCGTCGATGCCGATGCTGCGCCCGGGCGGAGCGAGACGGAGGACCGTGGAGCTCACTGGGCTCGCATGTCCATTCACGCTGAGCGTACCCGGCGCCGGCAGGTGAGTGAGGCATAGAGCAGCGCGACCAACGAGAGGACGGTCAGTCCCGTCGAGGACGGCCACGCAGCGCTCACCGCGAGCGCAAACACGACCAGCAGGAGGGGATCCTGCAGCATCCACACGAGGACGCGCACACCCGCGATATCGCCGATCGCAGTCGGGATGGGTTCGACCAGCGACGGCGGCAGCGGCGGCGCGAGCAGCCCGCGCAGGCGGAGGGCGCAGAGGGGAGCGATGAGCAGGCCGGCCCGCACTGGGTTCGCGAGCGCGGGCGAACCGGGCGGCACCGCCCACGGTCCAATGCCCTCCCTGTCAAGAACCAAGGCTGCGACCGAGGAGAGCCCGACGGTCGTCACAGCGATCAGAACCGGGACAAACAGTGCCGCGGCGAGCTGCCAGCCGGGTGGGATTCCGAACAGGCTTTCGGTTCCGCTGTGAGCCGCCTGGACCATGGCAGCATCGAACGCCCGCTGGGCCCCGCTCGCCAAGAAGGCAAACCCCCCGAGCGGCAGCCAGAGGAGCCCCTCGCCGACCACGGGCGTCAGCAGCAGGCAACCGATCGCCCCGGCCGCCGCGAGCATTCCGAGTGCACAGGCAATGGGCCGTCGCCGCGCCGAGACCAAGTGGGTGCCCACCAGGTGCCAGAAGCCCGCAGGCACTAGGCGGCCACTGCGCTTGCCTTCTCGGGTGGGCGCGGTGCCGAACAGCGGAGACGGATCGGGCGGCCGCGGCGTCTCACCCAGCGCCGCCCGAGCCGCCCCGGCGTCTCCCACCGCCAGTCCGACAGCGGCTGCGGTGCGCCGGAGTACGCGTTGGCACGCGGCTGCCTCGTCCACGCGGAGTAAGCGGACCGGAAGCATGATTGCGGCAGCCTGGATTGCACATAGGACGCCTGCGATCGTACCGAGGACCAGTGCGGCGTGGGCGTTCGCAGGCTCCGTCGCGGGGCTGGTGCCGACCGCACCGACGCGCTCGGTCAGCAACGCTAGCCCGGCAGTCACCCCTACGCCCAGGCTCACCGCAACAACTGTGGACACCCGAGGCCGGGCAACGGCGCAGACGGCTGCTCCCGCGGGGGCAGCCGTGCCTGCCGCCGCGGTGCACGGCACCCACGCGGCTGCACCCGGCCACCCCGCGGCCCAGCAGGCACAGCCAACTGCCGCGCCCACACAGGCGGCACCGAGCACCCACGGCCAGACCCGCGATCGCACAAACCCGCCGCGAGGCCGCGGTGAATCGAAGACCATGCGCAGCTCGAACGCGCGCGGGAGGGGTAGGCCGAAGGCGCATCCCACGACGGCGCCGAGCGCGGCGGGGGCCAGGAGCAGCAACCCCAGCCCCACACCCGTTTCGCTCAGCCCCAATGTCCCTGCGCTGGGAGCGCCGACGAGGGCTGATCCCAGCTCACGGTGCGTCGCCAGCGCGTCGGTCAGCGCCCACATCAGCGGCCCTCCGATCACCACCGCCGCGAGTACGAGCGCGTAGATCTGCCCGGCCGCTCCGGAGCGGCCCATTCCGCGAGGCGCCGTGCAGTGGAGACGGTGTGCCCGCGTTGCGCCGCGGGCAAGGCGCGGCGGCCCGGTCGCACTGGGTGAGACGTCAGCGGGCCCAGTCATGCGCGTTCCGCGCTCACCGGAACCTCGGCGCTACCGAGCGCAGCGACGAGAGCCTCGGAATGCGTAGCGACGAGCACGGCCGTGCCGGTCGCCATTCGCGCTCGCAGGGCGGTCGCCACGGTGAGGATTGCGGAGCGCGCCAGGCGCCGCTCCGGCTCATCCAAGACGAGAAGCGTCGCCGGGCGCACGAGGGTCAGCGCAAGCACGAAAAGTTGGCGCTGCCCCGAGGACATCTCGTGCGGCAGGCGCCGACGAAGCCCGGCGATCCCCAGCTCGTCCAAGACGCTCTCGCAGGCCTCACGCGCGTGCGAAGCCGGACGACCCCATGTGCGGCTCACCGTGATGGCGTGCTCAAGCACGGTCAGACCCGTGTCAAGGACGGGCTCGCCCAGTTGGGCCGCGACTTGCGCGCGGAAGCGTGCCGAGCGGCGATCGGGCGGAGCGCCGCAGACCAGCACCTCTCCCCGGGTGCGGCGCAGACCGGCCACCGCCTCGAGCGCAGTGGTCTTCCCCGAACCGTTTGTCCCTCGAAGCGCCACGGCGGCTCCGCGCCCGAGGGCGAATGAAACGGGCGCGAGGCGACCCGGGACCGTGATGGCCCGGGTGACAAGCGGCCGGTGGTCCAATACGCATCCTCTAAACGGGGCAAGGGGGTGGTCGAAGCTGTGGGGACATTGTGTCACGCACCGCGCCGCCCTGCCCCCAACGCGCCGCGGGCGGCGTCCGTTGGGGTCAGCGCACCGGGCACGGTAAAATCGCAGTCATGGCGATGATGACGGACGGAGACGCACTGACGGCACGGCAGGCCTTCGGCTCGGTGGGCACGGCGATGGTCACCCCCATGGACGAGTCGGGCGAGATCGACTGGGCCGCAGTCCGCGCGCTCGCCGCCCGCCTGGTGGACGGCGGCAACGACTTCCTCGCCGTCTCCGGCACCACCGGCGAATCGCCCACCACCAGCGACGATGAGAAGCGCCGACTGCTCGACGCCGTGCTCGACGAGGTGGGCGACCGCGCCCGCGTCATCGCCGGGATCGGCACGAACGACACCCGGCACACGCTCGCGCTCGCCGCGGCCGCGCGCGAGGCCGGCGCCAACGGCCTGCTGCTCGTCTCGCCGTACTACTCCAAGCCCCCGCAGAACGCGATCGCGGCCCACATGCGCGCCGTCGCCGATGCCGCCGAGCTGCCGATCATGCTCTACGACATCCCCGGCCGCTCCGGGGTGGCACTGGCCGAGGACACGCTGCGCGACCTCGCCGGGCACCCGAACATCCTCGCCGTCAAGGACGCGAAGGGCGACCTCGAGTGCTCCGCGCGCCTCATGGCCGAGACCGACCTCGCCTACTACTCCGGCGACGACTCCCTCAACCTGCCGCTGCTTGCTGTGGGCGCCGTGGGCGTCGTCTCCACGATCGGCAACGTCGCCCCCGAGCGCGTCGCCGCCCTCGTCGCCGCCGTCCAGGACAACGACCTCGACACCGCGCGGCGCCTGAATGCGGAGCTCCTTCCGCTCATCGACACCATCATGAATCACCTGCCCGGGGCCGTGTCGGCGAAGGCCGCACTCGAGCTCATGGGAGTGATTCCCCATCGCGCAGATCGCCTCCCGCTGCTTCCCGCAGACGGGGAACAGCTGGCGTTCCTGCGCAAACGACTGACAGAAAGCGGGATTCTTTCGTGAAGACCCTCCTGGAAACACCCGGCCCGCCCCCCCAGGCGGACCCCGAGGCGATGCGCATCGTCGCGCTCGGCGGCCTCGGCGAAGTCGGCCGCAACATGACCGTCTTCGAGTACCGCGGCAAGATCCTCATCGTCGACTGCGGCGTGCTCTTCCCCGAGGAGGAGCAGCCCGGTGTCGACCTCATCCTGCCGGACCTGTCCTACCTGGACGGGCGCATGAACGACATCGTGGGAGTCGTGCTCACCCACGGCCACGAGGACCACATCGGCGCCGTGCCCTACCTCCTCAAGCGCCGCAACGACATCCCCCTGCTGGGCTCGACGCTCACCCTGGCGCTCATCGAGGCGAAGCTCAAGGAGCACCGCATCAAGCCCGTTACCCGCGTGGTGCGCGAGGGCGAGACGGACCAGCTGGGGCCCTTCGACCTCGAATTCGTGGCCGTCAACCACTCGATCCCCGACGCCCTGGCCGTGGCCATCAAGACCGGAGCCGGCACCGTGCTGCACACCGGCGACTTCAAGATGGACCAGCTGCCGCTCGACCGCCGCATCACGGACCTGCGCTCCTTTGCCCGCCTGGGCGAGGAGGGCGTCGACCTCTTCCTCACCGACTCGACGAACGCCGAGGTGCCCGGCTTCACCTCGCTCGAGCGCAACATCGGGCCCGTCCTCGAGACGATCTTCGGCAAGGCCGACCGGCGCATCATCGTCGCCTCGTTCTCCTCGCACGTCCACCGTGTGCAGCAGGTCCTCGAGGCCGCCAGCGCGCACGGGCGCAAGGTCGCCCTCGTGGGCCGGTCCATGGTGCGCAACATGAAGATCGCGCAGGAGCTGGGCTACCTCCACGTGCCCGACGGCGTGCTCATCGACATCAAGGACGTCGACAAGCTGCCCGACGACCAGGTGGTGCTCATGTGCACCGGCTCGCAGGGCGAGCCGATGGCCGCGCTCTCGCGCATGGCCAACGGCACCCACCGCGTCGAGGTGGGCGAGGACGACACCATCGTGCTCGCCTCCTCGCTCATCCCGGGCAATGAGAACGCGGTCTTCCGCGTCATCAACGGCCTCATGCGGCTGGGCGCCAAGGTCGTCCACAAGGGCAATGCGAACGTCCACGTCTCCGGCCACGCCTCCGGCGGCGAGCTCCTCTACGCCTACAACATCGTCAAGCCCAAGGGCGTCATGCCCGTGCACGGCGAGTGGCGCCACCTGCTGGCCAACGCCAAGCACGCGGCGGACACCGGTGTGCCGGAGGAGAACATCGTCATCGCCGACGACGGCTGGGTCGTCGACCTCAAGGACGGGCGCGCGCGGGTCGTGGGCGCCGTCGAGTGCGACTACGTCTTCGTCGACGGCTCCTCGATCGGCACCATCACGGAGTCCGACCTCGAGGACCGCCGCGTCCTCGCCGGCGAGGGCTTCGTCTCGATCGTCACCACCGTGCGGCCCGAGGACGCCACGATCATCACGGGCCCGGTCATCAAGACCCGCGGCGTGGCGGAGGAGGACTCCGTCTTCGACTGGATCCAGCCCAAGATCGCCGAGGCGATCACCGAGGCGATGCAGGAGGGCGCCAAGGACGAGCAGAAGCTCCAGCATGTCATCCGCCGCACGATCGGCCGCTGGATCTCCTCGAAGCTGCGCCGGCGCCCCATGATCGTGCCCACGGTCATCGTCGTCGACCGCGAGGGCCGGGAGATCGGCGGCAAGCCCAAGCAGCTCGAATCGGGCCGCTCGGGCGGCAGCCGCCGCCGCAAGCGCTGAGCGCACCCGGGCGCGCAGCGCCCCCACTCCACCGCCGCCGAGGCGCGGGCAGAGCATCGCTCGGCCCGCACCTCGGCGGCGGTGCTGTCTGCGCGGACTGGCCCGCGCTGAAGCGCCGGGCGCAGGACAGGGCCGCGCCCCGGGGAAGGGGGAACGCGGCCCTGCCGGCCTGGGTTCAGCTCGCGGGGGAGCTGAGGTCGTAGACGGTGGTGCCGCCCACGGTGGTGGAGGTGTAGTTCGCCGCCACCCACTCGCTGATCGCCTGGGACGACGAGCTGCCGCCGCCGGGGCCCCCGCCCATGCCGCCGCCGCCGATGAAGTACGAGACCTCGCCGTCCTCCACCATCTGCTTGAACTCGTCGAGCGTGGGGTAGGGGTCCGAGCCCATCCAACCGCCGATGTCGAGCACCTCGGTGTCCGAGGAGATCATGAGCTGGGCGGCGCTGTTGGCCCCCACCGTCGCCGCGGAGTAGCTCCCGGAGGCCGACTGCAGCAGGCTGACGAGCTCGCTCGACGCCTCGCCGCCCATCCCGCCGCCCCCGCCGCGGCTCGCGTCGCCGGCGTCCTGGGAGGCACTGCCGGACGCGTCGGTGGATGCGTCGCCGCCCTGGGAACCGCCCTGGGTGCCGCTGCCGTCCCCGGCCGCGGTGTCCGCATCGCCAGCGGTGTCGGCATCGCCGGTGGTTCCGGCACCGCCGGGGGCACCGCCCCCGCCGCCCGCCTGGCCGCCGCCCATGCCGCCGCTGCCGCCCCCGGCGGCTGCCGGACCGGACGTCGGGATCGAGCCCTGGTAGGCATTGCCGATCGAGGCCGCCGACCAGGCCGCCGTGCCAGCCCCGCCGAACAGCAGGGCCGCGGCGAGGACCCACGCGGTGAGCGTGCGGCCCGAGCGCAGGCGGATCCGATCGGCGCCCAGGAGCAGTGCGATCGCCGTGACGATGCCGCCGGCCAGGATCGCCCAGCGCAGCCACGGCAGCCAGTCCGCCGCGGCGGTGGCGAGCAGGTAGTACGACATGCCGGCGGTGGCCGCGAGCGCGATGGCGAGGCCGATGCGGGCCGCGAGCTCGCCTCGGCGGCGCCACAGGAGCCCGGCGCCCAGCGCCACGGTGCCGGCCACGGCCGGGGCCAGCGCGACCACGTAGTAGGGGTGGATGGTGCCCTCCATGAAGGAGAACACGGCCGCGGTGACGACGAGCCAGCCGCCGAAGACCAGGAGGCCGGCGCGCTGCGGGTCCGTGCGCGGGCGCCGGAGGGTGGCCCAGAGGCCGCCGAGCAGCAGGATCGCCGCGGCCGGCAGCAGCCAGCCGATCTCCGGGCCGAACGAGGAGTTGAGCATGCGCAGCAGCCCGGCCTCGCCGCCGAAGCCCACGTTGCCGCCACCCCCGCCGCCACCTCCGCCGCCGTTGCCGGAGCCGCCGAAGATCCGGCCGAACCCGTTGTAGCCGAAGACGAGCTCGAAGAAGGAGTTCGAGTCCGTGCCGGCCATGTACGGCCGCGCATCGGCGGGCCACAGGTAGAACAGCGCGGCGTAGGCGGCGATCGGCGCGAGCGCACCGGCCACCCCCGCGGCCAGGCCCGCGAGCCGGCGGCCCAGCCCGCCCTGGGCCGCGATGAGGAAAGCGAGGCCGAGCGCGGGCAGCGTGAGGAACCCCTGGAGCATCTTGACGAGGAACGCCAGCCCGATGACCGCGCCCGCGGCCAGCATCCACCAGTGCGCGCGGTTCGCCGCGGCGCGGTGCAGCCCGTCGCCGGCGGCATGGACCCGCCCGGACTGGATGGCGCGCACCGTGAGGTAGGCGGCGAGCGCCAGGCACAGGGTGAGCATGGCATCGGGGTTGTCGAAGCGGAACATCATGACCGCCACCGGGGTGAGCGCGACGAGCCAGCCCGCGAGGAGGCCCGCGGGGCGCCCGCCCAGCCGCGCGACTGTGAGATAGGTCAGCCAGACGGTCGCGATGCCCATGAGCGCCTGGGGCAGCAGCACGGTCAGCGAGCTGAACCCGAAGACGCGGGCGAACAGCGCCGGGATCCACAGGGCGGCCGGCGGCTTGTCGACCGTGATGCCGTTGTTCGCATCGAGCGAGCCGAACAGCCACGCCGTCCAGTCCTGCGAGCCCGCGCGGATCGCCGCGGCGTAGAACGTGTTGCCGTAGCCGGAGGCGGTGAGGTTGTACAGGTAGGCGAACGCCGCGCCGGCGAGCATGAGCAGCACGCCCGCGCGCAGCCAGCCCTCCCGGCCGCGCCAGCCGTCGCGGCGCAGCCAGGAGCGCAGCCCGCCCGGGCGGGGCGAGTCACCGCCGCCGGGCCCTGGGCGCTGGCCGGCGCGGTGCTGGCCGGTGCTGTGCTGCCCGCGCCGGGCACCGGTGCTGTGGAGTGCGCCCGCGGGGGATGCGCTCCCGTTCGCGGGGGTCGAGTCCGCGCGCCGGCGCTCGGCGCGCTCGGCGCGGCGCGCCCGCGCCGCCCCGACGACGCGCAGCGCCTGTGTTCTGCTGCCTGTTCTGCGCGGGCGCAGCCGCCCCGCCGTGTGCTCAGTCATGCCGCCAGTGTCCCGACGCGCCCCAGCCGCGCGATGAGCCGAGGCTGTGGACCGGCTGTGAGGCGGTGCGCCGCTCACCCGTCCCAGTGAGCGGCGAGCTCCTCGGCCGCTGCGCGCAGCTGGGCTGCGACCCTGGGGTAGATGCTCGGCACGAGCCGCGAGGTGGGCGCCGAGGCGGAGATGCCGGCGGGCGCGGGGCCGCCGGGCACCGCGACGGCCAGGCACCGCACCCCGGCCTCCTGCTCCTCGTCGTCGAGGGCGAAGCCGCGCCCGCGGCACTCGCGCAGCTCGGCCATGAGCCCCTCCACGTCCGGGGCGGGAAGGCCGGAGGCCGCGCTGCGCTCCAGGGCGGCGCGGATCTTCGCCTCGCTCATGGTCGCGAGCACGGCCTTGCCCACGCCCGTGTTGAAGCAGGGGACCTGGCGGCCCACCTCGGTGAACATGCGCATGGAGCGCGAGGAAGAGGCCTGGGCGACGTACGTCATCCGCGTGTGGGAGTAGAACGCGAGGTTGACGGTCTCCTGCAGGGCGGCCGCGGCCCGGTCGAGGATGGGCTGGACGGCGAAGCCCGCCTGCTCCGCGGCGTCCGTGCCGAGTCCCACGAGCCGCGAGCCCAGGGCGTAGCGGCGGTCGGCGAACTGGCGGACGTAGCCGCGCGCCATGAGCGTGGCGAGGATGCGGTGCACGCTGGGGGCGGGCAGCCCCACCTCGGCGGCGAGGTCCGTGCCGCGCGCGCTGCCGCCCATGCGGGCCAGGGCCTCGAGGACGTCGAGGGTCCGGTCGACGGACTGCACGCGGGCGGGGGAGGCGGGGGACATGGCTCCCAGTATGCGCGGGGATTATGTTCAGCGGAATTAGATTTCCGTATCGCGGAAAACTGCGTGTGGCGGGGGTCTCCCGAATGCTACGTTGAGCCCGTTGCCCAACCGCCCCGATCGCATGGGAGAGCCGATGGAGACGGAGCTCGCCGAGCTCGAGGCCCAGCTGCCCGCTGGCTGCCTCATCACCAAGCCGGAGACCATGGAGGCCTACCGGCGCGACCGCGCGAACGACCCCCACCCCGGCATGCCGCTGGCCGTGGTGCGCGCCACGAGCACCGCGGACGTGCAGGCCACGGTCCGCTTCGCCGCCGCCCACGGGATCCCCGTCGTGCCGCGCGGGGCGGGCTCGAGCCTGTCGGGCGGCAGCACCGCCGTCGACGGGGGGATCGTGCTCAGCGTCGACCGGATGCGCGAGATCACGATCGACCCGGTCACCCGGACCGCGTTCGTCCAGCCCGGGGCGCTCAACGCCGAGGTCAAGGCGGCGGCCGCGGAGCACGGCTGCTGGTACCCGCCGGACCCCGCCTCGTTCGAGTTCTGCTCGATCGGCGGCAACGTCGCCACGAACGCCGGCGGCCTGTGCTGCGTGAAGTACGGCGTGACCACCGACTACGTGCTGGGCATGACGGTCGTGCTGGCCGACGGCCGGGCCGTCACGCTGGGCGGCCCGCGCCTCAAGGACGTGGCGGGCCTGTCGCTCACGAAGCTCTTCGTGGGCAGCGAGGGCACGCTGGGCATCATCACCGAGGTGTGCCTGCGCCTCATCCCGGCCCAGCGGCTGCGCACGACGCTCGTCGCGACGTTCCCCACGCTCGACGACTCGACGAACACGGTGCTCGAGATCACGAAGACGATGCGCCCCTCCATGTGCGAGTTCATGGACCGCGTGACGATCAACGCCGTCGAAGACGATGTGCACATGGGCCTCGACCGCGACGCCGAGGCGATGCTCATCATCCAGTCCGACGAGCCCGCGGAGCACGCCGGGCGCGAGATCGCCGACATCGAGCGGATCTGCCGGGACAACCACGCCGGCGAGGTGTTCTCCACCGACGACCCCGACGAGGGGGAGCAGTTCATCGCCGCGCGCCGGCACGCGATCCCCGCCGTGGAGAAGACCGGCACGATCCTCCTCGAGGACGTGGGCGTGCCCGTGCCCCTGCTGGGCCGCCTCGTCGACGGCATCGCGGAGATCGCCGGCCAGCGCGACGTGACGATCGCGGTCATGGCCCACGCGGGGGACGGCAACACCCACCCGCTCGTCGTCTTCGACCCCACCGACGCCGCGCAGGAGGAGCGCGCCCACACCGCCTACGGCGAGATCATGGACCTCGCCATGGGCCTGGGCGGCACGATCACGGGCGAGCACGGCGTGGGCCGGCTCAAGCAGCCGTGGCTCGGCGCCTACCTGGGCGACGACGTCTACGAGCTCAACCACCGGATCAAGGCCGCCCTGGACCCCCAGGGCATCCTCAACCCGGGCGTCGTGTTCAACCGCGAGCAGGCGGCGGCCGCGCCCTCGGCCGCCCACGACCCCAGCGCCTCGGCGGCCGCCTCCTAGCCCAGGCGCCCCGCGCGCCGCGCAGACCACCCCGACCCACCCGAAAAGAAACCGAAGGAGAACCATGGCAGAGCTCACGCTCCCCGACGGCCTCGAGATCACCGGGCAGCTGCCCGACGGCGCCGAGAAGGTGCTGACCCCGGACGCGCTCGACCTCATCGTCGACCTCCACCGCCGCTTTGAGCCCACCCGCCAGGAGCGCCTCGCGGCGCGCAAGGAGGTCCAGAAGCACCTGGACTCCGGCGGCGAGCTGGGCTTCCTCGACGAGACGAAGGCCGTGCGCGAGGACGACTCGTGGACCGTCGTGGCCCCCGCGCCGGGACTCGAGGACCGCCGCGTGGAGGTCACCGGCCCCACGTACACGAAGATGACGATCAACGCGCTGAACTCCGGCGCGAAGGCCTGGCTGGCCGATCAGGAGGACGCGAACACCCCCGCCTGGGAGTCCGTGATCGGCGGCCAGCTCAACCTGCTCAACGCCATCAACCGCGAGATCGACTTCGTCGCCGAGGAGACCGGCAAGGAGTACAGGCTGCGCCCCGACGAGGAGCTGCCCACGATCATCGTGCGCCCCCGCGGCTGGCACATGGGCGAGAAGCACATGAAGGTCGACGGGCAGGAGGTCTCCGGCTCGCTCGTCGACTTCGCCCTCTACTTCGCCACGGCCGGGCGCCGCCAGCTCGAGAAGGGCCAGGGTCCCTACTACTACCTGCCGAAGATGGAGTCCTACCTCGAGGCGCGCCTGTGGAACGACGTGTTCTCCTACTCCGAGGAGAAGCTGGGCGTCGAGCACGGCTCGATCCGGGCCACGTGCCTCATCGAGACCTACCCCGCGGCCTTCCAGATGGAGGAGATCCTCTACGAGCTGCGCGACCACTCCGCGGGCCTCAACGCCGGGCGCTGGGACTACATCTTCTCCGTCATCAAGACCCACCGGAACAAGGGCGCGGACTGGATCCTGCCCGACCGCAACCTCGTGACGATGACGGTGCCCTTCATGCGCGCCTACACCGAGCTGCTTGTGCGCACGTGCCACAAGCGCGGGGCCCACGCGATCGGCGGCATGGCCGCGCAGATCCCGTCGAAGGACGAGGCGGCCAACGCCCAGGCGTTCGAGAAGGTCACCGGCGACAAGACCCGCGAGGCCGGCGACGGCTTCGACGGCTCGTGGGTGGCCCACCCGGGCATGGTCGACATCTGCAAGGAGGCCTTCACGAAGGTCCTGGGCGAGGCGCCCAACCAGCTCGACAAGAAGCGCGAGGACGTCTCCGTCACCGCCGCGGACCTGCTCAGCGTCAAGGACACCCCCGGCGATGTCACCGAGGCGGGCCTGCGCGCCAACGTGTCCGTGGGCATCCAGTACGTCCAGTCGTGGCTCAACGGCAACGGCGCGGCGGCGATCAACGGCCTCATGGAGGACGCCGCCACCGCGGAGATCTCGCGCACCCAGGTGTGGCAGTGGCTGAAGTTCAACACCGAGCTGGCCGACTCCGGCGAGCAGGTCACCCGCGAGCTCGTCGAGCGCATCATCGACGAGGAGGTCGGCAAGCTGCCCGGCGGCCGCGAGGCCTACGGCAAGGCCACCGACCTCTTCGCGAAGATGGCCACGGACGCCACGTACTACGACTTCCTCACCCTGCCCGCCTACGAGCTCATCGACTGAGCGGGCCCGGACGGGCGCGCCACCGGCGCGCCCGCCGGAACCAGCGGTGCCCGGGGCGCGTGCGCCCCGGGCACCGCTGTGCTCCCGGGGTCGCGCACGGGGGGCATGGCGGGATGCTCTCGGATCGGGCGGGAGCCGGCGTCTCGGCGGTGCACAGCAGGTCCCGCGGTCGTGGCAGGATGGGCCATGGCGCACACAGTGGTGCGCATCACATGCGGCCGCAGGGCCGGAAGGGCGGTCCCATGGCAGCGCACGGCAGCTACGACTACGTCATCATCGGCGCCGGCAGCGCGGGCAGCGTGCTCGCCCACCGCCTCTCCGAGGACCCGAACGCCTCGGTCCTCGTGCTCGAGGCGGGCCCCCGCACCCACGGCATGGAGATCGACATGCCGGCGGCCTTCGCCAACCTCTTCAAGTCCGCGTGGGACTGGGACTACCAGACGGAGCCGCAGCCGGGGCTCGGCGGCGGCTCCGACCACTGGCCCCGGATGCGCGGCACCGGCGGCTGCTCGGCGATGAACGCCATGATCTACATCCGGGGCAATCCCGACGACTACGACGGCTGGGAGCGCGACTTCGGGGCCGAGGGATGGGGCTGGGCCGATGCGCTGCCCTACTTCGTGCGCTCGGAGACGAACACCGGCCTGGCCGGCCCGGAGCACGGGACGCACGGCCCCCTCCACGTCGAGGACCGCCGCTACACCCACGAGCTCACCGCCGCGGCCGTGGCCGCCGGCGTCGCCGCGGGCCTGCCCGAGCGGCGCGACTTCAACGCCGGCGAGCAGCACGGGGCGGGCCTCTACCAGGTCACCTGCCGCAACGGGCGCCGGTGGTCGGCCGACGCCGCCTACCTCGCCCCGGCCCTCGAACGGCCCAACGTCGAGCTCATCACGAACGCGCTCGTCACCCGCATCGTCATCGACGGGGGTTGCGCCGTGGGCGTGCGCTACCTCAAGGACGGCGCCGAGCAGGCGGTCTTCGCCGGCGCCGAGGTCATCCTCAGCGGCGGTGCGATCAACTCGCCGCAGGTGCTCATGCTCTCCGGGCTCGGGCCCGCCGACCACCTGCGCGAGCACGGCATCGAGGCGCTGGTCGACCTGCCCGTCGGCCAGAACCTCCACGACCACCCCGTCACCCCCGTGCTGTGGGAGACGCGGGGGACGACCGATCTCGCCGCCGACCACGTCACTCCGGCCAGGCTCGCGCAGTGGGCGCTCACCGGGCGCGGGCCGCTGGCCTCCAACGTGGGGGAGGGCGGGGCCTTCTTCTCCACCCGCGGCGACGACGCCCATCCGGACATCCAGCTGCACATCGCCCCGGCGGGCTTCCACCACAACGGCTTCGGAGAGCCCGGCACGCGCAAATTCACGATCGCCCCCACGCTCGTCGAGGTCGCCAGCCGCGGGGCACTGCGGCTGCGCGGGCCCGATCCGCGCTGGCGGCCCTCGCTCGACCCCCAGTACTTCGCAGCGCCCGAGGACCGGGCCGCGATGGCCGCCGGCATCCGCCGCTCCATCGAGATCGCCCACGAGGCCCCGCTGGCCCGCTTCCTCTCCCGGCCCTACGACCGGCCGGGCGATGCGCTCGACGACGCGGAGATGACCCGGCTCATCGAAGGCTACGCGCAGACGCTCTACCACCCGGTGGGCACGTGCGCGATGGGCGCGGGCCCCGAGTCCGTCGTCGACCCGCAGCTGCGCGTGCGCGGCGTGGACGGCCTGCGCGTCGTCGACGCCTCGGTCTTCCCCCGCGTGACCCGCGGAAACACCAACGCCCCCACGATCATGCTCGCCGAGCGCGCTGCGGACCTGCTGCGGGGGCGCACCCCCGAGCGCGCGACCGCCCCCGCCGCGACGCAGAAGGAGACCGCCCGATGAGCCCGACACCCACGCCGCTGTCCAATTCCGCGCTGGCCAACCAGAGCCCGGGCAATGCCGCGAGCGGCGCCGGGCCCCGGCTCACCGTGACCCGCCCGGGCACCGGCGAGCCCCTGGGCAGCTACCCGATCGCCACCGCCGAGGACGTCGCCGCGGCCGTCGAGCGCGCCCGTGGGGCCGCCGACTGGTGGGCGGGCCTCACGTTCGCCCAGCGCGGCAAGCGGCTCGATGCCTTCCGCGGCATCCTCGCCCGCCGCTTCGCGCAGATCTCCAAGCTCGTGAGCGAGGAGACGGGCAAGCCCGTGGCCGATGCCGCCATCGAGGTCGCGACGATCCTCGACCACATCGCGTGGGCCGCCCGCCACGCGCGCTCGGTGCTGGGCCCCCGGCGCACGCGCTCGACGCTCATGAGCTTCCACCTGTCCGGGTCGATCGAATACCGCCCCCTGGGCGTCGTGGGGGTCATCGGCCCCTGGAACTTCCCGGTCATGACGCCGCTGGGCTCGATCGTCTTCGCGCTCGCCGCCGGCAACGCCGTCGTCTTCAAGCCCAGCGAGCTCACCCCCGGGGTGGGCCTCTGGCTGGGCCGCTACATGGCCGAGGCCGTGCCCGAGGCACCGGTCCTCCAGGTGCTCACGGGCGATGGCACCACGGGCGACGCGCTGGCGCGCGCGGACATCGACAAGATCGCGTTCACCGGCTCCACCGCGACCGCCAAGAAGGTCATGGCCGCGGCCGCGGAGCGCCTGACGCCCATGGTCGCCGAGTGCGGCGGCAAGGACGCCTTCGTCGTCGACTACGACGCCGACCTCGACGCCGCCGCCGAGGCCGCCGCGTGGACCGCGCTGTCCAACGCCGGCCAGACCTGCGTGGGCACTGAGCGGATCTACGTCCACGAGTCCGTCTCCGAGGCGTTCGGGGCCAAGCTCGCCGCGATCGTCGGGGGCCTGCGCGCGGGCGCCGACGACGCCGCGCCGATCGGGCCCATGACGATGGCCGGCCAGGTCGACGTCGTCGAGGGCCACCTGCGCGGGGCCGTGGACGCCGGGGCGCGCGTCTTGGCCGGCCGCGTCGGGGCACCCGAGGGCCAGGTGGTCCAGCCGAGCATCCTCACGGGCGTGGCGGACGATGCGCCGGCGAACACGGAGGAGACGTTCGGCCCGACGGCCAACCTCATGGGCTTCTCCGAGGTCGGCCCGCTGCTCGCCCGCATCAACGCCACCGGCTACGGCCTGGGCGGGACCGTGTACGGCCGTGCCCGGGCCGCGCAGATCGCCCGGGGCATGCGCACCGGGATGGTCTCGATCAACGCGGCGCTGGGGTTCGCCATGCTGCCCTCCGTCCCGTTCGGCGGGGTCGGCAAGTCCGGGTTCGGGCGCATCCACGGCCCCGACGGCCTGCGCGAGTTCGCCTACGCCCACTCCACCGTGCGCAGGCGCCTGCCGCCCGTGCTCGATCCGACGACGTTCGCGCGCACGGCCAAGCAGGACGAGCTGCTCGCCACGGTCGTCAACCTTCTCCACGGCGGGGCCTGAGCCGGGGCGCCGAGGCGCGGGCCCTAGTTGTGATGTCCAGGCAGGTTGTTGAGTCTGCTGATGGGCGGGGCTCCGATCGCGGAGTGAACCCTGTGGTGATTGTAGACATGCAACCAACCAGGAAGTTCACCTCGGCGTTCGGTCTCGGAACTGTA
>NZ_WWEQ01000032.1 GCF_009857845.1 Brevibacterium rongguiense | reverse complement strand
GGCCGCGCCGAGGAGCCGCCCAGCGTGGGGGTCGGCGGCTGGGCGGGGCGCGCGGGGAACTGGGGGGCGGCGGCCTCCGGGGCTGCCCCGCCTGCCGCGCCGGCTGCGGGGCCCGTGCCGGATTTGCCGTCGTGCGGCTCCCCGGGCGGAGGAGGAGTGGGAGGAGTGCCGGCGCTCATCAGGGTGCGGTCCTTCGGTTCGACGGTCTGGGCCAGGTCAAAACTACCATGATAGCCCGAATCCCAGGCGTGTCGCAGGAGCGGCCGCAGCGGCGTCCTCGGGCACAATGAACCGGGTGGAAACGGCTCCCCTCACCCCCGCCCGGCACCCGCTCGTGATCGCCGCGGGCTCGGCTGCCCGCTTCCTGGCCGTGCTGGGCGGGACGGCCCTCGCACTGGCCGCCGCGGCGTGGCTCGCCGCAGCCGCCGCGATGCTGCCCCTGGCGACGATCGTGACCTGGGCGGTCGCGGGCATCGCCGCCGCCTTCGGCCTGACCGTGGGGGTCGCCGGGATGGCGCTGTCGCTGCCGCCCACCCTCGCCTGCCTGTTCGTCTGGTGGCTGCTCTACCGCGCGGGGCTGCGCATGCGCCGCGAATTCGCCGCCGAGGATGCCGCGGGGGAGCCCTCGGCCGCCGCGCTGCGCGCGCAGCTGGGCGCCGGCGCGTGCCTGGCCGCCGTCGCGCTGGCGCTCGCGGGCGCGGCCGTCCTCTTCGACCCGCTCGTCACCGGCACTGTGCTGGGCTGGGTGCGCGCCTGCCTGCTCACCGTCACGGCGGTGGGCTGCGGCCTGGGAGCGCCGTGGGCGCGCCTGGTCGCGCTGTGCGAGCGCCGCTGGGGCGCCCCCGGCGGGGAGGCCGTGCGGGCGGGTGCCCGCCTGGCCCGGCGCACGGCGCTGGGCCTCATCGTCGCGGCCCACCTGCTGCTCGCCGCCGGCATGGTGGCGGGCTGGGGCGATGCCATGGCGGTGCTGCGCACCTACAGCTCCGCCCCGGCCGCCGCGGTGGGCCTGGGCCTGCTCCAGCTGCTCTACGCGCCGACGATCTGGGCGGGGGCGCTGTCGTGGGCGAGCGGATCGGGCATCGACCTGTCCGCCGCCGCCCACGCCTCCGTGCTCGCCGGCTCGGACCTGCCCCGTCCGCTCGTGCCGGTGCTCGCGCTGCCGCCCGCGGCGCCGCCGACGTGGGCCCCGGCACTCGTCCTCGTCCCCGTCCTCGTCGCGTGCGCGTGCACGGTGCTGCGCCCACGGTGGCTGTCCGAGGCGACGTGGCCGGCGCTCGGCGCCGCCGCGCTCGTCTTCGCGGCGGGCCTGGCGTGCGCCGCGCCGTTCCTCCAGGGCGGCGTGGGCCCCGGCGGCCTGACCGTCTTCGGCGTGCGCGCCTGGCCGTGCGCGGGCATCCTCACGGGCCTCGTCTGCGCGGGCCTGGCGCTCGGGCGCAGCATGGGCGCGCTGCGCGATCGCTACGACGCCTCAGCGCCCGCCGGCGCCGGCCCGGCAGCCGGTGCGGCCGAGGATGCCGGGGCGGACGAGCGCTAGGTGCACGTCGCTCGGTGCTCGCTGGGCGGCCCCTCGAAGGCCCGCGGCCCAAGGGGCGGGGCCACCGCAGCCCGCGGAGCGGCGGAACCCGGCGCGAGCCGTACTCGAACTCGGCAGCCGGGTCCGGTCGCGGGCGTCAGCCGGGGTAGGGCTGGCCGGTCAGGCGCTCGAACCAGGACTTCACGTCCGCCTCGTAGCTGACCGAGCAGTCGATGCCGGCGCGCTGGGTCAGCGCGGCGCGGCTGCACTCCTCGTACTGCGACTGGACCGGCCACAGGATGGCCGTGCCCGCGGTGCCCAGCAGCAGGTAGCCGCAGGCGAGCAGGCCCAGGACGCCCATGAGGAGCCAGCGGCCCCCGCGCCCCGCGCGGGCGCCGGCGACCATGTAGCGGATGCCGAAGACCACGGCCGCCACGGCGAAGGCGGCGGCGGCCAGCTTGAGCGGCAGGGGCAGCAGGGACACGAGCATCGCCGCTGCGATGAGCAGGAAGAACACACTGCCCGCCCGGTTGCGCCGGGCCGCGGCGGCGGCCGCCGCAGCCTCGTCGGAGTGCGAGCCGGAAGGGGGAGCGGGAGCAGTCACCGGATCAGTCTGGCATAGAATGTCCGCGTGCGTTGCGTGCTCCTAGCCTCCGGCTCCGGAACCCTCACCCAGGCCGTCCTCGATGCCTGCGCGGGGTCGCCCGGCGCCCCCGGCGTCGAGATCGCCGCGGTGGGCTCCGACCGCCCCGAGGCGCCCGTCCTGGCCCGCGCGAAGGCCGCAGGAGTGCCGGCGTTCACCGTCCGGCCGGGCGATTACGCGGACCGCGCCGCGTGGGACGCGGCCCTCGCGCAGGCCGTCGCCGCCTTCGCCCCGGACTGGGTCGTCTCCGCGGGCTTCATGCGCGTCCTCGGCCCCGCGTTCACCGACCGCTTCCCGGAGCGGATCATCAACACCCACCCCGCACTGCTGCCCTCGTTCCCCGGCGCCCACGCGGTGCGCGATGCGCTCGCCCACGGCGTCAAGGTCACGGGCACCACGATCCACCTCATCGACGCCGGGGTGGACACGGGGCCCATCATCGCCCAGTTCCCCGTCCGGATCGCCCCCGGTGAGGACGAGGACTCGCTGCACGAGCGCATCCGCGCGGTCGAGCGCCGCGAGCTCGTGGCCCTGCTGCGGTTCCTGGGCACCGGGAGCCTGTCCGCCAGCGGGCGCATCGTCACCGGATACGACCCCGCCGCCGCGCCCGCGAACCCGTCCGACCCGACCAACCCCAAGGAGAACCCGTGACTGGCGAACGCCCCATCCGCCGCGCCCTCATCAGCGTCTACGACAAGACCGGCCTGCCGGAGCTCGCCAGCGGGCTCCAGCCGCCGGGGTTGAGATCGTCTCGACCGGCTCCACGGCGAAGGCGATCGCAGCCGCGGGCGCGCAGGTCACGCCCGTCGAGGACGTCACCGGCTTCCCGGAGGTGCTCGACGGCCGGGTCAAGACCCTCCACCCCGCGGTCCACGCCGGCATCCTCGCCGATACGCGCCGCCCCGAGCACGTGAACGCGCTTCGCGAACTGGGCATCGCGGGCTTCGACCTCGTGGTCGTCAACCTCTACCCGTTCTCCGCCACGGTGGCCAGCGGCGCGGACTTCGATGAGTGCGTCGAGCAGATCGACATCGGCGGCCCGGCAATGGTGCGCGCCGCGGCGAAGAACCACCCGAGCGTCGCCGTCGTCGTCGACCCCGCGGGCTACCCGGCGATCGTCGCCGCCGCGCAGGGCGCGGGCACCGACCTGGAGCAGCGCCGCGGGCTCGCCGCGGCCGCCTTCGCCCACACCGCGGCCTACGACTGCGCGGTCGCCGACTGGTTCGCCGGGCAGCTCGCCCAGGACGGCGCCCCGGACTTCTTCGGGCTGAGCGCCGCGAAGTCCGCGGACCTGCGCTACGGCGAGAACCCGCACCAGGCCGCGGCGGTCTACGCGAGCGGGGAGGGCGGCGTGGCCGGCGCCGCGCAGCTGGGCGGCAAGGAGATGTCGTACAACAACTACCAGGACATCGACGCGGCCGTGCGCGCTGCGTTCGACTTCGCCGAGCCCGCCGTGGCGATCATCAAGCACGCGAACCCGTGCGGCATTGCGGTGGGCGAGACGATCGCGCAGGCCCATCGGCGCGCCCACGAGTGCGACCCCGTCTCCGCCTACGGCGGCGTCATCGCGGCCAACCGCGCCGTCGACATGGCGCTCGCCGAATCGATCCGCCCGATCTTCACCGAGGTGCTGGCCGCGCCGGCGTTCGAACCGGACGCGCTGGCGCTGCTGCGCGAGAAGAAGAAGAACCTGCGCCTGCTGGAGCTCGGGGACTGGCACGCGCCCGTCCGCGAGTACCGCCAGATCTCCGGGGGCGTCCTCGTCCAGGACCGCGACCGCTTCCAGGCCGCCGGCGACAATCCCGCGCAGTGGTCGCTGGCGGCCGGTGAGGCCGCCGATGAGCAGACCCTCGCCGACCTCGCGTTCGCGTGGCGTGCCTGCCGCGCCGTGAAGTCCAACGCCATCCTGCTCGCCGCCCAGGGCGCCTCCGTGGGCGTGGGCATGGGCCAGGTCAACCGCGTCGACTCCGCCCACCTCGCCGTGGAGCGGGCCGGCGAGGAGCGGGCGCGCGGCGCCGTGGCCGCCTCGGATGCCTTCTTCCCCTTCGCCGACGGCCTCGAGGTCCTCGCCGCGGCCGGCGTCCGGGCCGTCGTCCAGCCGGGCGGCTCCATCCGCGATGAGGAGGTCATCGAGGCCGCCGAGGCGGCGGGCCTGACGATGTACCTCACGGGGACGCGCCATTTCTTCCACTGAGCACTCCGCGGTCTCCGCCACCGCCCCCGCCGCCCCCGCCGACCCCGCCGCGCCGGCGGGGGCGGCGGGCTCGGCCGCCGGGCCGCCCGAGCGCGCGCGGCTGCCGCGCAGCGGGGGCCGCGGCTGGGTCTCGAAGCGCTGGATCTACTGGAAGCGGCGCTACGCCAATCCCACCGCGGGCGACTGGCTGCTCCTCGGGATCCTCGTGTGGGTCATCGCCGCCGCCTGCGTGGCACCGTTCGCCTTCCGCCGGGCCGGTGTGCTGCTGGCCCTGTGCCCCGCGGGCCTTGCAGTGCTGCGCCTGGTGCCCGGCCCGCTGGGCCGGCTGTGGGCGAACCGCTCGCGCTGGGCCGACGCGCTGACGATGGGCGCCGCCGCCATTGCCCTGGGCCTGCTGGCCCTCCTCGTGCCGAGCATCTGAGGCGCGCTGCCCGTCAGGCCGGCTGCATCTGAGGCTCGACGCACCTGAGGCGCGCTGCCCAGCTGAGCGTCGGCTGTGCGCCGGCTGTACCGAGGGTCCGAAGCGACGGGCGACCGGACACCGGGGTTTACACCGGAGCGCGGGCATGGAAACGTGCACACCGAGGTCGCCAGCCGGCGGCCATGAAGTTCAACGAGAGGAGAGCATCATGGGACTCGGAGATTTCGCTGACAAGGCCAAGGACTCGATCGGCGAGGACCAGGTCAACGGCGCAGCCGGCAAGGCCGGTGACTTCGCCAACGAGAAGACCGGCAACCAGCACGAGGACCAGGTCCAGCAGGGCACGGATGCCCTCAAGGACAAGTTCGGCGGCGGCGACAACTGATCGCCTGAGCTGCGGAGGCGCCCCGCGCGGCGCCTCCGGGCCGACTGGTCGAAGGGCCGCCCTCCCCGCGGGGAGGGCGGCCCTTCTGCGTGCCCGGCCGGACACCGCCGACCGGGCCGCCTCCGGCGGGGCGGGTCCGCACCGGAGCGCGAGCCGGCGCCCACCGGCGCGACCATGGCCCCCGGTGCGGCGCGCGGCCGGCCGGTCTCAGAGTTTCTCGACGGGTGCGTAGCGCATGAGGAGGCGCTTGGTGCCCGCCGAGCCGAAGTCCACGACCGCGACGGTCTTGTCCCCGGCACCGGTCACCTCGGCCACGGTGCCCAGGCCGAAGGACTCGTGGGAGACCTTGTCACCGGGCTCGACGTGGACCATCTCCCGGTTGGGGCGGATGCGGTTGGGGAAGCCCGCGGTGCCCTTCGTGCTGGGCTTGCGCGCGGCGCTGGGCGTCCAGCCGTCGCCCGCGTCCGCGGCGAAGCCGCCCGGGGCCAGCGGCGCGCTCAGGCTGCCGGTGCTGCGCCAGTCGATGAGCTGGGCCGGGATCTCGCCGAGGAACCGGCTGGGCGGGTTGTACTGCGGCTGGCCCCACATGCTGCGGGTCTCCGCGCGGGACAGGTAGAGCCGCTGGCGGGCGCGGGTGAGGCCCACGTAGGCGAGCCGGCGCTCCTCGGCGAGCTCCGTGCGGTTGTCGAACGAGCGCTGGTGGGGAAACGTGCCGTCCTCGAGCCCGGTGAGGAAGACGACCGGGAACTCCAGGCCCTTCGCCGTGTGCAGCGTCATGAGCGTCACCTCGCCCACCTCGGCGTCGGGGATCTGGTCCGCGTCGGCGGACAGCGAGACCCGCTCGAGGAACGCGTCGAGCCCGGCCTCAGGGTCCGCGGCGTGGAAGTCCTCGGCGACGGCGACGAGCTCGGCGAGGTTGTCCACGCGCGACTCGTCCTGCGGGTCCGTGCTCGCGCGCAGCTCATCGAGGTAGCCCGACTGCTCGAGGATCGCCTCGAGCACGCGCGAGGGCGGGGCGCCCTCCGCGCTCGTGCGCAGATCGTCCATGAGCGCCGCGAACTTCGCCAGCGGCCCGAGCGCGCGGCTCGTGAGCCCCGGGATCTCCTCCGCGCGGGCGAGGGCGGCGGAGAAGCTGATCCGCTCGCGTTCGGCGAAGGCGGCGACGAAGGCCACCGTGCGGTCGCCGATCGAGCGCTTGGGCACGTTGATGATGCGGCGCAGGTTGACGTCGTCGGCCGGGTTCGCGATGACGCGCGCGTAGGCGAGGGCGTCCTTGACCTCCCGGCGCTCGTAGAACCGGGTGCCGCCCACGACCTTGTACGGCAGCCCGGCGCGCACGAACGCGTCCTCCACCGCGCGCGACTGCGCGTTCGTGCGGTAGAACACCGCGAAGTCGGCATACCCGTAGTCGCCCGTGTCCATGAGCTCGTCGATCGTGTCGACGATGAACTGGGCCTCCGCCTGCTCGGACTCCGCGACCCAGCCCACCACCTGCTCGCCGGACCCGGAGTCCGTCCACAGGCGCTTGTCCTTGCGGTCGTCGTTGTGGGCGATGACGGCGTTGGCCGCGGAGAGGATGTTCTGGGTGGACCGATAGTTCTGCTCGAGGAGGACCGTGCGCGCCTGCGGGAAGTCCTCCTCGAACTCCTCGATGTTGCGCACGGTGGCGCCGCGGAACGCGTAGATCGACTGGTCCGCATCGCCGACCACCGTGAGCTCCGCGGTGGGCTCCGGCAGATCCGCGCCGGCGAGGGCGCGGATGAGCTGGTACTGCGCGGGGTTCGTGTCCTGGTACTCGTCGACGAGGATGTGGCGGAACCGGGCGCGGTAGTTCGCCGCGATGTCCGGGAACGCGCCGAGCAGGTGGACGGTCTCCATGATGAGGTCGTCGAAGTCGAACGCATTGGCCAGGCGCAGTCGCTGGGAGTAGCGCCGGTAGACCTCCGCGAGCGCGCGCTCGGCGGGGTTGGACTCGTTGGCCCGCCCCGCGTAGTCCTCGGCCGTGAGGAGGTCGTTCTTGAGCGCGGAGATCCGGTGCTGGAGGGACTTGGGGGTGAACTTCTTCGGGTCGATGTCCGCCTCGCGCACGCACTGGGTGACGAGGCGCAGGGAGTCCGCGGCGTCGTAGATCGTGAAGTTCGACTTCATGCCGAGCGTCTGGGCCTCGCGGCGCAGGATGCGCACGCAGGCGGAGTGGAACGTGGAGATCCACATCCCGCGGGCGGCGGAGCCCACGAGCGCGCCGATCCGCTCGACCATCTCGCGGGCGGCCTTGTTCGTGAAGGTGATGGCCAGCACCTGGCCCGGATGGGCGCGGCCCGTGGCCAGCGCGTAGGCGATCCGCCGGGTCAGCACGCTCGTCTTGCCGGAGCCCGCGCCGGCGACGATGAGGAGCGGCGCGCCCGTGTGGGTCACCGCCTCGACCTGCTGCGGGTTGAGCCCGGCCAGCAGCTCGTCGGCCCCTGCCGGGGCCGGGGCCGGGGACGCCGAGGCGCTGGCCGCTGGGGCGCCGGGCGCTGGGGTGCTGGGCGCTGGGGTGCTGGGCGCACCGGGGCGCGCGGCGGCGGCCGCAGCGGGCCCGGCGTTGAGGAATTCGAAGGGAGATGTCATCGCGACCATCTTTCCACAGGGGGCTGACGCGGACGCGCCGCGGCGGCGCGCGCTGCGGGAGGTGCGGGCTGCGGGCGAGCGGGGAAGGACCGCGGGATCCGACGCCCGCGGTGCCAGGAACGGCGGCACCGGACCGGCGGGGCCGTGATGCGGGAGCGGCAGGACCGTGGCCCTGGATCGGCGGGGCCGGGAGGGGCGGTTCGGGCGGGGGCGGTGCGGCGCAGACGGGTCCCGCCCCGGTGGGCATACCGGGGCCGGACGGGTGGAGCGACGGGCGGAACGGGGGAGAGGGGCGGGGCGGGGCCGGGGACTCCGTCCCGGCGGACTCGGAGTCCGAGAGCACCGGTGCGCTCAGGTACCGCGAACGCGGACCCGGGTGCCCAGACTCAAGCACTCAGATCCGAGTGCTCAGCCCGGATGCTCAGCCTCGAGCGCTCAGACCCAGAAGACGGCGACGACCACGGCGAGCACCGCGGCGCCGAACGTCAGGTGCGCGAACGGCGCGGAGGGGTTGCGCACGCGCGCTCCCGGCTCGACGGGCCCACCGGGCTCCCCGGCCGCGGGGCCCGCACCGGGGGCGCCCGCGCCGACGGGCACCTCGGCGGCGGTGCGGGCGGCGAGCTTCTCCCGGCGATTGCCGAGGAACGCGAAGACCGCCACGAGCAGGCCGAGGGCCACCTTGACCGTGTACTTGATCCGCAGGTCTGACGTCATGGCGCCCTGTGCCTCGAGCAGGCCGAAGAGCGCGATGCCCGTGATGAGCTGCAGGTAGGCGCCGTGGAGCATCCCGGGGATGACCTTGGGGGCCTTGATGTTGGCGAAGTAGCCGCCCACGATGATCGCCATTCCGAGCAGGTGGAGGAAGACGAGGATGGTGCGAAGAATTTCCATGGCCCTCATTCTAGTGGCAAGATGAGACAGCACCCGCACTGTCGCCGGGCAGTCCGCCCTGGTGTAATGGCAGCACGCCGGCCTTTGGAGCCGTGCAGTCTAGGTTCGAGTCCTAGGGGCGGAGCACACGCGATCCCGAGCGTCGAGGAGACGTGAATGGCACACCGTCCGGCAGCAGTGATCGTCCTCGCAGCGGGGCAGGGCACGCGGATGAGATCCGCGACCCCCAAGGTCCTCCAGTCCATCGCCGGCCGCTCCCTCCTCGGACACGCGATCGCCGCGGCGGCGGGCACCGGCCCCGAGCACCTCGTCGTCGTGCTGCGCCATGCCCGCGAGCAGGTCGCCGCCCACGTCGACGAGCTCAGCGGCGTCCTGGACTGCGGCGTCGCGATCGCGGACCAGGACGACGTGCCCGGCACGGGCCGCGCCGCCGAGTGCGCCTTCGCCTGCCTGCCCGAGGACCTGGCCGGCACCGTGCTCGTCACCTACGGCGACGTCCCCCTGCTCACGGCGGACACACTGGGCGAGCTCGCCGCCTTCCACGAGGACCGCGGCAACGCCGTCACCGTGCTCTCCGCGCGGGTGGCCGAGCCCACAGGCTACGGACGCATCGTGCGCGATGAGGCGGGCGAGCTCGAGCGCATCGTGGAGGAGAAGGACGCGAGCCCCGCCGAGCGCGCCATCGCGGAGATCAACTCCGGCATCTACGCCTTCGACGCCCGGGTGCTGCGCGAGAGCCTGGCTCGCGTGGGCACGGAGAACGCGCAGGGCGAGAAGTACCTCACCGACGTCATCGGCGTCGCCCGCGCCGCCGGCTCGCGCGTGGCCGCGCTGCCCACCGACGATGTGTGGCAGGTCGAGGGCGCCAACGACCGCATCCAGCTCGCCGCCCTGGGCCGCGAGCTCAACCGGCGGATCGTCGAGGGCTGGATGCGCGCCGGGGTCACCGCGGTCGACCCCGCGACGACGTGGATCGACACGGACGTCACGCTCGGCCAGGACGTCACCCTGCTGCCGGGGGTCCAGCTGCACGGGGCCACCGACGTGGGCGAGGGCGCCACCGTGGGCCCGGACACCACCCTGCGCGACACCGAGGTGGGCCCGGGGGCCACCGTCGTGCGCACGCACGGCGAGCTCGCCGTCATCGGCGCCGGGGCCACCGTGGGCCCGTTCGCCTACCTGCGCCCCGGCACGGAGCTGGGCGCGGCGGGCAAGATCGGCACGTTCGTCGAGACGAAGAACGCCGTGATCGGCGAGGGCTCGAAGGTCCCCCACCTCACCTACGTGGGCGACGCCCGGATCGGGCGCCGCTCGAACATCGGCGCGAGCTCCGTGTTCGTCAACTACGACGGGGTGAACAAGCACCGCACCGAGGTGGGCGACGACGTCCGCACCGGTTCGGACACGATGTTCATCGCCCCGGTGACGGTGGGCGACGGCGCCTACTCCGGCGCCGGCACCGTCATCCGCAAGGATGTGCCGCCCGGGGCGCTTGCGCTCACCGAGGGCCGGCAGATCCTCATCGAGGACTGGGTGGTCGAGCACCGCCCCGGCACCGCCGCCGCGCGGGCCGCACAGGCAGCGGCCGGCCGGGCCGCCGAGGATTCGGCCCCCGGGGCCGGAGCCGCCGATACGCAGGATGAGCAGAAGGAGTCATAAGCGCGTGAACGCGATTACCACCGCAGGCGAGAAGAAGCTCGTCCTCGTCACCGGGCGCGCCAACCTGGAGCTGGCCGAACAGGTCGCCGAAAGCCTCGGCACCGATCTGCTGCCCACGGACGCCTACAACTTCGCCAACGGCGAGATCTACGTCCGGTTCTCCGAGTCCGTGCGCGGCTGCGACGTCTTCGTCATGCAGTCCCACTGCGCGCCCATCAACGAGTGGCTCATGGAGCAGCTCATCATGGTCGACGCGCTCAAGCGCGCCTCGGCCAAGCGGATCACCGTCATCGCGCCGTTCTTCCCCTACGCGCGCCAGGACAAGAAGCACCGCGGGCGCGAGCCCATCTCGGCCCGCCTCGTCGCGGACCTCTACCGCACCGCGGGGGCGGACCGGATCATCACGGTCGACCTGCACACCGCGCAGATCCAGGGGTTCTTCGACGGCCCCGTCGACCACCTCGTGGCGCTGCCGATCCTCGCCGACTACGTCAAGCGCAACTACCCGGGCAAGCTGGCCGTCGTGTCCCCGGACGCCGGGCGCATCAAGGTGGCGGAGAACTGGTCGGAGACCCTGGGCGGGGTGCCGCTGGCCTTCATCCACAAGACCCGCGACATCGACCGGCCCAACCAGACGAAGGCCAACCGCGTCGTGGGCGAGGTCGAGGGCCGCACCTGCGTGCTCGTCGACGACATGATCGACACCGGCGGCACGATCGTCCAGGCCGCCGAGGCGTGCATGGACGCCGGCGCCACGGGTGTTGTCATCGTCGCCACCCACGCCGTGTTCTCCGGCCCGGCCGTCGAGCGGCTGAAGAACTCCGTGGCCAGCGAGGTCATCGTGACGAACACGCTGCCGCTGCCCGAGGACAAGAAGTTCGACAAGCTCACGATCCTCTCGATTGCCCCGCTGCTGGCCCGCGCCGTGCACGAGGTGTTCGAGGACGGGTCCGTGACCAGCCTGTTCAACCTCTGAGCCCTCCCGCCGCCGCCCGGCTGCCGGGCACGGCGGCCCCGCCGCGGGCCCCGCACGACTGGCGTGCGGGGCCCGCGGCGCGCTAGCATGAGGCGTTGCCTCGGCGAGGGAGGCCGGCTGCCCGGCTCTCCGTGATCGACGCGGTTCTCCCGGCGCGCTCGTGCGTGCCTGCGAGTCGCGCGCGCCGCGGCGAAGCGCTCGTCCCGAGCGCCAGCAGAAGAGCAAAGGAGAACCCATGGCCGACAACATCGAGCTCAAGGCGAAGAACCGCGACGAGTTCGGCAAGGGCGCCGCCCGCCGCGTCCGCCGCGAATCCCGCATCCCCGCCGTCCTCTATGGCCACGGCGAGGCGCCCGCGCACCTCACCCTCGAGGGCCACGCCACCATGATGGCGCTGAAGAACCCCAACGCCCTCCTCGAGATCGTCAACGAGGACACCGGCGACAAGCAGCTCGCCATCGCCCGCGATGTGCAGCGCGAGCCGATCCGCCGGTTCATCGAGCACGTGGACCTCATCATCGTCAAGCGCGGCCAGAAGATCGAGGTCGACATCCCCGTCGTCGTCGAGGGCGAGGCCGCCCCGGGCACCCTCGTGTCCGTGGACAACCAGACGCTCACCGTCGAGGCCGACCCGACGCAGATCCCCGAGTCCTTCGAGATCTCCGTCGAGGGCCGCGAGGTGGGCGAGCACGTCTACGCGAGCGAGGTCGCGCTGCCCAGCGGCGTCACCCTCGTCTCCGATCCGGAGCTGCTCGTCGTCAACGTCTCCGCCGAGCTCTCCGAGGAGCAGCTCGAGGCCGAGCTCGAGACCGACGCCGTCGAAGAGGGCGCCGAGGCCGAGTCCGACGAGGCCGCGGCCGAGGGCGAGGAGGGCTCGGAGGGCGACTCCGAGGCCTCCGAGGGCGACTCCGAGCAGGAGTGAGCCCCTGCGGGGCACTCGCCCCGCAGCCCGCGGCGCAGCCCGCGCAGCACGCAGGCCCCGGACGCCGTCCGGGGCCTGCGCCCGTATGCGACCACGATCGAGGAGGACCCCATGGCCGAGACCTGGCTCATCGCGGGCCTGGGCAATCCGGGCCGGCAGTACGAGGGCACGCGCCACAGCATCGGCCAGCTCGTCATCGACGAGCTCGTCCATCGGGCCGGCGGCCGTCTCACGAGCACGAAGGCCCGCGTCGTCGCCGCCGTCGAGCGCGTGGGCGCCCGCGGCGGCGTGCCCGGGCCGCGGGCGGTGCTGGTCAAGCCGCTCACGTACATGAACGTCTCCGGGCCGCCGATCGCACAGCTCGCGAAGTTCTACTCCGTGCCGCCCGAGCGCGTTGTGGCCATCCACGACGACGTCGACCTGCCCTTCGAGGCGATCCGCCTCAAGCTGGGCGGGGGAGAAGGCGGCCACAACGGGCTGCGCTCCCTCACCCAGGCACTCGGCACGAAGGACTACCTGCGCCTGCGCGCGGGGGTGGGGCGCCCGCCCGGGCGCATGGACACCGCGGACTTCGTGCTCCAGCGCTTCAGCGCCGGCGAGCAGCAGACCCTGCCGATCTTCGTGGGCGAGCTCGCCGATGCGCTCGAGGAGCTCCTGGCCGACGGGCTCGAGGCAACCCAGCAGCGCTGGCACTCCCGCTGAGCCCGCCGCGCCGCCGGCGCTCCAGTGCCGCCCGCGTCCCCGCCGCGAGCGGTTGCGCGGAACCCGGCCCGCGCCTCGGGCGCCCGAGGCGCGGGCGGGCAGGGCTCAGAGGATCTGGCGCGCGTTGGCCCGGGCGAGGTCGACGAGCTCGTCGCCCTTGCCGGACATCACCGTGCGGATGGCGTAGAGGGCGAAGCCCTTCGCCTGCTCGGCCGTGACGGCCGGCGGCATCGACATCTCCTGGCGCTCCGTGACGACGTCGAGCACGGCGGGGCCGTCGTGGGCGAGGAAGCGCTCGACCGCGGCCGGTAGGTCCTTGGACTTCTCCACGCGGATGCCCAGCAGCCCGGTGGACTCCGCGACGTGGGCGAAGTTCGGATTGGCGAGGTCCGTGCCGTACGTGACGAAGCCGGCCGCCTTCATCTCCAGCTCGACGAAGTTGAGCGAGGAGTTGTTGTAGACGACGACCTTGAGCGGCGCGCCGTTCTGCACGAGCGAGACGAGGTCGCCCATGAGCATCGTGAGGCCACCGTCGCCGGCCATCGCGATGACCTGCCGGCCCGGATACGCCTTCTGGGCGCCGAGGCCCTGCGGCAGCGCGTTGGCCATCGAGCCGTGCACGAACGAGCCGATGAGCCGCCGGCGCCCATTCATCGTGAGATAGCGGGCGGCCCACACCACCGGGGAGCCGACGTCGGGGATGAACACCGCGTCGTCGCTGGCCGCCTCGTCGAGCAGGCGGGTGAGGTACTGCGGGTGGATGGCCCGCGAACCGCGGCTGGGCGTGGCGAGCTCGTCGAGCTTCGAGCGCGTCTTTCGGTAGTGCTTGAGCATCGCGTCGAGGTGCTTGCTGTTCGTCTTCTGGGCCGTGCGGGCCTGCAGCGCGGCCGCCGTGGACTTCACATCGCCCACGAGCGCGACGTCCACCGGCGTGCGCCGGCCGATGTTCTCACCCCGGATGTCGACCTGGATGACCTTCGCGTGCTTGGGGTAGAACTGCTGGTAGGGCAGGTCGGTGCCGAGCATGAGGAGGACATCGCAGTCCTGCATCGCGTGGTAGCCGGAGGAGAAGCCGAGCAGTCCGGTCATGCCCACGTCGTAGGGGTTGTCGTACTCGACGAACTCCTTGCCGCGCAGGGCGTGGACGACCGGCGCCTGCAGGTGCCCGGCGAGCGCGACGAGCTCGTCGTGGGCGCCCTCGCAGCCGGCGCCCGCGAGGATCGTGACCTTCGCCGAGGCGTCGAGGACGCCGGCGGCCCGGTCGAGCTCGCTCGGCACCGGGGTGGTGGTCGAGTGGGTGGGCCGGATGCTCAGGGGCTCCTTCGCCTGGCCCTCCTGGAGGGCGATGTCGCCGGGGATGACGAGGACGGCGGGGCCCTGGCGCTCGATCGCCTCGCGCATCGCGATGCTGAGCAGGCGCGGCATCTGCTCGGCCACCTGGACCTGCTCGGCGAAGACGGAGCAGTCGCGGAACAGCTCCATGGGATTGGTCTCCTGGAAGTACTGGCTGCCGATCTCGCTCGAGGGGATGTGCGCGGCGATCGCGAGGACCGGCACGCGGGAGCGGTGGGCGTCGTAGAGGCCGTTGATGAAGTGGAGGTTGCCCGGGCCGCACGAGCCCGCGCAGACCGCGAGCTCGTTGGTCAGCGCGGCATCGGCGGAGGCGGCGAACGCCGCGGACTCCTCGTGGCGGACGTGGACCCACTCGATCGTGCCGTCGAGGCGCAGCGCGTCGGTGAAGCCGTTGAGCGAATCGCCGGGCAGGCCGTATACGCGCTTCACCCCCGATGCGCGCAGGGTTGCGACGATGTCTTCTGCGATGGTGGCCATGGGCCGCGCTCCTCAGGTCGGGTTCGGGGTTGTCGCACCGCGGCGGGCCGCCTCCCGCCCTCAGGGCGGGGGCTCAGCCCAGCCGGCCGCGTGCGCCGTGCTCGCTCCAGTCTAGGTCCGCGGGTCCCTGGCGCCGAGGGCCTCGGCGGTGTCTGATCCACCACGCCGCGAGCACGCCGCCGGCCGCCCCGCACAGGTGGGCCTGCCAGGAGATGCCGTCGGCGCGGGGGATGAGGCCCGTGAGCATCGAGGCGCCGAAGACCGCGGCGACGAGCAGGGCGACGCCGCCCTGCAGCAGCCGCTGCGCCCAGCCGGCGGCAGACACCGCGGAGGCCAGCAGGTAGCCGAAGTAGCCGAACACCAGGCCGGAGGCGCCCACGGTGACGGTGCCCGGCAGGGCGAGGACGAAGGCGCCCAGGCCCGCGCTCACGGTGGCCACGAGCGTGACGTACCAGAAGCGGGCAGTGCCCTGCGCCGCGACGAGGCAGCCGAGGATGAGGAAGGGCACGGTGTTGGCGATGAGGTGGGCCCAGCTGCTGTGCAGGAGCGGGGAGGCGAAGATCCCGAGCAGCGTCGCGGGATTCCACGCGTGCTGGGCCAGCCCGTTGAATGAGCCCGGCAGTACCGAGTCGAGCACCCGGATGAGCCACATGAGCGCCAGCAGGGCGAGCGGGGAGGCCAGGCGGCCCAGGGGACGGTGCCGCGGTGCGGCGGGCGGCGGGGGCTGCGGGTATCCCATGGCGCCAGCATGGCAGGCGAGCCTGATGGCCGACTGTGCCCGCAGCGTCCTCCCGCCGGCCGCGGCGCCCCGCGGCGGGTGGGTAGACTGCTCGCCGTGTCCCTGAGCGCAATCACCCAGACGCTGTCCCAGTTCCCCGATGTCGCCGCCGCCCGCGCCGCGCTGGCGCAGCCCGGTGCGCCCGGCGGCACGGTCGATGCCGTCAAGGGCCTGTGGCCCTCGCTCATCGCCGGCGCCAGCGAATCCGGCCCGGTGCTCGCCGTGACGGCGACGGGGCGCGAGGCCGAGGAACTGGCCGCAGCCCTGTCCGACCACCTCCCCGCCGCCGCGGTCGCGGTCTTCCCCAGCTGGGAGACGCTGCCGCACGAGCGGCTCTCCCCACGCTCGGACACCGTGGGCCAGCGCCTGTCCGTGCTGCGCCGCCTCGCCCACCCCGGGCCCGGCGGCGAGCTCGCGGTGGTCGTCGCCCCCGTGCGGGCCGTGCTCCAGCCCATCGTCACCGGGCTCGGCGAGCTCGAGCCCGTTGAGCTGCGCGTGGGCGCCGAGGCGGAGCTCGACGCGCTTGCGCAGCGGCTGGCGGGCCTGGCCTACTCGCGCGTGGACATGGTCTCCCGGCGCGGCGAGTTCGCCGTGCGCGGCGGGATCCTCGACATCTTCCCGCCCACCTCCCCGCATGCGCTGCGCGTCGAGTTCTTCGGCGACGAGGTCGACGAGATCCGGCCCTTCTCCGTGTCCGACCAGCGCTCCCTCGCCGGCGAGGGGGACGAGCCCGTCGAGGTGTGGGCCCCGCCCGTGCGCGAGGTGCTGCTCACCGCCGAGGTCCGCGAGCGCGCCCGCAGCCTGGCCTCCCAGGTCCCCGCGGCGCAGGACATGCTGCTCAAGATCGCCGACGGCATCGCGGTCGAGGGCATGGAGTCCCTGGCGCCCGTGCTCGCCGAGGGCATGGAGCCCCTGCTCGCGCGCCTGCCCGCGGCCACCCGCATTGTGATCACGGCACCGGAGAAGGTCGGCGCGCGTGCCGAGGACCTCGTCTCCACGACCGATGAGTTCCTCGCGGCCGCGTGGACGACCGCCGCTTCCGGGGGGCAGGTGCCCATCGACCTCTCCGCCGCGAGCTTCCGCACGCTGGCTCAGACGCGCCAGGCCGCCGAGGCGCTGAGCCTGCCGTGGTGGGAGCTGGGTGGCTTCTCCGTCGACGAGGAGCTCGCGGATCCGGACGCGACGATCTGTCGGATCGGCGCGCGCCAGCCGCGCGGCTACGCCGGCGACGTCGAGGCGGTCCTCGCCGATGTCCGCCAGCACCTGGCCGACGAGTGGACCGTCTACGTCCTCACGGAGGGCCGCGGGCCCGGCGAGCGCCTCGTCGAGGTGTTCTCCGAGGCCGAGCTCGCCGCCTCCTTCGTCCCGGACCTCGAGGGGTCGGGCACCCCGGCCACGATCACGGTGACGACCGCCGCGGCCTTCGCGGGCTTCGTCTTCGACGACCGCGGGCTCGCCGTGCTCACGGAGGCCGAGGTGCTCGGCCGGGCCGCCGCCGCCTCGACGCGCGACATGCGCCGGCTGCCCGCGCGGCGCAAGCGCAATCAGGTGGACCCGCTCGATCTGGCCCCGGGCGACTTCGTCGTCCACGAGCAGCACGGCGTGGGCCGCTTCGTCGAGCTCGTCCAGCGCACCACCGGCCGCGGGGAGCAGGCGCGCACCCGCGAGTACCTCGTCGTCGAATACGCCCCGGCCAAGCGCGGCCAGCCCGGCGACCGCCTCTACGTGCCCTCCGATTCGCTCGACCAGGTGACCCGCTACGTGGGCGGGGAGGACCCCGCGCTCAACAAGATGGGCGGCTCGGACTGGGCGAAGACGAAGTCGCGGGCGCGCAAGGCCGTCAAGGACATCGCCGGCGAGCTCGTGCGCCTGTACTCCGCGCGCCGGGCCACCCGCGGCCACGCGTTCGGCCCGGACACCCCGTGGCAGCGCGAGCTCGAGGACGCGTTCCACTACGTCGAGACCCCCGATCAGCTCACGACGATCGACGAGGTCAAGGCCGACATGGAGAAGGAGATGCCCATGGACCGCCTCATCAGCGGCGATGTGGGCTACGGCAAGACCGAGGTGGCGGTCCGCGCGGCATTCAAGGCCATCCAGGAGGGCAAGCAGGTCGCCGTGCTCGTGCCCACGACGCTCCTCGTCCAGCAGCACTACGAGACCTTCACCGAGCGCTACGCGGGCTTCCCCGTCACGGTCGCGGCGCTCTCGCGGTTCCAGACCGCCGCCCAGAGCAAGCAGGTCATGGCCAACCTCGCGGCCGGCAAAGTCGACCTCGTCATCGGCACGCACCGGCTGCTCTCCGGTGAGGTGCGCTTCAAGGACCTGGGCCTCGTCATCATCGACGAGGAGCAGCGCTTCGGCGTCGAGCACAAGGAGACGCTCACGGCGATGCGCACGAACGTCGACGTGCTCGCGATGAGCGCCACCCCCATCCCCCGCACGCTGGAGATGGCGGTGACGGGCATCCGGGAGATGTCGACCCTCGCCACCCCGCCGGAGGAGCGCCACCCCGTCCTCACCTACGTGGGCCGGCACGAGGACCGCCAGGTCAGTGCGGCGATCCGGCGCGAGCTCATGCGCGAGGGCCAGGTCTTCTACATCCACAACCGCGTCCAGGACATCGAGCGCGTCGCGGCCCACCTCGCCGAGCTCGTGCCCGAGGCGCGGATCGCCGTGGCGCACGGCAAGATGAGCGAGCAGCGCCTCGAGCAGGTCATCGTGGACTTCTGGGAGAAGCGCTTCGACGTGCTCGTGTGCACGACCATCGTGGAGACGGGCATCGACATCGCCAACGCCAACACGCTCATCGTCGACCGCGCCGACCGCTTCGGCCTCTCCCAGCTTCACCAGCTGCGCGGGCGCGTGGGCCGCGGCCGCGAGCGGGCCTACGCGTACTTCCTCTATCCCGCGGACACGGAGCTCACGGAGACCGCGCACGACCGGCTCACCACTCTGGCCGCCCACACGGAGCTGGGCGCCGGCATGCAGGTGGCCATGAAGGACCTCGAGATCCGCGGCGCGGGCAACCTGCTGGGCGGCCAGCAGTCCGGCCACATCGAGGGCGTGGGCTTCGACCTGTACGTGCGGATGGTGGGCGAGGCCGTCGCGAACTTCAAGGGCGAGGGCGAGGAGGAGGTGCCGGAGATGCGCGTCGAGCTGCCCATCGACGCGCACCTGCCCGTCGACTACGTCGAGCACGAGCGGCTGCGCCTCGAGGCCTACCGCAAGCTCGCCGCCGCCACGAGCGAGGCGGAGATCGCCGAGGTGCTCGCCGAGCTCACGGACCGCTACGGCCCGTACCCGCCCGCCGTCGAGGTGCTCGCCGACATCGCGCGCCTGCGCATCCGGGCGCGCGCCTCGGGGGTCTCCGAGATCGTCGCCCAGGGCAACATGGTCCGCTTCGGGCCCGTCGAACTCGTCGAGTGGCAGGTCGCCCGCCTCAAGCGGCTCCACCCCAAGGCGCTCATCAAGCCCGCGGTGCGCTCGATCCTCGTGCCCAAGCCCAAGGCGGGGACCGGCTTCGACGTCCGCGATGTCACGGACGCCGAGCTCATCGCCTGGTGCACCGAGGTCCTCGACCAGATCCTCCCGCTCGAGGACGAGGCGGCCAGCGCGTGAGGCGCCGCGCGTGAGCGCCGCGGTCACCGGGAGCGCCGCGGCAGTCGACCGCGGGGGCTGCGGGCGCGTTGGCCTGGGGTGCGCGCGCCGGAGATGCGGGCGCTCGGAGTGCGGGAGCCCGGGGTGCGGGAGCCCGGGGTGCGGGGGCCGCGCGGCATGAGCTGGGAGCGGCCCGATGCGGCGGCGCTGAGCCTGCCCGAGGCGATGGCGCTCATCCGCGCCCGCTGCCCGTGGGCGGCCCAGCACTCGCACGCGAGCCTGCTGCCCTACCTGCTCGAGGAGGCCCACGAACTCGCCGCCGCGCTCGAGGCGGGCGCGCCGGCCGCCGACGTCGAGGGCGAGCTGGGCGACGTGTACTACCAGGTGCTCTTCCACGCGGCCCTCCTCGACGACCCGGGCAGCGGGCCGGCCCCGGGTTCGCCGGTGCGCGCCCCGAACGGGGAGCCCGCCTCGCCGCGGGCCATCGAGCGGATCGAGGCGCGGCTCAAGGACAAGCTCGTGCGCCGCCACCCCCACGTCTTCGCCGCGCAGGCCCCGGTGCCGCTCGCGGAGGTCGAGCGCCGCTATGAGGAGGTCAAGGCCGCCGAGCGCGCGGAGCGCGCCGCGGACGCCGCCGGCTCCTCGGGCCGCGGGGCAGGCGGCCCCGCGCACCCCGGTTCGAGTGCGGGGTCAGGGGCCGCCAGGGTGCGGGACTCGCTGTCCTCGATCCCCGTGACCATGCCGGCGCTTGCCCGGGCGAGCGCGATCGCCGGCCGCCTCGAGCGCCTCGACCTCGACGCGCGGGGGCTGCTGCGCGCCCGGGAGCGGGCGGGCGCCCGCCCGGGGGAGGATGCGCACGTCTCGGACGCGGCAGCGCAGGCAGGACCGGAGGCGACAGCGCAGGCGGCACCGGCTGTGGCAGCGCAGCGCAAGGCTACGACGCCGGAGGGCACGACGCCGGAGGGCACGACGCCGGAGGGCGCGGCGGATGCCGAGGCCCGCGCGCTCGGCGACGAGCTGCTCCGGCTCGCCGTGGGCGCGCGGGCGGCGGGCATCGACGCGGAGGCGGCGCTGCGGGCGGCCACCGCCCGCCTGGAGGAGCGCGCCGCCGCGGCGGCGGCGACGCGGGAGCCGGCGCCCGGCCACGGGGGAAGCGGCGGCGATCTCCATTAGGCTGGGGTCTGCGACGGCCGAACGGCCCGCGCCCCCACCTGGCGCGCGCACCCAGGCGATCAGCACCCAGGCGACAACAGGCGACAAGGAGAGACACCCCATGGCTCAGATCATCGCGGCCAATGCCCAGGAGATCCTCGACTCACGCGGCAATCCCACGCTGCTGGCGGAGGTGCTCCTCGACGACGGCGCCGTGGGCTCCGCGCGCGTGCCCTCCGGCGCCTCGACCGGCGAGTGGGAGGCCGTCGAGCTGCGCGACGGCGACCCCGAGCGCTACAACGGCAAGGGCGTGCTCGGCGCCGTAGACGCCGTCCTCGACGAGATCAACGACGCGATCGCCGGCCTCGACGCGGACGACCAGCGCATCGTCGACCAGGTCATGATCGACCTCGACGGCACGGACAACAAGGCCCGCCTGGGGGCGAACTCGATCCTCGGGACCTCGCTGGCGGTGGCCCGCGCCGCCGCCGACTCCGTCGAGCTGCCGCTCTTCCGCTACCTGGGCGGCCCCAACGCGCACCTGCTGCCCGTGCCGATGCTCAACATCCTCAACGGCGGCTCGCACGCGGACTCCAACGTCGACATCCAGGAATTCATGATCGCGCCGATCGGCGCGGCCACCTTCGCCGAGGCCCTCCAGTGGGGCACCGAGGTCTACCACTCGCTCAAGTCCGTGCTCAAGGAGCGCGGCCTGTCCACCGGGCTGGGCGACGAGGGCGGCTTCGCCCCCAACCTCGAGTCCAACGCCGCCGCGCTCGACCTCATCGTCGAGGCGATCGAGGCGGCCGGGCACGCGCCGGGCCGCGATGTGGCGCTCGCCCTCGACGTCGCCTCGAGCGAGTTCTACGCCGATGGCACCTACCGCTTCGAGGGCGAGTCGAAGTCCGCCGAGCAGCTGAGCGCCTACTACGAGGACCTCGTGGCCAGGTACCCGCTCGTGTCCATCGAGGACCCGCTGGACGAGAACGACTGGGACGGCTGGGAGACCCTGACCCGGGCGATCGGCGACAAGGTCCAGATCGTCGGCGACGACCTCTTCGTGACGAACCCCGAGCGCCTTCAGCGCGGCATCGACCGCGGCGCGGGCAGCTCCCTGCTCGTCAAGCTCAACCAGATCGGCACGCTCACGGAGACGCTCGACGCGGTGAGCCTCGCCCAGCGCAGCGGCTACACGACGATGATCTCCCACCGTTCGGGGGAGACGGAGGACACGACGATCGCGGACCTCGCCGTCGCCGTGAACGCCGGCCAGATCAAGACCGGGGCGCCCGCCCGCTCCGAGCGCGTGGCCAAGTACAACCGCCTCCTCGTCATCGAGGAGATGCTCGGCGACGCCGCTCGCTACGCGGGCCGCACCGCGTTCCCGCGCTTCGAGGCCTGAGCGCCGCCGGGGCCCGAGGCGCGCGCCCGGCGCACCCCGGCCCGCCCGGTGCGACACGCCCCGGGCAAATACCGGCCCGCACCGGAAGGCACGGCAGACTGAGACCTGCCGTGCCTTCCCTTCCCCTATGCGCGCATCCGAGGTGGTCATGAGCAGCAGGCGCTCCACAGCCGGGTCGAGGCCCGCAGCTGCGCAGACCCCTCGCGGCAGGCGGAGCCGCACCCCGGGCCGGGCCCGCGGTGCGGCCCCGGTCCGTCGGCTCTCCGGCCGCCGCCTCGTGCTGGGCTGCCTCGTCATCGCGCTGCTGGCCATGTTCATGCCGAGCATCAACACGGGCATCCGGCAGGCCCAGCAGATCCACGCGCTCGAGCAGGACAACGCCTCGACGCGCCAGGAGGTCGGCGACCTCGAGAAGAAGCAGGACAGCCTCAAGGACCCGGAGTACCTGCAGCGCCTCGCCCGCGAGCAGCAGGGCTACGTGAACAAGGGCGAGAAGCCCTACATCGTCGTCGACGATCGGGCCTCGGCCCAGGACGAGCCCGCCGACGAGCAGATCAACAAGTCCTCGCGCCCCCGCCCCTGGTACGTCGAGTTCGCCGACTCCCTCAAGTCCGTCGGACTGGCAACGGACGCCGGGCGCACCGGCGCCGACGGCTCCGGCACGGCCGGCGAGGCGGCGGGCCGATGATGACACCGGCCAGCCAGGCCGACCTCGATGCGGTGCGCGCCCAGCTGGGCCGCCTGCCCCGCGGCGTCGTGGGCATCGCGGCCCGCTCCCGCGCCGGCGAGCCGCTCGTCGTCGCCACCGCCCCGCGGCTGCCCGACGGCACCCCGTTCCCCACGGCCTACTACCTCACCCATCCGGCCTACGTGGCCGAGGCCTCGCGCATCGAGTCCCACGGCACGATGGCCGAGTGGACCGCGGAGCTCGCCGGCGATGAGGACCTCGCGACCGCCTACGCCGCCGCGCACCGCGCCTACCTGCGCGACCGCGCGGAGATCGGCGCGGCGGCGGGAATCGGCTCCGTCGAGGAGATCGCGGACTTCTCCGCCGGCGGCATGCCCACCCGGGTCAAGTGCCTCCACGCGCTCGTGGCGCACAGCCTCGCCGCCGGCCCCGGCGTCAACCCGATCGGCGATCGCGCGCTCGGCCTCATGGCCGACGTCCCGCCGCCCGCCGCGGCCTAGCGCGCGCCGCGCCAGGCCCGCGCGGGCGGCGCACGCCCTAGACTTGTCCCATGACTCGAGTTGCTGCCTTCGACTGCGGGACGAACTCCCTGCGCCTGCTCATCGCCGATATCGAGGCCGGCCGCGTGAGCGACGTGGTCCGCGAGATGCGCGTGGTACGGCTGGGCCAGGGCGTCGACTCCACCGGTGCCTTCGCCCCCGAGGCGCTCGAGCGGACCTTCGCCGTATGCGAGGAGTACGCCGCGATCTGCGAGCGCGAGGGCGCCGAGCGCCGGCGCTTCGTCGCCACCTCGGCCACCCGGGACGCCGCGAACCGCGATGAGTTCCTCACCGGCGTGGCCGAACGGGTGGGCGTCGTGCCGGAGGTCATCAGCGGCGAGGAGGAGGCGCGCCTGTCGTTCGCCGGCGCCGTCAGCGGCGTCGCGGAGGCCGCCGATGAGGACGCGGTGACCCCCCGCCCGCCGTTCCTCGTCATGGACCTCGGCGGCGGCTCGACCGAATTGGTGCGCGGCACGGCAGACGCCGAGCAGGCCTACAGCATGGACATCGGCTGCGTGCGCCTGACCGAGCGCCACATGCACTCCGATCCGCCCACCGACGCGGAGGTCGCCGCGACCGTGCGCGACGTCGATGCGATGTACGAGGCCGCGGCGGACACCGTCGACATGGCGGGCGTGCGCACCCTCATCGGCGTGGCCGGGACCGCCACGACGGTGGCCGCCGCCGTCCTGGGCCTCGAGCGCTACGATCCCGCCGCTATCCACGGCGCGCACCTGCCGCTGCCCGAGCTCGCGCGCGCCACCGCGGCGCTCACGCGCATGGAGCGCTCCGAGCGCGCCGGCCTGGGCTACATGCACCCGGGCCGCGTGGACGTCATCGGCACCGGCGCGCTCGTCTTCGCCCGCCTCGTCGAGCGGATCTCCGCGGACGTGGCCGCCGCGGGCGGCGCCCTCGAGGTCTTCGTCAGCGAGACGGACATCCTCGACGGCATCGCCCTGGCGCTGGGCCGAAGCGGCCCGGTGTGACCGGTGTGAGGAGGGCCGCCGCCGCGCTCGCGGCAGTGGCCCTGGTGCTCGCCGCGGGCCTCGGCCCGGCCGCGCCGGCGGCGGCCGCGCCCAAGGCCGGGCCGGGCCAGTGGTATCTCCACGAGTACGGCATCGATGCGATGTGGAAGACGACCCGCGGGGCGGGCGTCACGGTCGCCGTCATCGACTCCGGCATCAGCGCCGACCACGAGGACCTCAAGGGGACCGTCGTGGGCGCCAAGGACTTCAGCGGGGCCCGCAAGGACGGCCGGACCCCCGTGGGCCCGGCCTCCGCGATCGGCCACGCCACGGGAGTGGCCGGCGTGATCGCCGGCCGCGGCGTGGGGGAGGGGCCGACCGGCGTCGCCCCGGAGGCCACGCTGCTCTCCGCGTCGATGTGGCTGGGCGGCTCGCCGCCCAGCGGCGCCGACTCCTCGCGCGAGCAGGCGGCCAAGGCGGTGCGCTGGGCCGTGGACTCCGGGGCGGGGGTCATCAACATGTCGCTCGGCTGGGACGACCCCGCGTGGCCGGAGGCCTGGGACTCCGCGTTCGAGTACGCGTTCTCCAAGGACGTCGTCGTCGTGGCGTGCGTGGGCAACCGCTCGGAGGGTGCGAAGCGGGTCTGGTCCCCGGCCACGGTGCCCGGCGTTGTGGGCGTGGGCGGGCTGACGAAGAGCGGGCGCGTGGCCAGCGGGTCCACCGCGCCCGGCTCCGCCGTGTCCCTCATGGGCCCGGCCCAGCAGATCCCCGTGCCCTACTACAAGGGCGGCTACGCGGAGGCATCGGGCTGCTCGTTCGCCTCCCCGATCGTCTCCGGGGCGGCCGCGCTGCTGCGCGCGGCGCACCCGGACTGGAGCGCCGACGAGGTGGTGGGCCGGCTCGAGGGCACCGCCCGCGCCGTCAAGGGCCACTCCGGGCGCACGAAGGGCGAGCAGCGCGATGCGACGGTGGGCTACGGGCGCATCGATCCCCCCGCCGCCCTGGCCGCCAAGGCCCCCGCGCAGCCGCCCAATGCCCGCCGGGAGCTCGCCGACTGGGTGAGCATGCACCGGCGCGCCGAGCCGGACGGGGGCGCGAAGGGCGGTGCGAGCGCGAGCGCCTCGGCCTCCCAGGGCGCCTCCGCGGCACCGGCGCAGGCCGCCGCCGCCCCGCGGACGGTGGCGGGTCCCGCCGTGCTCATCGTGTGTATGCTCGTGGCAGGCGGACTGGTGGCTTATGGGATCGCTGCCGGAGTGCGCGCGCGACGGCTGCGCCGGCACTGATCCCCGAAGCCGGGCGCGGCCGAGCGCCCTGCGACCGGCCGGCGCCGCGCTCACCTCTCTTGGATAGGATGGCACTATGGCTCTGATTCGAAACAGCAAACTGCGTCCCCGCATCCTCGTCGTCGGCGGAGGCTACCTCGGCCTCGTCGCCGCCCAGCACATGCTCAAGCAGCTCGGCACGGGGGAGGCGACGGTCACGGTCGTCGACCCGAACCCGTACATGACGTACCAGCCGTTCCTGCCCGAGGTCGCCTCCGGCGCGATCGAGCCGCGCCACGCCGTGGTGCCGCTGCGCCGCCACCTCAAGGGCGCCGAAGTCGTCACGGGCTCGGTGACCTCCATCAACCACGCGAAGAAGTTCGTCGTCGTCGAGCCGGAGGGCGGCGATGAGCCGTTCGAGCTCGACTACGACCAGCTCGTCATGGCCGCCGGCGCGGTGCCGCGCGCGCTGCCCATCCCCGGCCTCGCGGAGGAGGCGATCGGCCTCAAGCGCATCGAGGAGGCGGTCGCGCTGCGCGACCACCTGCTCAACCGCCTCGACGAGGCCGCGCTCATGGACAACGACGACGAGCGCCGCAAGGCCCTCACGTTCGTGTTCGTCGGCGGCGGGTTCGCCGGCGTGGAGATCCTCGCCGAGCTCGAAGACGTCGTGCGCGCCGCCGTGGCCCAGCACGAGACGCTCACCGAGGCCGATGTCCGCTTCGTCCTCGTCGAGGCGATGGGCCGCATCATGCCCGAGGTCAGCGAGGGCCAGGCCCGCTGGGTCGTCGACCACCTGCGCGAGCGCGGCATCGACGTCTACCTCGAGACGTTCCTCCAGGACTGCACGAACAAGCACTGCAAGCTGTCCAACGGCGAGGAGTTCGACGCCGACACGATCGTGTGGAGCGCGGGCGTCAAGGCCAATCCGGTCCTCATCGACTCCGACCTGCCCATCGACGAGCGCGGCCGCCTGACCGTGCGCGCGGACCTGCGCGTCGAGGACGAGAACGGCGTCGTCGCCGATGCCTGGGGCGCCGGCGACAACGCCGCGGTCCCGGACCTCTCCGGCATGGGCCCCGGCGGCTACTGCGTGCCCAATGCGCAGCACGCCGTGCGCCAGGCTCCCGTGCTCGCCGCCAACGTCGTCGCGGCGCTGCGCGGGGAGACGGAGTTCAAGCAGTACTTCCACAAGACGATGGGCTCCGTGGCGGGCCTGGGCCTCTACAAGGGCGTCGCACAGGTGGGCGACTTCGAGGCCCGCGGCATCGTCGCCTGGGCGATGCACCGCGGCTACCACGGCTGGGCGATCCCGTCCGCCGAGCGCACGAGCCGGATCTTCGGCAACTGGGTGCTCAACTTCCTCAACGGCCGCGACACCACGTCGCTGCGCGACCTCGATGTGCCCCGCAAGGCGTTCGTCGAGGCCGCCCACTCGAAGCCGGCGCCCAAGAAGGAGCCCAAGGACGCCAAGGAGAAGGCCAACGCCTGACCCATGAGTCCGGCGCGCCGGCCCGCCGGCGCCGCACCCGATCAGGGGCTCGCCACCGCATCGCGGTGGCGGGCCCCTCGTCGATTTCCGCTCGTGCGGACCGGCACCCCGGGCCCCGTGGCCTAGGCTGTGCCGTATGAAGAGGACGACGCTGCTGGCGGCCACCGCGACCGCGGGGCTGGCACTGCTCAGCGGCTGCCAGCTGCTGGGCATCGGGAACGGCGGGGACGGCGATGGCGGCGGCTCGGGCGACGCACGGCCGCAGGAGTCGCAGGCGGCCGCGACGAGCGCAGCCAGCGCGCCCGCCGAGGACGACGGCGGGCAGGCAGCGGCCCCGGAGACCGGGCAGCCTGAGCCGGACAACGGCAGCGGCAGCCCCGGTGTGGGCGAGGCGGTCCCGATCGGCCCGTTCCGCGGCACCTCGGACACGACGCACGACACGCTCTACTTCACCTCGCCGTCCGGCAAGCACAAGTGCGCGATCGGCCCCGACGACACCGGCTGCAACTCCAGCGCGCTGCCCGCCGATGCCCCCGATGTCCCCGGCGTGGACGGCGAATCCGAGCGGCCCAATGCCGTGGTCCTCCAGCCGGGCAGGAAGGCGACCTACGCGCAGACCGGCGATCCGGCCTACGAGTTCGAGGCGAGCAATCCCGGCAGCGGGAAGGGCAAGGTCCTGCCCTACGGGCAGGCGATCAGCCTGCACGGCACCACCTGCACGAGCGCCCGGGCTGGCATCACGTGCACGAACGGCGCCCACGGGTTCACGCTGTCCTCCGAGCGGGTGGCGCTGCACTAGGCTCGCGGGGGTGCCCCCGGAGCGCGGGCCGCGGCGTCCCAGCCGCGGGGAACGGGGTGACACGCGGCGAACCGGTCGGGCGATCCTGCGCGTTCCATCCGAAAAGTGTCATAAAATAATGGCATGAAACGCGTGATTGCGGCCGGTGCCGCCTCCACGGCCGCGCTCGCACTGCTGAGCGGCTGCCAATTCCTGCCGTTCGGCCCCGGTCAGGCCAAGCCGGAGGCGGACGCGAGCGAGGGCGCGGCTGCCGCGGCGACCTCGCCGGCCGCCTCCTCCGACCCCAACCAGGTGGTGGGCGGCCAGGCGAGCCCGACCGGCGGTGGGGCAGCGGGGAACGGCGGCGGGTCAGCGGGCACCGGCGCCCCGGCGGGCGAGCGCGTGGACCCCGCCGACTACGCGAAGAAGTCCGAGTACACGGGCACGAACTACTACTTCTACTCGCCCTCGGAGAAGCACCGCTGCGAGATCGCCGCCGACGTCGTGGGCTGCACGAGCCTGGCGATCCCCGCGAGCGCCCCGGACGTCGTCGGGACCGATGGGCTCATGGGCCGGCCGAACACCGTCGAGCTGTACACGGGCAAGAAGGCCAGGCTCGTGCAGAACGGCGACGCCACCTACGACTCGATGGCGGCGAGCCTGGGCAAGGGCACGGTGCTCGGCTACGGCCAGGTGCTCAGCGTGCGCGGCACCACCTGCACCGTGGCGAAGGCGAAGGGCGTGACCTGCACGCGCGGCGGCCACGGATTCTCCCTCTCCTCCAAAGCCTACGAGGTGCACTGAGCCATGAAGACCACTCTGCCCGCGGCCGCCGCGATGATCGCCGGCACCCTGCTGCTCAGCGGCTGCCAGTACCTGCCGTGGAACGCGCTGCGCGCGGCCCCCGACGCGGCCCCGGCCAACGCAGCGGCCGCGCCCACCACCCAGGCCCCGCAGGACGCCTCCGACCAGGTGGTCGAGGGCCAGGGCAGCGCGCCGCAGGACGAGGACGAGGGCGGGAGCGTGAGCGCCCCCGCCTATCGCGGCAGGGCGTCGGGCACGCGCGACACGTTCTACTTCCAGACGCCCTCGGGCAAGCACAACTGCGCGATCTCCGCGGGCGACGTGGGGTGCAACAGCACGGCGATTCCCGCGAGCGCGCCCGACGTCGAGGGCGTCGAGGGCTATGTCGAGCGGCCGAACGCGATTGCGTTCGGGGCGGGCTCCGCCGCGCACTTCGAGGTCACGGGCGATCCCGCCTACATCTACCAGGGCGCCGACGGGAATTTCGGGGAGGCCAAGGTGCTGCCGTACGGCCAGACGCTGCGCGCCCACGGCGTCACCTGCTCCGTGAGCGAGAGCCGGGGTGTGTCCTGCTACGGCTTCGGGCACGGCTTCACGTTCTCGTCCCAGGACTACACGCTGGACTGACCCCGCCGGGCCCCGGTCCATCCCAGGAGGCGAGGCGGCGCGTCCCCCGGCGGGACTCGCACCCGTATCCAGGCCCAGGCCACACTCCCGAGCACCGGAATCTAGGTGTTCCACGGCCTCTCTCGCTCCGTGGGGGAGTGTGCCCAAATTGTGCCCACGAATGTGCGGCCTCCATCGCATCAGCCACCGCACCCAGGTCACTGTCGAACAGCGCCGCGTACACGTCCAACGTCACCGCCGCCGTCGCGTGCTCCAACATCCGCTGAAACACCTTCAAATGCGCACCCGCCTGCACTGCCAGCGACGCTGCCGTGTGCCGCAGGTCGTGTGGGGTGATCCGGTCAATCCCCGCCCGTTGGCAGGCCGTCGTCATTCACCCATGACGGGGTGGGTTGCCGTGGTGGACGAGCGATGGTTCACCTCGGTGCTCGGCGTGTACGGGTTCATCGGGACCGCGTTCGGGCTTGTCGCGGCCAACAACACGGGGGGGCTGCGGAGACCGACGTGTCGGAGGGTGAGGTGCTGACGGACGAGGATTACGCGGCCGTGGACGATGCGCCTACGGATGAGTTGGTGGAGGTGGATGAGACCCCGCTGGGGCGGAGGACTACGAACCTTGCCGCTGAGCACCGCGTGACTACGCCCCCACCCTTCCCAGGTGGGGGCGCTTTCGTCGTGCCTCAGTTGATCGAGGGCTTAGACCCGTACTTCCCGACACCACTGGTCTCAAACCACGGCGATTGGATTTTGTTGTTGCACGAACCGACATTCCCACAGACTTCCTCACCGGCGTTCGCCGTCGACGGACTGAGGGGGAGAAGTGCTGCCCCTGCGGTGAGGGCGGCTGCTCCGAGTATGGCGGTGAAAGAGTGCTTGGTGTTCATGGTGCTCATCTCCTAGAAGGTGTGTCCTTTTCGGTATGTGGCACCCGTCACGCTATCCATTCTTCGATCACGCGACAACGGGGTGTGTCAGCCCTGACACATACCCTCGCAGGGTGTTCGTTGAACGCCTCACCCCCAACCCGGTCCTCATTGTCAACAGCCTCCCCGCCCGCCGCTCACCAGACCGGTCACCCCTCCCATGCCCCGCCCGCATCCACTCGGTCACGGGGGATCGCTACCACCGCCTCCCGGTTTGTACTCGCGGACGGGGCGGTCTTCGTGGAGATGTGTGGCACCAGGTGCATCACCATCGGCGAATGGCTGCCGCGGGCGGACGTGGTGTTGTAGGGCGATGTGCCCAAAATATGCCCAAACCCCGTTTTGACCGGCAACAGCGGGGGGCATCTAAGGTTCTGACCTGGGGGAATGCGGGCCGTGGGCGCGTCCCCCCGGCGGGACTCGAACCCGCACTGCGCCGATTTTAAGTCGGCTGCCTCTGCCGATTGGGCTACGGGGGGCGGCAGGCGCGCGCTGTCAACGTACCACGCGGCCCGCGCGGCGCCCGGCGGCGAACGCCGCGCGGTGCGGCCAGGCTGCCCTTGCGCCCGGTAGACTCGGGGTGCGATTGCGCGCCGCGGGCGGAGGTGAACCACGTGCATCCCGAGCAGTGGGAGCTGCCGTTCTTCGGCGTCTGGGGCCTGCTCTACCTCATCGTCCTCGGCCGCGCGGGCAGCACGTACGCGCTCGGCCGGGCCGCGCGGCGCGGGGCGGCCCGCTTCACGCACATCGGCCGCCTGCTCGCCTCCCCCCGGGCCCGCCGCGTGGAGGCGCTGCTCGACCGCTGGGGCGCGCCGTTGGTCGCGGCGAGCTTCCTGACGATCGGGTTCCAGACGCTGGCCAACGCGGCCGCCGGGGCCACCCGGATGGCGCTCGTGCGCTACCTGCCGGCGCTCGCGCTCGGGGGAGCGGCCTGGGCCCTCATCTACGCCGGCGTCGGCTTCGCGGGCTTCGCCGCGGTGCGCGCGGCCTACGAGCGCGATCCCGACCTCACCGTGATCGTCGTGGCGCTCCTCGCCCTCGCGCTCGCCGCCTTCCTGGCCGTGCGCCTGCTCCGCCGTCGAGGCGCGGGCTCCCCACCGCCCGAGGCCGCCGGAGGCGGTCGCCCCGGGGGCGGATCCGTCGAGGTCGGTCCCGCCGGGAGCGGGAGCGCCGGGACTGCGGTGCCCGGTGGCGAAGACCGCGCCGCGGCTTCGCATTCGGCACCCTCGAGCCCAGGCCCGGACCCCGCGGCCCCCGACCGGGACGCCGAGGCCCGAGGCGCCTGACACCCGAGGCGCCTGACACCCGCTGCGTCTGGTACCCGAGGCGCCTGACACCCGAAGCGCGCGTCACCCGCGGTCGCGTGGCACTTGCGGTCGCATGGCGGGACGCCGGCGGACGAACCGCGGCCCGCCCCGCCTCGGCGGCGGAAGAGGCCTAGAGTTGGGGAAACGACCGGATCGGCCCGAGGAGCGCCATGCACCCGCACCAGAAAGAGAATCTCCGCGAGTACATCGACAAGCTGCGGCTCGAGGGCTACTCGGTGCGCGATGGCCACACACCGGACCCAGACCTCATCGACCCGGGCGGCCGCGCGGTCGAGACGTGGCAGGAGGACTACCCGTACGCGGAGCGCCTCGAGCGCGACGCCTACGAGCTGGAGAAGTACCGGCTGCAGGTCGAGCTGCTCAAGCTCCAGTACTACAGCCAGGACCACGGGCTGCGCCACGTCATCCTGTTCGAGGGCCGCGACGCCGCCGGCAAGGGCGGGACCATCAAGCGCTTCACGGAGCACCTCAACCCGCGCGCGGCCCGCGTCGTGGCGCTCAACAAGCCCACGGAGATGGAATCGGGCCAGTGGTACTTCCAGCGCTACGTCCAGCACCTGCCCACCCGCGGCGAGATGGTGCTCTTCGACCGCTCCTGGTACAACCGGGCCAACGTCGAGCGCGTCATGGGCTTCTGCTCGGACGAGGAGTACGAGCGCTTCATGGTCCAGGCGCCCGTGTTCGAGAAGATGCTCGTCGACGAGGGCATCCACCTCACGAAGTTCTGGTTCTCCGTCACAGAGAGCGAGCAGCGCACGCGCTTCGCCATCCGCCAGATCGACCCCGTGCGGCAGTGGAAGCTCTCGCCCATGGACCTCGAGTCCCTGGGCCGCTGGGAGGACTACACGGCCGCCAAGGAGGCGACGTTCCTGCGCACGGATACGGACACCGCCCCCTGGATCTCGATCAAGTCCAATGACAAGAAGCGCGCCCGCCTCAACGCGATGCGCTACTACCTCAACCAGTTCGACTACGAGGACAAGGACGAGTCCGTCGTCTACCCGCCGGACCCCAAGATCGTCCGCCGCGGGCGCGAGGCCGTGGGCGACTGAACCCGGCCCGAGGCGCGCGCGGCGCCCGCCTGCCCCGCACCTCGGGCACTGGGCAAACGGGTACGGGGCAGACGGGCGGGTGCGGGGCTCAGCCCTTGGCGGCCTTCGCAGCCGCCCGGTCGGACTTCTCCGCCTCCTTGGCGGCATCGCGCTCGGCCTTGCGGGTGCGCTCCGCGCGGGCGCGCTGGACCTCGCGCAGGCGCTTGGCCTCGCGGCGCCGGCGCCCGCCGATCGCGGAGATGCCCAGGAGCGCGAGCGCGGCGAGGATGACGATCGCGCCGCCGCCGATCCCCGCGTCCATCCAGAACGTCTGCGGGAAGAGCCGGATGAGGGAGTCGTCGAGGTAGAACTCCCAGTTGCCGCCGGGGAAGAGCACCCTGTGGAAGTTCGCGAAGAACGTCTCGAAGCCGAAGAGCGCCACGACGACCGCACCCACCGTGATGAGGAGGGTGAGAATCGCGCCCCACCGCAGCCCGGCGTGCATGCCCGGGCCGTGCTTGCGGCACAGCGCGAGCCCGGCGATGATCGCGCCGATCACGGCGACGACCGCCACGAGGTAGAGCAGCGAGATGATCGACTTCACATCGGCCATGTGGGCGATCTCCGGCTGGGTGAACAGCGGGGAGCCCTCGCCTTGGGCGATGTCGGTCAGGTAGCGGCTGCCGTCCATGTTCGACAGGTAGTCGACGGTGTACGAGGCGAAGTGCATCCGGTCGTCCGCGGAGAACCCGTAGGGGTCGGCGGGGAAGCCGGGGCGGTAGAAGTACTCGAACTTGAGGAACAGCCCCGAGGCGACGACGCGCACGCCCAGCGCGATGAGGACGAAGGGCGTGCCGAGCGCGATCCAGAGCGTGGCGATGACGTCGACGAACGTGTAGCGGCGCCGCGGCTTCGCCGAACTTGCGCCGGCTGCGCCGGTCGCGCCGGCAGCTGTGCTGCCCGCGGCGGCAGCCGCGCCGGCCGGGACAGCGCCCACGGCGGTGGCATCGGGCTCCGCGGCGGGAGCGCCCGTGATCGCGGCCCACTCCTCGTCGCTGAGCATGTCCGGCTTCGCGCCGGCCGACGGCACGGCCGGCCGCTGCGAGGTCTGCGGCTTGACGGCGGGGAACGCCTCGAAGGCAACGGTGTCGTCGAGCGACTCCTCGTCGACCCGGTCGGAGGCCGCCGCGGAATCGGCGGCGGGCTCTGCCCGCTGCGGCTCCTCGGCCTGCGAGCCTGAGCGCATGCGCCGCGACATCAGGTCATCGGTGTTCTTCTCGTCATCAGCCACCCGTCCATTGTCCGCAACGGGCCGCGGCAGCCCGGTGAGCGACACGCATGCAGGGCCGCGGGATCGCGCCGGGGCGAGGGCAGCGGCGGGAGTCCGCCCGGCCCCGCACCGGCCCCGCACCGGCCCGCGCTCAGCCGAGGGCCGTGCGGGGCGCCGTGCGGCGGGGGATGAGGAGGCTCGCAAGCGCCCCGATGCCGCACAGGCCCGCCGCCGCGAACCACGCTCCGTCGTAGCTGCCGGTGGCGTCGCGCAGCACGCCCGCGCCCAGCGCCGCGACCGCGGCACCGACCTGGTGCGAGGCGAAGACCCAGCCGAAGACGATGGGCCCGGTGCGGCCGAAGGCCCGCACGCACAGCGCCACCGTGGGCGGGACCGTGGCCACCCAGTCGAGACCGTAGAAGACGATGAACGCCCACAGGGGCGGTTGGACGTGCGGGCCGATGACGAGCGGCAGCGCCACGAGCGAGACCCCGCGCAGGCCGTAGTAGGCGAGCAGGAGCAGGCGCGGGTCGATCCGGTCGGTCAGCCAGCCCGAGGCGACGGTGCCGAGGACATCGAAGATGCCCACGAGGGCCAGCAGGCCGGCCGCGGTCGTCGCGGGCATCCCGTGATCGTGCGCGGCGGGCACGAAGTGGGTGCCCACGAGCCCATTCGTCGTCGCCCCGCAGATCGCGAACGACAGCGCGAGCAGCCAGAAGGTGCGGTGGCGCACGGCGCCGGCGAGTGCCGCCAGCGCGGTGCGGGCGGGGTTGCCCCGCGGCGTTGAGCGGGTGACACCCGGATCCTGGGCGGTGGCGCCCAGCGCCGGCAGCCCCACGTCCGCGGGGTACTCGCGCAGCAGGAACACCACGAGCGGCACGACGCACAGGGCCATGCCCGCGATCACGAGGGCCGGCAGCCGCCAGCCGAAGTGCATGGCCAGGTGGGCGATGATGGGCAGGAACACCAGCTGGCCCGTCGCCTGGGCGGCCGTGAGGATGCCGGTCACGAGGCCCCGCCGGGCCACGAACCACCGCGCCGTGACGACCGCGACGAACGGCATCGCCATGGACCCGGTGCCGGCCCCGATCACCACGCCCCACAGCAGCCAGAGCTGCCAGGGGGCCGTCATGAACACCGTGAGCCCGCTGCCGCAGGCCACCGCGCACAGGGCGGCGACCACCACCCGGCGGACCCCGAAGCGCTCCATGAGCGCGGCGGCGAACGGCGAGAAGAGGCCGTAGAGCAGCAGGTTGAGCGAGACCGCCGAGCTGATCGTCGCGGTCGACCAGCCGAACTCCGCGTGGAGCGGCTCGATGAGCACCCCGGGGGCGGAGCGGAACCCGGAAGCGCCGATGAGCGTGCAGAACGCGACGAGGACGACGACGGGGTAGCGCCAGGAGCCGGGGTGCCGGGCACCGTCCTGCGGGGCGACGGGGGGTGCGGTGGGCAGAGGGGAGGCGTTCACGCTCCCAGCCTGGCAGAGCGGTCTGCGGCCCGCCATTGGCAGAAAGGACAACAAGTGCAAAGATCCTGCCATGGACTCGCCCTCGTCGCCCCCGCACCGCGTCGCCGTCCTGCTGCTCGCCCCGGCTATCGGCTTCGACGCCACGATCCCCTCGCTCGTCTTCTCCGCCGCGCGCACCGAGTGCGGCGAGCCGCTCTACGCGGTCGACGTCGTCACCGCCGATGGCGCGCCCACCACCACGGTGGAGGGCTACGGCATCGTGCCGAGTGCCGGCCCCGAGGCGCTGGCCCGCGCCCAGACCGTCATCGTCCCGGGTACGCGCAATCCGGCTGCCCGCCGGGCCGGCCGGCTCGACGGGCCCGCCGCCGCGGCCTTCGCCGCGATCCCCGCCGAGGCTCGGGTTGCGGGGATCTGCACGGGAGCGTTCGCCCTTGCCGCCGCCGGCCTGCTCGACGGCCGGCGCGCCGCGACCCACTGGGAGCAGGCGGAGGCGATGCGCGCGCTCTATCCGCGCGTCGACGTCGACGAGCGCAGCCTGTACGTCGACGAGGGGCGGATCCTCACCTCGGCGGGGCTGGCGGCCGGGCTGGACCTGTGCCTGCACATCGTGCGCCGCGATGCCGGTGCCGCCGTGGCCGCCCGGGCCGCGCGCCACTGCGTCATCGCCCCGTTTCGCGAGGGCGGGCAGGCGCAGTACATCGCGCCCCACGAGCCGCCGCCGCGGGCCGACGACGGCATCGGCGCCGCGCTGGCCTGGGCCCGCCGGCGCCTCGGCGAGCCGCTGACGGTG
>NZ_WWEQ01000031.1 GCF_009857845.1 Brevibacterium rongguiense | reverse complement strand
GGCCGCTGCGGCCTCGCGCAGCGCGTGGGCGATGTCGGCCGGGCTCTGCCCGCCCGCCGGCGCGGGGCCGGAGGCGCTGCGCCCGCCGCCCGTCGCCCGCAGGCGCTGGGCGAACGCCTCGAGCTGCGCATCGGGTACGCGCGTGCTGCGCTGGGCCAGCGGGGCGGCGGGGGCGGGAGGGCGCCCGCGCGGGGGAGCGCCGCCGGCTCCCGCCGTGTGCAGCGTGCGGATGCCCGCGGCAGCGAGGAGCTGGTCGAGGCGGTCGGAGCCGACGCCCGCGAGCGCGACGGTGGGGGCGAGCTGTTGGAGGCCGGCCGCGATCATGACCGGTTCGGCCAGCAGCGCCGCGAGATCGGCGGGGTCGTCGACGACGACCACCGAGCGCGCCGCGGCGATCCGCACGCGCCGCATGCGCGCGGCGGTCTCCGCGAGGAGGTACTCGAGCGGCTGCGGCAGCCCGGTCCGGGACACTCCGGCGATCCGCTCGCGCACCTCCTGGGCGCTCAGCCCCGACTCGAACGCGCGGGTGAGGGAGGACTCCGTGAACCGGTAGACGGTGCCCTGGCCGCGGGTCTCGACCTCGGCCAGCGCCTCGAGCACCGCCGCTGTGCGCGGGTCCACGGGCCCGGTGGCCACGGCCGTGAGATCGGACTGGACGATGACGTCCTCGACGAGCTCGGGCAGGAGCGCCTGCGCTGCGGCGGTGACGCCCGGCGCCACCTCCACCAGCTCCGCGGCGAAGCCCAGGGGCGCGAGTTCCGCCGGCATGGCGGCGCGCAACCCGGCGGCGAGCTCGGCCCCCAGCGGGGTGAGGGCGTGGGCGCGCGGCGCGGCGAGCGGCGTGCACGTCAGGCCCAGCGCCTCGGCCTCCGCGAGCAGGCGGCCCACCGTCGCATCCTCGAGCGCGGGGGCTAGCGGGTGGTCCCACCGCAGCTGGGCGGCGAGTGCCGCATCGTCGATCGCCTCGCCCTCCCCGGCGAGCTCGGCGAGGCCGGTGAGGACCCGGAAGCGGGCGAAGGGCAGCGGCGCGCGCCCGCGGCTGCCGGGGTAGGGCGAGCCGCGGTGGGAACCGGCCGCCGCGGCAAGCGCGTGGATCCGGTCGCCCCTGGGCGTGCGCCCGGCCAGCACGTGGTCGATGCCGACGCTCAGCCGCAGCCAGGCGCGCACCGCGCCGGCCCACACCTCGGCGCGCCCCGCGCCCAGGGCGCGGTCGTATTCGGCGGTGGGCAGCCACTGGGGGTCGAGGTCCGATCCGCCCACGCCGAGCAGGCCCATGGCGCCCGCGATCTCCAGGAGGAGCACCGTGTGCGCGGGATCGGCGCTCAGGCGCGTCCCGATCCGCTGGACGTCGCGCTTGCCGATGCCGCCGGTGGCCAGCTGGGAGGCCTCCGCCTCGGCGACGGTGCGCACCGCGGCGAGCAGCCCGGAGACGGTGTCGGAGACCGCCGCCGCCTGCGCGTTGGCGGCGATCGCGGGCGGCACGGTTTGCGGCCGGGGGCGGGCTGGCCGGCGGGCCGAGGTCCACGCGGGCGGATCGGCGCGCTCGGCCGCGGTGGTGGGCAGCAGGCCGATGGCCTCGGCCTGGATGCGCAGCTCGGCGGCGCGCAGCGGCGCGGCGCTGTCGGCGGGGTCCGCGGGCCAGACGAGGCCGGTGTCGAGGAGCTCGGCGAGCACGACGGCGGGGTCGTCGTCCTCTGCATCTGCGGCACCTTCGGCACCTGCGGCGCCCTCGCCGGCCGTGGCGCCCTCGGCACCCGGTGCGGCCAGCGCCTCGGCCGCGGAGACCGTGGGCCCCAGCCGGGCGGCGCTGGCGGCGCGCTGCATGGCCTGCAGCGCAGCGGTGGACAGGGACTCGAGCGCGGTGGCCACGGAGGCGCGGGTGCCGGCCAGGCCCGCGACGCGGGTGAGGTCCGCGGCGTCCGTGCGCATGAGGTCGCGCCGGCGGGCGGCGAAGGCCGCGAACCGCTGGGACTCGGCTGCGGCGAGCCACGCGGCGAAGGACTGGAGCGGGGGCATCTGGCCGAGTCTAGTCGGCACCCGCCCGGCGGGCGGCGGCGCGTACACTGGGAGGCGTCGGCCGCCCTGGCCGGCCCGGCACTTTCCGAGCAAGAAGGACGAGAACGTGGCACAGCAGCGGGAGAGGCGAGCCGACGCGTGGCTGATCGGCACCGCCGTCGCGCTCATGAGCATCGGCGCGCTGGCGCTCGCCGCCGTCGTCATCGTGGGCGTGGCGGGCGGGGTCCCCTCGGTTGCGCTGACCTGGGTGGGAATGATCGCGCCGCCCATCGCATTCATCGTCATGGTCGTTGCGTTCGTCCGGCTCATCGGGCGCAGGCGCCGACCGACCGCCCAACCCGGGCGCTGAGCCCAGGGATCGCGCCCGGGCGCTGAGCCCAGGGGCGCGGCTTCCGCTCCCCGCCGGCCCGCAGCGCCCCCGGGCCTCGAGACCGCCGTCGCGCCCCGCGATCGGGCGCCGGGCACCCCCCCCCCGCGAGGCCGGGCCGCAGGATCGCCGACGCCCGGTGGCCCGCGGGCAGCGCACCGTTGGTCCGCACGGATCGCGTGCAGCAGTACAGCCGCGCCGGGGCAGCGCACAGGCGCACGCGGTGCGGCCGCGACCGGGCTCAGACCGGCCCCGCTCGCAGACCAGCAGCAGCCGCCAGACACCAGATACCAGACACAAGACAGACACCGCGCGCCGCGGCGGCGCGCACGCACGAGAGGAGACGCCATGCCAACCGGACGCGTGAAGTGGTTCGACGCGGAGAAGGGCTTCGGGTTCGTCACCGCCGATTCGGGTGAGCAGGTCTTCCTGCACTCGACATCCCTGCCCGCGGGCACGGAGGTCGCGCCCGGCACCCGCCTCGACTTCGACGTCGTCGACGGTCGCAAGGGCAAGCAGGTGCTCAAGGCCCGCGTCATCGAGGCGCCCAAGCGCGTGCGCCGGGACCCGGAAAGACCGCGGCTATGATCGAAGACGTCATCAAGCTCCTCGACGACACCTCCGCCGGACTGCGGCGGGGCCGCTACCCGGACGACGGGCACGCCCACAAGGTCGCCGAGGTGCTGCGCCACATCGCCGATGATCTGGAGGGCCGATGAGCCTGTTCGAAGCCTGGCGGGAGGGCATGGACTCCGACGCCGCCGAGGCGCGTGCCGAGGCCGCGCCGGCCCCGCACGCGGCCGCCCCGGCCGAGCCCGCAAACGCAGCCGACTCCGAGCCAATGGCCGCGGTCGAGCCCGCGCCCGAGCCGCGCCGCGCCTCGGCCGCCCGCCGTCCCGCGCCGCTGGACGACGTGCTGGCCGCCGCCGTCGACGTCGCCCGCGCGGCGCTGCTCGAGGTGGCCGAGCCCGAGCACGTGGGCGCCTACCAGGGCGCCGTGTCCGAGGGCCAGCGCCTCGTGACCCACTCGTTCGACTGCACAGACCCCGCCTACCGGGGCTGGCACTGGGTGGCCGTGCTCGCCCGCGCTCCGCGCTCGAAGAAGGCGACGGTGTGCGAGACGGCACTGCTGCCCGGCCCCGAGGCGCTGGTCTCGCCCGAGTGGCTGCCGTGGGCCGAGCGCGTGCGCCCCGGCGACGTCGGCCCCAAGGACACGCTGCCCAAGCTCGACGCGGACCCCAACCTGCAGCCGGGCTACCAGCAGGTGGCCGTGGAGCCGGACGACGATGTCGATCAGATCGCCAACTACGAGTTCGGCCTGGGCCGCGAGCGCGTGCTCTCCCGCGAGGGCATCGGCGCCGCGGCCAGCCGCTGGGCGGCCTCCGAGGCGGGCCCGCGCGGCGAGTTCGCCCGCCAGGCGGTCCAGACCTGCGGCAGCTGCGGCTACCTGCTGCCGATCGCCGGCGCCATGCGCACGCAGTTCGGCGTGTGCGCCAACGAGTGGTCGCCCTTCGACGGGCGCGTCGTCTCCCTCGACACCGGCTGCGGGGCCCACTCGGAGACGGACGTGGAGCGGCCCGATGCCGCTCCGGCCGTGCCCGTCGTCGACGATGCCGCGGAGGGCTTCGAGATGGTCCCGGTGGCCGCCGGCTCGCCCGCGGAGGGCGCCGGGGCCTGAGCCCCGTGACCACAGGAGCGGAGGTCTGAGCCCATGAGCTCGATGTTCAGGTCTCTGCGCGAGCCCGACTACCGCCACTGGTTCGCCGGCGCCCTCATCTCCAACACGGGCACGTGGATGCAGCGCACGGCGCAGGACTGGCTGGTCCTCACCGTGCTCACGGACAACGATGCGACCGCACTCGGCATCGGCATGGCACTGCAGCTGGGCCCCCAGCTCGTCCTCTTCCCGTTCGCCGGGGCGATCGCCGACCGCTTCGACAAGCGCAGGCTGCTCCTCCTCACACAGGCGCTCATGGGCTCCTGCGGGCTCGTGCTCTTCGGCCTCGTCATCACCGGCGCGGTCGAGCTCTGGCACGTCTACGCGCTCGCGCTGTTCCTGGGCGTCGTCGCAACGGTGGACAACCCCACCCGGCAGGCCTTCGTCTCCGAGCTCGTGGGGGAGTCGCTGCTGCCCAATGCGGTCTCATTGAACTCCGCGTCGTTCAACGGCGCGCGGATGCTCGGGCCGGCCGTGGCCGGCGGCCTCACCGCCTGGCTGGGCCCCGCACCGGTCTTCCTCATCAGCGGGCTGGGGTTCGCCGCCACCATCGTCGTCCTGCTCACCCTCGACCGCGCTCGGCTCCACCCCGCGCCCATCAAGCGCGGCGGCGGGGTCAAGGCGGTGCTGGGCGGCTTCAAGTACCTGCGGACGCGGCCCGACCTCGTCGTCGTGCTCGTCGTGCTCTTCATCGTCTCGACGTTCGGCTTCAACTTCAACATCTACACCGCCACGATGGCGCGGGTGGAGTTCGGCCGCGACGCCAGCGGGTTCGGCCTGCTCAACTCCGTCATGGCGATCGGCTCCGTGTCCGGCGCGCTGCTGGCCGCGCGCCGCGACCGCCCGCGCCTGCGCTTCGTCTTCGGCGCCTCCGGCGGGTTCGGGGCGGCGTGCCTGCTGGCCTCGGCGATGCCCTCCTACTGGCTGTTCGCCATCGCGCTCATCGGGGTGGGCTTCTCCTCGATCACGATGATGACGGCCGCGAACGCCTACGTGCAGACCACCATCCCCGCCGTCGTGCGCGGCCGGGTGATGGCGATCTACGCCGCCGTCGTCATGGGCGGCACCCCGCTGGGCGCGCCCATCGCCGGGCTCGTGGCCAACGGCATGGGCCCGCGCGCCGCGCTCGTGCTGGGCGGCTCGGCGGGCATCATCGGGATCGCCGTGGGCCTGTGCTGGCTCATCGGGGCGAAGCACCTGCGCGTCCACCGCACGCACACCCGCCGCCTCGTCCACCTCACCTACGACGGGCACCCCTGATGAGCGCCGCCGCAATCGCCTCGCTCGTCGTCGCGCTCCTCATCGTCGTGGGCTGTGCCGGCATCGTCGTGCCGGTGCTGCCCGGCTCCGCGCTCATCCTCGTGTCCGTGCTCGTGTGGGCCATCATCGTCGGCGGGCCCGAGGCGTGGGCCGCGTTCGCGGCCGTGGCCGTCTTCACCTGCATCGGCATGGGCGCCTCCTGGGTCATCACCGGCCGGCGCCTCAAGGCGCGCGGCGTGCCCAGCCTCAGCCTCCTCGCGGGGCTGGCGGTGGGGGTCGTCGGCTTCTTCGTCCTCCCCGTTGTGGGCCTGCTGCTGGGCTTCGTGGCGGGGCTCTACCTGGCCGAGTGGGCACGGCTGGGCGACCCCCGCCGGGCCTGGGAGACGAGCTGGGCGACGATCCGCGCGGCGGGCCTGGGCATCGCCGTGGAGTTCGGCTGCGCGGCGCTCGCCGCCGGCGCGTTCGGGATCGGGGTCTGGGCGCACTTCGCCTGAGGCAGTCCACGGACCGCGGCGGGCCCGGTGCGACCCGCGCGGCCGGCTGGGCGGCGGGGAGCCGATGCGCGTAGCCTGATGGCCGTGGGACAGACGGGCGAACGATCCAGGGCTGCGGAGCGGACATGGCGCAGGCGGCGCTGAGCCCGCGCGCGGTGCTGGGCGCCGCCGCGCTCGTGGTGGGCGGCTCCGCCGGGGTCCAGGTCTCCGCGGCGCTGTCCTCGCGGCTGTTCTCCGCCTACGGCTCGTTCGCGGTCAGCGGCATGCGCATGGCCATCGCCGCGGTGGTGCTGCTCGCGGTGATCCGCCCCCGTCTGCGGGGGCGCGGCCCAGGCGAGTGGCTGGGCATCGGCCTCTACGGGGCGGCCATGGCCGTCATGAACCTCAGCCTCTACGCCGCCATCGACCGCATTCCCCTCGGCATCGCCGTCACCCTCGAGTTCCTGGGCCCGTGCGCCGTCGCGCTGGCCGCCACCCGCCGGCTGCGCGAGGCCGGGGTGGCGCTGCTCGCACTGGCGGGGGTGGCGCTCATCTCCGCCGGCCCCCTGGGCTACTTCGATGCCGCGGGCTATGCGGCGGCCCTGTGCGCCGCGGCCGCGTTCGGGGGCTACACGCTGCTGGCCGCGCGCGTGGGCAAGGCCGGGTCCGAACTGGACGGCCTGGCGCTGTCGGTGGGGATCGCGGCCGCGCTCACGCTGCCGCTCGCCGCGCCCCACGTCGGCGAGGTGAAGCCGGCCGATCTGGGCCTGCTCGCCGTGTGCGCGGTGGTGGGCGTCGCGATCCCCTGCAGCCTCGACACCCTGGCCGGGCGCTTGAGCTCCGCCCGGGTCATCGGCACGCTCTTCGCGGTCGACCCGGCGATGGGCGCGCTCGTCGGGTTCGCCCTGCTGGGGGAGCGGCTCTCGCCGGCCGCGCTGGCAGGCGTGCTGCTCGTGGCGGTCTCCGGTGCGCTCGTCGTGTGGGTGTCCGCGGGCGGAGCCGGCGAGGCCGACGGGGGCAGTGCGGCCAATGAGGGCGGTGCGGCCGGCCAGGGTGCGGCCGAGGGGACCGGTGCCGGGGGAGACGCCGCCCGCGGCGGTCCTGCGGGATCGCCGCCGCCGGCCGATCCGGCGCTGTGAGCCGGCGGCGCCGCGCCTGTGCCCGGCGACCGGCTGCGGCCCGGCCGCCGCGGCCGCTCAGCGGGGGAGGGCGGTGAGGACGAAGTCGATGCAGCCGAGCAGCGCCTTGACGTCCTCGGGGTCCACCGAGGCGAACGTCGCGATGCGCAGCTGGTTGCGGCCCAGCTTGCGATAGGGCTCGACGTCGACGATTCCGTTGGCGCGCAGCACCTGCGCGATCTGCGCGGCATCGACCGCTTCGTCGAAGTCGACGGTCGCCACGACGTTCGAGCGGTCGGCGGGATCCGCCACGAAGGGCGCGGCGACGTCGCTGGCCTCGGCCCACTCGTAGACGAGGCGCGCGGATTCGGCCGTGCGCGAGGCGGCCCAGGCCAGGCCGCCGTTGCCATTGAGCCAGTCGAGCTGCTCGGCGAGCAGGATGAGGGTGGCGACCGCCGGGGTGTTGTACGTCTGGTTCTTCGCCGAATTGTCGATGGCGGTGACGAGGTCGAGCGAGGCGGGGATCCAGCGTCCGGAGTCCTTGATCTCCCGCGCGCGCTCGAGGGCGCGCGGCGACATGATCGCGATCCACAGGCCGCCGTCGGAGCCCATGTTCTTCTGCGGGGCGAAGTAGTACACGTCCGCCTGCCGGATGTCGACGTCGAGGCCGCCGGCAGCCGAGGTCGCGTCGATGATGACGAGGGCGTCGTCGGCGATGCCCTCGGGCCGCCGGATCTGCGTGGCCACCCCCGTCGAGGTCTCGTTGTGCGGCCAGGCGTAGACGTCCGCCTCCGCTGCCGTGGGGACCGCCGAGGTGCCCGGCGCGGACTCCGTGATGATGGAGGCCTCCAGGTGGGGCGCGGTGTCGGTGGCCTTGGCGAACTTCGACCCGAATTCGCCGAACGAGCCGTGTGCCGCGGCCGTGCGCACGAGGCCGAACGCGGCCGCGTCCCAGAACGCGGTCGAGCCGCCGTTGCCCAGCACGACCTCGTAGCCGGCGGGCAGGTCGAACAGCTCCGCGAGCCCGGTGCGGATGCGGCCCACCAGGTTCTTCACCGGGGCCTGGCGATGGGAGGTGCCCATGACCGTGCGGCCGGCGGCGGCCAGGGCCTCGAGCTGCTCGGGCCGGATGCGCGCCGGGCCGGAGCCGAAGCGGCCGTCCGCGGGCAGGAGTTCGGGCGGGATGATGACGGTAGTAGTGGTGTCTTCGCTCACCCGCCCGAGTCTAGCCCGGCGCCCCACCCAGTGTGCGCACCGTCCCAGCCGGACGACCGCGATGCGAACCGCGCGCGGCGGCCGGGGAGCGCGGGCTATCGTGGTGCCATGAGCGCAGGGACGAGCCCCGAATCGGATGCCCACGACCAACAGGCTGCCACCGCGGACGCACCGCGCGACACCGCCCTGTCCCACCTCGCCGCCCAGCGCGTGGAGTACCTGGCCGCGGACCTGAGCGAGGTCGCCGCGGACCCAGGCTCCCAGTTCGCCGCCTGGTATGAGGAGGCGGCCGCCCAGGTCGCCGAGCCCAACGCGATGGTCGTCGCCACGGCCGACGCCTCCGGCCCGAGCGCCCGGGTGGTGCTGCTGAAGGAATTCGGCCCCGAGGGCTTCGTCTTCTTCACCAACTACGACTCGCTCAAGGGCCGCCAGCTCGCCGCGGACCCCCGCATCGCGCTGACGTTCCCCTGGCAGGACATGCAGCGCCAGGTGCGGGTGCGCGGGGTGGCCGAGCCCACCTCGGCGGCGGTGTCCGACGAGTACTTCGCCTCCCGCGCCCGCGGCGCGCAGCTGAGCGCGGTGGCCAGCGCCCAGTCCCAGCCCGTGCGCAGCCGCGCCGACCTCGAAGCCGCCTATGCGCAAGCGCAGGAGCGCTTCGGCTCCGGCCCCGTGGAGCGGCCCGCCCACTGGGGCGGCTACCTCGTGCGGCCCAGCGAGGTCGAATTCTGGCAGGGCCGCGGCAACCGCTTCCACGACCGCTACGCGTTCACGAGCGCCGACGGCCGGCCCGCCCGCCTCGATGACCCCAGTGCCTGGACCATCGTCCGGCTCAACCCCTGAGCCCGACCGCCCCCGGTGTCCGCGGCGCGCGCAGCGCGGCGGCCCCACACCCCTGAGGAGCCCCGCATGACCGCCTACGGCCCGGAGACGACCTTCGACAACCTCATCGGGGGCAGGTGGGTCCCCGCGCAGCAGCGCCGGGAGAACATCAGCCCCTCGGACACCTCGGATGTGCTGGGCCGCTTCGCGCGCGCCGGCGCCGAGGACGTGGAGGCGGCGATCGCCGCCGCCCGCGCGGCGCTGCCGGACTGGTCCTACGGCACCGTGCAGCGGCGCTTCGACGTGCTCGACACCGCGGGCACCCTGGTGCGCGAGCGCGCGGACGAACTGGGCGCCCTCCTCGCCCGCGAGGAGGGCAAGCCCCTGGCCGAGGCACGGGCGGAGGCGGTGCGCGCGGCCCAGCTGCTGAAGTTCTTCGCCGGCGAGGCGCTGCGCAACACGGGCGAGGTCGTCGAGTCCGTGCGCCCGGGGCTCACGGTGGAGATGACGCACGAGCCCGTGGGCGTCGTGGGCGTGATCACGCCGTGGAACTTCCCGATCGCCATCCCCGCCTGGAAGATCGCCCCGGCCCTGGCGTTCGGCAACACCGTCGTGTTCAAGCCGGCCGAGCTCGTGCCGGCCAGCGCGCACGCGCTCGTCAGCATCCTCGTCGAGGCCGGGCTGCCCGCCGGTGTGCTCAACCTCGTCATGGGCTCCGGGCGCGTGGTGGGCGACGTGCTCTCGCACTCGCCGGAGGTGGACGCCGTGACGTTCACGGGCTCCGCGGCCGTGGGCGCCGGTGTCATCGCCGCCGCCACCGCCTCCGGGGCCAAGGTGCAGGCGGAGATGGGCGGCAAGAACCCCCTCGTCGTGCTCGGCGACGCGGACCTGCCGGCCGCGGCCGATGCCGCCGTCAACGGCGCCTTCTTCTCCACGGGGCAGCGGTGCACGGCCTCGAGCCGCCTCATCGTCACCGCCGATGTCCACGACGAGTTCGTCGACCTCGTCCTCGAGCGGATGGGGCGCCTGCGGGTGGGAGACGCCCGCGACCCCGAGACCACGGTGGGCCCGGTCGTCTCCGCCGAGCAGCTCGAACAGGACCGCGCCTACATCGACGGCGCTGCGGCGGAGGGCGCCACGGTCCACGGCGGCCACCGGGTGCAGGCAGACGCCGAGGGCTACTTCCTGGCCCCGGCCCTCGTGACCGACACGACGGAGGAGATGACGATCAACCGCGAGGAGGTCTTCGGCCCGGTCGCCAGCGTGATCCGGGTCGCCGACTACGAGGAGGCGCTGGCGGTGGCCAACCGCACGCCGTTCGGACTCTCGGCCGGCATCTTCACCCGCTCCCTGGCACACGCCGCGGACTTCAGGCGCCGGGCGCAGGCGGGCATGGTCATGGTCAACGCGCCGACCGCCGGGGTGGACTACCACGCCTCGTTCGGCGGCCGGAAGGGCTCGAGCTTCGGCCCGCGCGAGCAGGGCAGGGCCGCGCGGGAGTTCTTCACGGTCCACAAGACGGCCTACATCAACGCGGGCGCTCCGGAGTGAGGTGTGCCTACACAGCGGATGGACCGGGCTGGGAATAGGATGAGTGGTCAGACCGTTGGTCGCGGGGCAGGACACGCGATCTCGAAGGCTGGGCAGGGGCGCCCGGCGGGCAACGCTGGAGGGAAGCCATGAACGACCTCGTCGATACCACGGAGATGTATCTCAAGGCGATCATCGAGCTCGAGGAGCAGGGCATCACGCCGCTGCGCGCGCGCATCGCCGAGCGGCTCGAGCACTCGGGCCCCACCGTCTCCCAGACGGTCGCCCGCATGGAGCGCGACGGCCTGCTCGTCGTCGACACGGACCGCCACCTGGAGCTCACGACCACCGGCCGCGAGCACGCGATGTCCGTCATGCGCAAGCACCGCCTGGCCGAGCGCCTGCTCAGCGACGTCATCGGGCTGGACTGGGAGCTCGTGCACGAGGAGGCGTGCCGGTGGGAGCACGTCATGAGCGACCAGGTCGAGGAGCGCCTCGTGGGGCTCCTGGAGGAGCACGCGACCAGCCCGTACGGCAACCCGATCCCGGAGCGCGGCGCCATCGACGCCCCGTACACGCCCTCGGACGCGGTGCCGCTCACCGCGGTCGCCGGCGACGAGGAGGTCTCCGCGACGATCGAGTGGATCGCGGAGCCGCTCCAGGTCGATTCCTACCTGCTGGCCCAGCTGCGCCAGACGGGCGTGGTCCCGGGTGCCGCCGTCGTGTCGAAGGTGCTCGGCGACTACGTGACCGTGGGCGTGCCCGGTGCCGATGACGTGCTCGACCTCCCGCCGGACACCGCCTCCCACATCTTCGTGACCCGCTGAGCTGCGTACCGCGCGCCAGTCACGCCGGAAGCCGCCCGCAGCCCCCGCTCGCCGGGGGAGGCGGGCGGCTTCTGCGCTGTCCACAGCCTGTCCGGCCCGGTTCGTAATCTGTGGGTAACGAATCCGCCGCTGCCGTCAAAGTCTCTCACCAGCGAAGACGCCGCTGTGTCGGTTTTCACAGGAAGATTCTCGTGATCGGATTGTGACAATCGCGTAACCCTCCTATACCGTTGGGCTGTCGGCGGCCATCGCAGCCGACACGGCGACCGGGACGACTCAGGCCCCAGCCCCCCACTCAGCAGAAGCACAAGCAGGCCCACCGTCCTGTGCAATGTGAAGGAAGTAATCCGTGGCTCAGAAGCAGCATGGCCGTCGTGCGGCCGACTCTCGCGTCAAGACCCCCCTCTCGGAGCTCACCGAGGCGCTGAGCGCCAACTCCGGTTCGGTCGGTCGGCGCGCAGCGGTTGCCGTCGCAGCCGGCGGTCTGCTCACCTCGGTCGCACTGCCCACCGCGGCGAACGCGACGAAGTCCGACGATGCCGTCGTCTCCGCGCAGGACTCCTCGAAGACCGCGCAGCCGGAATACCAGGCGCAGGCCGCCACGAAGGTCGCGGCCGCGAAGACCGCCAAGTCCGAGAAGAAGGCCTCCGCCGTCGCCGGCACCGCCGCCGTGGAGAACGTCACCGCGAAGAAGGCCCCGAAGCCCAAGCCCAAGCCCGCCGCGGAGCCCGCGAAGGCAACCGCCGCCTCCGGCTCCGCCGCGGCCCCGAACGGCTCGAAGGCCGAGCAGGTCGTCTCCATCGCCAAGAGCTACGTGGGCACCCCGTACGTCTGGGGCGGCACGAGCCCCAGCGGCTGGGACTGCTCCGGCTTCACCTCGTACGTCTACGGCAAGGTGGGCGTCAAGCTCGACCACAGCTCCGGCTCGCAGCGCAGCGCCGGGCGCACCGTCTCCGCCTCGGAGGCCAAGCCCGGCGACCTCATGTGGCACCCCGGCCACGTCGGCATCTACGCCGGCGGCGGCAAGATGATCGACGCGCGCAACTCGCGCGTCGGCACGGTGCACACCTCGGACTCCTGGATGAGCGACGCGGTCTTCATCCGCGTGCTCTGAGCCCAGCGGTTTCCAAGCGCCCCGGCCCTGTTGGGCCGGGGCGCTTGTGCGTCTGCGGACGTCTGGCTCCGGCGCCTGCGCCGGCGGCCCGGGTCCGTGCCGCGGCCTCTTGCCGCTTCCGCGTGCCGGCCGTACCCCGGCCCTTCGCGGCTGGTCCTGCGCCGCAGTATCGCGCGGGCTTCCTCCGGCCCGGCACCGGAGCCTTGTGCCGCTCTCTCGTAACGGCCGTAACCCCGCACGATGCACCCCGCCCGGGGGACCCGATGACGACGCCCGCCGCGCCGCGTCCATTCGCTTTCGGTAACGAAACGTTATGATTTCGGGAGCGTGCTCGGTGTCTCCGGATGGACCTCGTCTGCCCGACACGCCCGGGAGTTCGGGGTGGAGTGCCGTTCTCACCAGTGCCGACACGCGCAGTCGTCATAATCCGGTCGGAGTTTTGTAACGGGAATGTGACATTCGGGTGCGCCTTCGTTACCGTGGACGGAGCCCCACACACGCAACAGCGAAGGATGACCTGTGCCTGATTCTCAGCAGCACGGCCGCCGGGCGGCGGCCACCCGAGTGAAGACCCCCCTGACCGAACTCACGGAGTCCCTGAGCGCCAGCTCCGGGACCGTGGGCCGCCGAGCGGCGGTCGTCGCCGCCGCGGGCGGACTCCTGGCCTCGGCGAGCCTGCCGAGCATGCTGGGCGAGCACGGCGGCGATGCGGTCGTGGCCAGCGAGTCGCAGCCGGCCGGCGCCGCGGACTACGAGGCCCAGGCCGCCACGAAGGTCGACAGCACCCCCGCCAAGGCGGAGAAGTCGCAGGCCGCCACGAGCACCTCGCTGGTGACCGCCGCGAAGGCCCCCAAGCCCAAGCCGGCGCCCGCCAAGGCGAGCAGTTCCTCGGCCCCGCAGGCCAGCGCCCAGCACTCGACCGCCGAGCAGGACAGGAAGTCGTCGACGAAGAAGTCCTCGAAGTCGTCGTCGAGCAAGTCGTCGGGCAAGTCCTCGAAGAAGTCCTCGAAGGACGCCCCCGTCCCCAGCGGGTCGAAGGTCCAGCAGGTCATGGCGCTGGCCAAGAGCGGGCTCGGCACCCCGTACGTCTCCGGCGGCACTTCGCCGAGCGGCTGGGACTGCTCCGGCTTCACCTCGTACGTCTACAAGAAGGTGGGCGTCCACCTGCCGCGCACCTCGGGCGGCCAGGCCGGGGCGGGCAAGGCGGTGTCGAAGTCGAACGCGAAGGCCGGCGACCTTATCGTCTCGCCGGGCCACGTGGGCATCTACGCGGGCAACGGCATGATGTACGACGCCGGCAACCCCCGCGTCGACACGTCGAAGCGCTCCATCGACTGGATGGTCTCCGCCGGCGCATCGTTCCGCCGCGTGCTCTGAGGCGGCCCGGGCCGGCGGGGCCGCGCGCGCCGCGGCCCCTTCATCCCAGGCCATCGGCCCACCGGGCCGTCCGCCGCACCTGATCGTCCTCCCTTCCGGCCCACCGGCGCCGGTCGTCCAGCGGGCCCGAGCCGACTTGGGCCCGCTGCTGCGCGCCCCGGGGCCGGTCGCTTGACGTGGTGAACGGGGGCCTGCGGGCAGGCGAATTCTGCCGCCCGCTGTGCCCTGGCCCGGTGACGGGGGCGCCCGCGCGGGCTATGGTGGGCCCAGGCCCAGCGGGGCTGGGCCCTGGCCGAAGGGAACGCGCATGTCAGCACCCCGCCCCATGTCGGCTCGCCGCCCGCACAGTCGCGGCGCCGAGTTCATAGCCGCCTCACCCACTCCCGCCACGGGCGCCGCACACAGGTGCGGCGCCCGTTCGCGTCTGCGCGCGGCCCGGCCGCACGGTGCGCAGGCCCGCCCGCCTGCGGTGGCCACCGCACGGGGAGCGGGGCTGTGAAGACCCTCGTCCTCAACGCGGGCTTCGAGCCGATGTCCGTCGTCTCCTACCGCCGCGCCATCGTCTTGGTCCTCGCCGGGCGCGCCAGCGTGCTCGCCGCCTACCCCGGGGTGCGCGTGCGCAGCGCGGTGCGCGAGCTCGACTGCCCCTCCGTCATCCTCCTGTGCCGCTACGTCCGCCCGCCCCACGGGCGCACCGCGGCCCTGTCGCGCAGAGGGGTGCTGCGCCGCGACGGCCACCGCTGCGCCTACTGCGGGGCGGCCGCCGGGACCGTCGACCACGTGCTGCCGCGCTCGCGCGGGGGCGCGAACTCGTGGGAGAACCTCGTGGCGTGCTGCCGGGCGTGCAACAACCGCAAGGGCGATCGGACCCCCGAGGAGATCGGCTGGCGGCTCGCCCGGGCCCCTCGCGCGCCGCACGCCGGGCGCTGGTGGCTGCGCGACCTCGACGCCCCCGCGGAGCAGTGGCGTCCATTCCTCGACTTCCGCCGTGCCGCATGATGGCCGCGGGGTGATCTGGGCCGCGGGGCTGAGTAGGGTTTGGGTAGCGGGGCAGGCAGCCTCGTTCCGCCCACCCGCGTGAGGAGACGCCATGGCAGAGGAACGCGCAGAACCCCAGGTCGCCGATCCGCAGGCGATCATCGTCGGCATCGACGGCTCCCGGGCGAGCCGGAACGCATTGGCGTTCGCGATCGGCGAGGCCCAGGCGATGGGCCGCACCATCCGACTCGTGGGCGCCTACACGATCCCCAGCGTCGCCGCGGCCACCATCGACGTCTCCTACGTCCCCATCGACGACTCCGCGGTGCGCGCCGCCGTCACGGCCTCGCTCAAGGAGGCCGCCGCCGAGGTGCGGGCCGCGGGCGTGGGCGTCGAGGCCGTCATCGAAATCGGCGATGCCGCCGGCGTCCTCGTCGAGGAGTCCCGGCAGGCATCGCTGGCGGTCGTCGGCTCCCGGGGGCGCGGCGGGTTCGCCGGCCGCCTGCTGGGCACCGTGTCCTCGGCGCTGCCCGCCCACAGCCTGGCCCCCACGATCGTCGTCCCGGTCTCCTGGTCGCTCGACGGCCAGCGCCGGCCCGAGGTCTCGTCCTCCCAGCCGGTGCGCAGCGCCCGCGGGGCGGACTTCGAGCAGGGCGGGGACGGGGAGACCTATCCGGGGCTGGACTTCTCCGGCTCCGTCGTCGTGGGCATCGACGCGCTGGGTAAGGACTCGCCGGCGCTGTGGGCCGCCGCGGAGATCGCGGTGCGCCGGGGCACGCCGCTGCACATCGTGGGCGTCATCACGACGACGGTCGTGGGCCCCGAGTGGCTGCCGAGCGCCAGCGACATGAAGCGCTTCGTCGACGAGGGGGCGGACAAGATCGCGCTCGCCGCGGCGGCGGTGGCGCAGCAGCACCCGGAGCTCACCGTCGACTGGACGCTGTTCGACGGGCAGCCCGCCGAGGTGCTCGTGCGCGCCTCCGACACCGCGGACATCCTCGTGATCGGCTCGCGCGGGCGCGGCGGCTTCGCCGGCCTGCTGCTCGGCTCCACCTCGCAGTCGGTGCTGCCCTACGCCAAGTGCCCGACGATGGTGGTGCGCGCCAAGCGCGAGGGCTGAGGCACGCCACCCAGCGGGACGCTCCGGCGGATGGCCGCCGGGGCGCCCCGCTATGTTCCTGAACGGTGTTCTGGCCTTTCACAGGAGCGACACAGGAAGCGCTATGCCAGGGCATACACAAATGTGGCCGTCCCGTGACCGGCGCGCACTAGACTCGGCAGGGGCCCGCGGCCCAAGCGGCGCGCCGGGACCACAGCACAGGGACCACAGCCAGCGGAGGGTGAGATCGTGAAGTTCATTGGCAGATTCGGGGCACTGGCGGCCGCAGGTTCGGCAGTCGCGCTGCTCCTCACGGGCTGCACCGGCGGCTCCGGGGGCACGGGCGGCGGCGGCAGCGACAGCGGCCACTTCGACGGCGTCCCCGACTCCCTGGCCGAGCGCCTCAACAGCTACGCGGTCCACACGAGCGAGAACTCGAAGCTCGACGCCCACTTCTTCGGCATCACGGGGGCCTCGAGCCTGTCCGAGGCCATGGAGAAGGACATCCTCAAGGCCTTCAAATCAGGCGGCGCCTTCCACGGCCGCCGCGCGCTCGACCCGGCGCTGACGGATCCCGAGGAGCGCTGGGAGGCCCCGAAGTTCATCGAGCAGCCCGGCCAGGGGCCCACCGCGAGCGCGACCGGCCAGGACGGCGCCGGCTCAACCAGCCAGGCCAGCGGCGGCGCCACCGCGAGCAGCACCTCGGGCGCGGGGAAGGGCAAGGAGCAGAAGGTGACGGCCGAGAACTCCGTCGTGGCGGCCGGCGGGCACTTCCTCGTCTCCCGCCTGAGCACCACGGTGGGCGGCCAGGCCACGCAGCGCGTCTTCGTCACGGACCTGGAGAAGAACGAGACCCAGCCGGGCTCGGCGCTGTTCTCCGATGCCCAGAAGTACGGCGCGGACCAGGTGGGCGCCATGACCGTGGACGACAAGGCCCTGCCCGTCGTCGACGGCAGCGCCGTGGACAAGGGCGACCTGTCCGACCTGGGCACCCAGGTGCGCCAGGCCATGGGCGAGGACCTCCAGCTGCCCAGCGACGACAAGAGCTACGAGCCGGACTACTCCTGCGGCCTGTTGCCGTGCGTCGCCGTGACCTACGACGACGGGCCCGGCACGCCCCAGCAGACGAAGGAGCTCAAGGGCTACCTCAAGGACGCGAACATCCGCGCCACGTTCTTCCAGATCGGCACCAACGTCAAGCAGTACCCCAAGGCGAACAAGGAACTGCTCGACATGGGCAACGAGGTGGAGAACCACAGCTGGAACCACCCGCAGCTCAGCCGCCTGAGCGGGTCCAAGCTCGCCCAGCAGCTGGACCGGACGGACAAGGCGCTCGAGGCGGCCGGGGTCCCGAAGTCCACGATGCTGCGCCCGCCCTACGGCGCAACGAGCGCGGCGGTCGACAAGCAGGTCGACAAGCGCATCATCCAGTGGGACGTCGACACGCTGGACTGGAAGACGCGCAGCACCCCGAAGACCGTGAAGACGGGCACGTCGATGTCGCAACCGGGCTCGGTCATCCTCATGCACTCGATCCACGAGCCCACTATCAAGGCCGCCCCGCAGCTGTACAAGAACCTCAAGGCCAAGGGCCTCTACCCCGTGACCAGCGGCTACCTGTTCAAGGGCCTGCCGTTCGAGGCCCACGGCGAGTACTTCTGCCGCGGCTACCGCTCCGCCATGTGCTCGAACCCGGAGCACCCCATGGTGGAGAAGGGCAAGGCGAAGGCCAAGCCCGCCCCGGAGGACTGAGCCGCCCGCGGGCGCCCATCGGGCCGGTCGGCGTGCGGGTGCCCCACGGGGGCCTAGAGTGGGCGCAGTATCCCCGCTCTCCGGAAGGCCACCCGCGAACACTCCCGCCGCCGGCCGCTTCAGGCTCACGCCCATGCGCCCGCGCTCGCCCCACGAGCAGGGGCGCACCGCCAGCACGCTCGAGCTGGTCTTCGACCTCGTGTTCGCCGTGGCGGTCTCGAATGCCTCGTCGAACCTGCACCATGCGATCGCCGAGGGGCACCTGGCCGACGGCCTGGCCCACTACGGGATCGTGTTCTTCGGGATCTGGTGGGCGTGATGAACTTCACGTGGTTCGCCACCTCGTTCGACACGGACGACTGGTTCTACCGCCTCATGACGATCGGGCAGATGAGCGGGGTCATGGTGCTCGCCGCCGGCATCGCCCCGGCCTTCGAGCACAACAGCTACACCGTGCTCATCGGCGGCTACGTGGTCATGCGCATCTTCATGGTCGCGCAGTGGCTGCGTGCCTCGCGGTGCGGCGGCGCGGCCGGCCGGGCCGCGCTCGTCTACGCCGTGGGCATCTTCGCCACCCAGGTGCTGTGGGTGCTGTGGCTCCTGCTCCCGGAGAGCCCGTTCCGGACCCCGCTCTTCCTCTCGCTCATCGTCGTCGAACTCCTCGTGCCCGTGCTCGCCGAGCGCGTGGGCAGCACGCCGTGGCACCCGCACCACATCACGGAGCGCTACGGGCTCTTCACCCTCATCGTCCTGGGTGAGAGCCTGCTGGCCAGCACGAACGCCCTCATCGAGGCCAATGAGGAGGCCGAGGCCGTGGGCAACCTGATCCCGCTGGCCGCCATGACGCTGCTCATCACCGCGGGACTGTGGTGGGTGTGCTTCTGGCCCGTCCACCACCGCACCATCATGTCGATGCTGTCCTCGACCCTGTTCGGCTACGGCCACTACTTCGTCTTCGCCGCGGCCGGTGCGCTGTCGGTGGGCATCGAGATCGACATCGACTCCGCGATCGAGGGCGGCATCTCGGAGGGCACCGCGGGCTTCGCCGTGGCCATCCCCGTGTCCGCGTTCCTCCTCTTCGTCTGGATGACGGCCTTCCGCGGCAGCGCGGACGCGATCGTGAGCACCGCGATGGTGACGGCCGCCGCGCTCATCCTCCTGGCTCCGCTCGTGAGCGCGCCGATCTTCACCACCGTCGTCATCCTCGCGGCCCTCGTGGCCGTGCTCGTCATCCGCCGGCCCATTCCCGCAGCCCGGGCGGAGTCCGGCGCACCCGCGCACGGCGACGGCCCCTCCCCGGAGCTCGCCGGCCGGGAGTGAGACGATAGGGGCAACCGCACTCGCCGTCCGAGGGGATCGCCCATGAAGTCCGCCCTGCTGCCCACCGTGCCCACCGGCGCCCAGCGCCTGCTGCTCACGGGCGCCACGCTCATCGACGGCACCGGCGGTGAGCCCCTGCGCGACGCCGAGGTGGAGCTCGCCGACGGCCGCATCGTCTACGCGGGCCCGCGGCGGCCCGCCGAGGCGGGGGCCGGGGCGGGCGCGTCCGGCGCCTCGGACGCGCAGCCCGCGGGCGCCTCGGGCGCGGCGGCCGGCGGCGTTTCCGGCGCGGTGCGCACGGTGGACCTGGCCGGGCGGACCATCCTGCCCGGCTTCATCGACGCGCACGTCCACCTGGGCCTTGACCTCGAGGACCAGCTGGCCAACCTGCGCCGCTTCGACTCGGAGCGCACGTTCCGCGCCGCCGTGAACGCGCGCAAGACCCTCATGGCCGGTGTGACCACCGCCCGCGACCTGGGCGGGGTCGACGCGGGCTTCCGCGATTCCATTGCGGCCGGACTCATCCAGGGCCCGCGCCTGCACATCGCGCTCGTCCCGCTCTCGCCCACCGGCGGCCACGGCGACCACCACCTGCCCAACGGCACGGAGACCATGAAACTCGGCGCCGTCGATCCCATCATCGACACCGACGACGATGTGCGCCGCACCGTGCGCCTGCTCATCCGCTCCGGCGCCGACGCCATCAAGGTGTGCACGACCGGCGGCGTCTCCAGCCCCTCGGACACCCCGGACGACGTGGGCGTGCCCGCCGAGCACGTGGCGCTCATCAAGGCAGAGACCGCCAAGCGCGCCGGTCAGCCGGTCGCCGCGCACGCCCAGGGGGCCGAGGGGATCCTCGAGGCGCTGCGCGGGGGCATCGACTCGGTCGAGCACGGCTACGGGATCGACGACGAGGGCATCGAGCTCATGCTCGCCCAGGGCACGTTCCTCGTGCCCACGCTCTCGTCCGCCCTGCGCGTGCCGGACCCCGCGCTGGTCCCCGGCTACCTCTACGAGAAGAAGGTGAAGTGGTCCGCGATCGCCCGTGAGCGCGTCGCCGCCGCATTCGCCGCCGGGGTGAAGGTGGCGCTCGGCACCGACGCCGGCATCTGCCCCCACGGGGTCAACCTGCGCGAGGCCGCGCACGCGGTGGAGCTGGGCCTGAGCCCCATGCAGGCGATCGTCGCGGGCACCTCGAACGCCGCGCAGCTGCTGCGCCTGGCCGATGACCTGGGCACCGTGGAGGAGGGCAAGCTCGCCGACCTCATCGTCGTCGACTTCGACCCGCTGGCCGACATCGACTCGCTCGCCGAGCCGGACAACGTCAAGGCCGTCATCCAGGGCGGGGCACTCGTCAAGGACACCGCCGACTGGTTCGGCTTCGCTCCCGTCCGCCCCGCGCTGGGCTGAGCTCGGATGGGCGCGGGGGCAGACACCGCGGGTCCCGGCGGGCGCGGTTCTCAGGCGGTGCGCGGCACTGAGCCGGCACGCGGTGCCGAGCTGGCGCGCTGGCGGGAGCTGTGCGCGGCGTACCCGGACCTGAGCGCGCAGCTCGCGGGCTTCCGCTCGGGCCGGCTCGACCCGGACGAGTTCGCCGCCGCCTGCTCCGCCGCCGCCGAGGTCTACGACCCCATCGTGGGCGCGTTCCTCGAGCGCTGCGGGGCATCCCACTCCTGCGGTGCCGGCTGGGACGACCTACGCCACGGTGAGACCGGGGGCGTCGGCGGGAGCGAAGCCGGGAGCGCGAACGAAGGCGCGCTCGGGGGCGAGGCGGCGCGCGCGGGTGAGCCGGGCGCCCTGGCGGGTGCGCGGCTGGGCGTCAAGGCGCTCATCGCGGTGCGCGAGGCCGTGCCCACGGGGCAGAGCCGCGTCTTCGACCCCGCCTTCAGCGCCGGTGCGGATGCCGCAGTCGTCGCCCGGCTGCGCGCGGCGGGAGCGGGGATCGCGGGGACCACGACGATGGCCGAGCACGCCGCCGGCCGTCCCGATCCGGCGCTCGACTTCCCCCTGCCGCGCAACCCCTGGGACCTGGGGTGCTGGCCCGGCGGTTCGAGCTGCGGCACCGCGATCGGGATCGCGCTTGGTCTCTTCCCCGCCGGCCTCGGCACGGACACCTCCGGCAGCTGCCGGATCCCCGCGGCGTTCTGCGGGATCACGGGCCTGCGCCCCACGCACGGTGCGCTGCCCGTGGACGGCATCCTGCCCGCCGCGCCCAGCCTGGACGTCGTGGGGCCCATGGCGCGCAGCGCCCGCGACTGCCGGCTGCTCTTCGACATCATGCGCGGCGGCCCCGGGACCGCCAGTGCCGCGGCCGGCCTGCCGTCCGCAGCCGCGCCCGAGGGGCGCGCCGACGGCGGGCCGGCCGGCTCCTCGACCGCGGACGGTGGCGGCACAGCCGCGCAGGCGGCGGGCCCTGCTGCCCGGACCGGAGACGGTGCCGCAGACCGGCGCATCGGGGTGCCGGCCGCGCTGCTCGACGATCCGCGCATGGCGCCCGCGGTCGCAGAGGCCTTCCGGGAGGCGCTGCGCGAACTCGAGACGGCGGGGGCGATCCTCGTGGAGGTGCCCGCCCCGGACATCGACGCAATGATCGGGCTGACGCTGCTCGTCATGGTGCGCGAGATGTACGACTCCCACCGCGCGACGCTCGGGCCCCGGTGGCACGAGTACGGCCGCTCGTTCCGCAGGCTGGCCGCCCTGGGGGCGTTCGTGGACGATGCGGCGTACACGGCGGCGCTCGCTGCGGGGAAGCGGGCGGGCGGGGCACTCGAGGCCCTGTTCGCCGAGGCGGGACTGGCCGCCCTGGCACTGCCCACGTGGCCGCAGCCCGCGCCGCCGTACACGTTCGCCGGCGGGACCCCGCAGGACGACTGGAACCTCACCGCCCCGGTGTGCATCACGGGCCACCCCGCGCTCGCCCTGCCCATGGGCCTCGTGCCGGAGGGGTCGCCGGGCGCCGGACTGCCCGTGTCCCTCCAGCTCATCGGCGCCCGCGGCGGGGAGGACGCGATCCTCGCGCTGGGCGAGGCGTTCCAGGAGCGCACGGCCCACCACCTGCTGGTTCCCGTGCTGGACCCGGGCGCCGCGGCGCCGCCGGTGGGGGATCCGGATGCGGGTGTCGGTGCCGGCGCCACCGAGCCGACCGTGGGCGGCGATAGGCGCGGATCTAGTGGCGAGTCTGCGGCGCAGCGGCTCGTCGACGTTCTGACCGCGGCGGGCCTGCCAGTCGACTACGATGACTGTCGAACCATCATCCCCCTGGCGGCCGCGCTGTCCGCGCCTTCCGCCTCAGCCCCCGGAGCGTCTTCTCAGACGTGATCGTCTTTTCGCAGGAGCGCCATGATCGCCGATTTCACGGCCGACCGCCGAGCCACGCGCCGGGGCTTCCTGGCAGGGGCTGCCGGTGCAATTCTGGGCGGGTTGTCCTTCCTGGCAAGTCAGGAGCCGGCAGCGGCGGCCGGAATGAGAACAGCGACGGCGGTCAGTGCGCTGCGGGGTCCCACGATCTTCTCCCACCGCGGAGGCGCCCTGCGCTATGCCGAGGAATCCATGGCGGGATTCGTGGCATCCGCGGAGGCGGGCTTCTGCCCGGAGATGGATATCCAGTTCTTAGCGGACGGTGCACCGGTTCTCTGCCATGATTCGACCGCCGATCGGACAATGATCGGTGTCTCCGGGCCGATCGATGCGCTCACGAGTGCGCAGTGGGCTGCGGCCACGATCCGCAATCCCTTCGGCGCGCCGCAGCCGGCCGTATTCTTCGCAGAGGTGCTCGACCGCCTCGCGGCCACCACCACCCTGGTTCCGGAAATCAAGACCGGCTGCTCGAGCTCGGACGTCGATCGGGTCATCGCCATGATCAAGCAGCACGGGGCCGCGGCCTCGGTGCTCGTGCAGAGCTTCGACTATGCGATCTGCCAGCGCGTCCAGCGAGCGGGCATTCCCACGCTCTATCTGATCCAGGGCAGCGTTCCCGCCGGTTTGGTCGCACGGCTGAAGAACGATCGAATCGGATGGCTCGGACCGTCTAGGGCAACCCCGCTTGCACAGCTGGAAGCGGTCATCGCGGCGGGAATCAAGGTGGCACCGTACACCGTGAAGAGCCCCGAGGAGGTAACGCGGCTTCCGAAGGGAGTTGCGGCCTATTTCGCGGATGATCCCTGGACGGCGCAGACGAGGACCCCCGCCGCGGTCAGCCCCAAGCCCGACCCTGCGCCGAAGCCTCAGCCCAAGCCGAAACCGAAGCCCAAGCCGAAGGCCAAGGCGAAACCGAAGCCCAAGCCGGTGAAATCGAAGCGCAAGGCGTCGAAGGCTGCCAAGAAACACAAGAACCGGAAGAAGCGGCACACGGCCAGAAGGCCGAAGAAGCGGGCAGGCACGCTGGGCGGCTCGTAGGGCAGTCAGTGCCCCAGCAGTCTCGGAGGGCGGTGCTGCGGTCGGCTTCTCTTCGGTCACTCGCCCCGGCCGAGTGCGCTAGCGGATCCGCCGCTGCAACGTCGGGCGGCGTGGGGACGTGAGACGGGGCCTGCGACACGGGGAGCGCCTCCGAACGGAACCGGTTGCGTGTTCCGGTGCCGACCGGGGGCTCCATGGGCCCCCGACGCTTTCAAGGTGTCCCGAATCGCCCGCCTAGCGTGTTCATTTCGGTGGTGCCCCCGGCGCGATTCGAACGCGCGACACCCGCTTTAGGAGAGCGGTGCTCTATCCCCTGAGCTACGGGGGCAATCTGCCTGCGCGCTCGCAGCGCCGCCCAGACGGGGTTGGCATTGCGAGCCGCGCGAAACAGCCTGCGCCATCGTATCAGGAGGCCCGGCGCCGATCCGCGGTCCGCACAGCAAGGACGGAGCGGAGGGCGTGGCAGGCAAACAGGTCGTCATGAACACCATGTTCCCCCGGCGCTAGGCCCACATAAATCCGCCCGGCCCACGGTGCGGCAGCCGCGGCCGGAGCGCCACGGCCGATAGTGTCGTGTCCGTGGCATATGCAGATTCCTCACCGACCGTCAGCGCGTCGATTGCCGCGTGGAAGGAACAGGCCGCCAGGCTCGGCGGCCGCGACACCATGCTGCAGTACCGCGACTCCCGCGACGGCTCGATCGACTTGAGCGGGGCGCACCCCTCCGGTCTCGCGCAGCTGCTGGCCGGGCGCTCGACCCGCCTGTCGAGCCTGGTCCGCGACCCGGACCTGCTCGCCGATGCGCGCCGTCGCGCCCGCTCGATCCGCCAGAAGGCCGAGCAGCTGAGCTACGAGCGCGGCATCACCGCAGCCCACCTCGCGATCGGCTTCGCCACCTGGTCCGAGGATGCCGACGGCGGCCGTCGCGAATACGCCGCGCCGATCCTGCTGCGCCACGTGCGCCTGGTGCCCCGCGGCTCCCGCGTCGAGGACTTCGAGATCGCGCTCGCCGACGACATCACGGTCAACCCCGCCCTCGTCGAGTTCCTCGAGCGCGCGCACGGCGTACGCATCGACGTCGACGAGTGGGTCGCCGCCACCGGCTTCTCGCACGGCTTCGACCCCGCCCCCGTCTACGAGCGGCTGCGCGCCGCGACGAAGTCCGTGCCCGGGTTGCTCGTCAACCAGCGCCTCGTCGTCTCCACCTTCGCCAACCTCGCCACCCCGTTCACACAGGACTCCGTGCCCGCCGAGCACCCGGTCATCCGAGCACTCGCCGGCGATGCGGCCGCCCGCCGCGCGCTGGGCACCCCCGCCGCCGAGGCGCAGGCTGGCTTCGGTGCGCAGACTCCGGTGGCCGAGGAGCCCGCCGATGCCGGTGCGGCAGAGGCCGATGGGAACTCGGCCGCTGCGCACGAGGCCGAGGTCCGGTCCGACAGCCCGGAACCGGCCGGGGGCACTGCGCTGACCGACGATGCTGTGGTCACCGATGGGACTGTGCGTGCCGCTGACACCGCGCCGGCCGAGGCCGCGGCACAGAGCGGTGCACGAGCGGGTACGGCCGCCGAGGCGCGCGAGGATGCCCCCGCCGACGACTCCTCCCATGGTGGAGCAGCCGCCGAGGATTCCGCCCCGGCCGCCCCCGCCGATCCCGTGCGCACCGACAGCGGCCTGCCCGCCGATGGGGTGAGCGTCGCCTCCGCGGCCGAACAGCGCGAGGCCGACGAGGCCAAGGCAGCCGCAGTGCGCCCGGCCGACCCGACCGCGACCAGCGAGTCACGCGCTGAGCGGGACGACGCCCCCAGTGCGGCCGGAGCGGCCGATGCCGGGGCCCCGGAGTCCTCCAACGCCGCGGCCGACCTGGAATCCGCGGACGCCGATGCGGAGGCGTCCGAGCGGACGAAGTCCGCCGGTGCAGCCGGCGGTTCGGACCGGCCCAGTGACGCCGGCAGCCACGCAGTCGGCACACCCCGAGCGGATGCGGAGACCGCCGAGACCGCAGACGGCGGCCCTGCCCGCGAGGACGAGGCGGAAGCGGACAAGGCGGATCGCACGGTGCCGGATGAGACGGCGTCCGAGACGGTCATAGATCCCGCCGACGGTGCGGTCGTCGATGCCTCGGAAGAGGTCGAGTTCCCCACGGTCGCCGAAGCGCAGCGCACCACGAGCACCGAGCTCATGCACGTCCAGCGCGGCGAAGCGGATACAGTCGGCGAGCCCGCCGAGACGGACCGTGCCATTGCCGGCACTGCCGCTGCCGGCCATGCCGACGATGCGGGCGCCGACAATGCGGACCCCGATGAATCGGACCCCGCAGCAAGCGACGCCGCCGCCGCTGGTGAGGGCGCAGACGAGGACGAGCGCGCCTCGGGCTCGGCCCTGACGACCGCCCGCCCGCGCCGCCTGCTGCCCCCGCGCACGGACGTGGGCTCCAAGCGCGCCCAGCGCGAGCCAGAGCCGCCCGCAGCCGCGCGCATGACGGTGCTCAACCCCGAGCCGCTGCCCCTGCCCGACCGGCTGCCGCAGGAGGAGTTCCTCGCGATCGACGTCGACGGCGATCAGCAGGCCGTCATCGACGCCGCGCTCGAGGGCACCTCGCTCGTCGCCCACACGCCGCCCGGCACGGGCGCCACGCAGACCGCCGTGGCGCTTGCCGCGGCGCTCGCCCACACGGGCCACAGCGTTCTCTACATCGCCCAGAGCTCCGATGTGCTCGACGAGTTCTCCGAGCGCCTCGCCGAGGCCGGCCTGCCCGACTTCGCGGTGGACGGGCGGGCCAGCGCGGGAGAGCTCAAGCAGCGGCTCATCTCGCTCATCAGCGCCGCCGAGCGCGCGAAGCGCCCGGAGCTCGGGGATCTTCTCGCAGACCTCAACGCCCAGCGCGAGACGCTGCGCGACCACGAGCACGCGCTGCACCGCGTCCGCGAGCCCTGGCACACGTCCGTCTACGACACGATGGAGAAGCTCGCGGAGCTCACCGGGGGAGACCCCGGCCCCTCGACAGGCGTGCGGCTCTCCGCGCAGGTCATGGGCCTGCCGGCCGAGGAGCGCGCGCAGCTGCGCGCGGCGCTCGTCGAGCTCTCCGACCTGGGGGCGTTCACCCTGGGCACGGAGGATACCGTGTGGCTGGGCGCCCGCTTCGACTCCGATGAGGAGGCCGAGCGCGCCCGCAGCATCGCCGAGCGCACGGCGCGCCGCGTGCCGGACCTCGTGGCCGCGGTGGAGCCCGTGCTGCGCGAGGCCGGGCTCAACCCGCCGCGCAGTGCCGCCGAATGGAATCGCAGCCTCCATGTGCTCACCGCGGTGGAGAAGACCCTCACGACGCTCAAGCCCGAGGCCTTCACCGTCGACCTCGAGCCGCTCATCGCCGCCACCGGCACAGGGGAGTACCGCCGCGAGCACGGCATCGAGATGGGCTTCTTGGACCGCGGCCGCCACAAGCGCGCCGCCCGCGAGCTCGTGCGCACCGGCGTCCAGACCGACGACCTGCACGGTGCGCTCGTCGCGGCCCGCGATGAGCGCGCGGCGCTGCGCACCGTCTCCGGGCGCGACGGGCTGCCCCGCATGCCCGAGGCGCTCGGCGCGGCCGTGAAGATCTCCGACGACGTGCGCACGGACATCGACGCGCTGCGCCCCGTGCTGTCCCAGACCCCGGACGGCGGGGACCTCGACGCCATGCTCGTCGAGGAGATGCAGGGCCGCCTCGCCGCCCTGGGCGAGGATCGCGAGAGCCTGGCCGATCTGCCGCGGCGCACCCGCCTCGAGGAGCGCCTGCGCGGCGCCGGGTTCGGCGAGCTCGTCGACGACCTGCGCGAGCGCCGCGTGCGCCACGCCCTCGTGGGCGCAGAATTCGACCTCGCCTACTGGGCCACGGTCCTCCAGCAGATGGCCGCGGAGGACTCCCGCGTGGGCGGTCACGACGGCGAGCGGCTGCACGCCGCGGCCGAGGCCTTCGCCGAGGCCGACAGCCGCTACGTGGCCGCCGGCGCCGAGCGCCTGCGCTACAGCCACGCCACCGGCTGGAAGCGCGCGATCGCCGAGTACCGCGAGCAGGCCGAAGCGATCCGGGCCGCGCTGCGCTCGCGTCACCTGCACGTCGACGAGCTCAGCTCCACCGCACCGGACGTCCTCAAGGCGCTCGCCCCGGTGTGGATGATGAGCCCGTTCCAGGTCCCCGAGTACTTCGTCGACGCGCCCCTGTTCGACACCGTCATCCTGGCCGATGCCAACCGGCTGTCCGTGCCCGAGGTGATCCCCGCCATCGCGCGCGCCGCCCAGGTGATTGCGCTCGGCGATGACCACCTGCTGGGCCCCCGCGAGTTCTCCGTGGCCGTGGACCGCCGCGGCCAGCGAGAGGCCGAGGACCCCAGCGTCTTCGTCGAGCTCAGTCGCTTCCTGCCCGCCTACCGGCTGCACACGAACCACCGGGTGAGCCCGCAGAGCCTCACCGAGCTGGCCAATGAGCAGTTCTACGCCTCCACCCTGCGCAGCCTGCCCACGGCGCACACCCACGAGGGCTCCGGGCTGGAATTCGCCTATGTGCCGGATGCGCTGGGCGCCCCCGACAGCGCGACGGGGCAGGTGGAGAGCCCCGACGCCGAGGTGCGGCGCGTCGTCGACCTCGTGCTGCGCCACGCGCGCACCCGCGCCCGCCAGTCGCTGGCGGTCGTCACCCTCACCCCGTGGCACGCCCAGCGCGTGGCCGCCGGCATCCAGCAGGCGATCCGCGACTACCCCTACGTCGCCTCGTTCTTCAACGACTCCGGCCGTGAGCCGTTCGTCGTCACGGACGCCGAGCAGGTGCAGGGGATCGTCCGCGACGCCGTCATCTTCTCCCTGGGCTACGGACGCACGCTCCAGGGCCGGGTCGTCTACAGCTTCGGGGCGCTCTCCCAGCCCGGCGGCGACCGCCTGCTCGCCACCGTCGTCACCCGCGCCCGGCGCAAGCTCACGGTGGTCAGCTGCTTCGAGCCCGGTGACTTCGACCGCGGGCGCCTGCACCACGGTGCCGCCGTCCTGCCCGACCTCCTCGCCGCGGCCGCCAGCGGTCTGCCGAGCGCCGGTGCGCGCGCCGAATCGGCTGCAGCCGATCCGCTCATGGGCGATATCGCCGAGCGCCTGCTGCGCCGCGGCGTCGCACCGGTCGAGGACTACCGGGGCATCGACCTCGCGCTGCCGGTGGGCGGGACGGAGGACCAGGGCATGGCCGTGGCCGTGGAGGGCGACGGGCGAGCCTACAGCGGCCTGCCGAGCATCCGCGAGCGCGAGCGCCTGCGCCGCTCCGCCCTCCAGCGCCGCGGCTGGACCTACCTGCGCCTGTGGTCGACCGACGCGTTCGTGGACCCGCAGGGCGAGGCCGATCGCATCTTCGAGGCGTGGAGCGAGACCGTGGAGCGCCGCTCCCCGGAGGCCGTCCTCAGCGCCGCCCGCGCCGCCGCGGTGGTCGTGGGCCGCCAGGGCGCCCGGCCCAAGATGACGCCGGGGCTCTCCCTGCGCGCCTATGAGGAGTCCGACCTCTTCGCGATGCTCGACTGGATCCGCTCCGACGGTGTCTTCCGCGATGGACCGGAGCTCGCCGAGCAGCTGAGCCAGACCCTCGCGCTCAAGCGGCGCGGTCCGGAGGCCTCCGCCGTCGCCGAGGTCGTCGAGCGCTACCGCTCTCGCAGCCACGCGCGCCGCGCCGATCCCGCGGCCGACGGTCCCGCGGGGGAGGTCGCCCAGGCCCGGGAAACGGATTCCGAGCGCGCGTCTGCCCGGCCCGTCATCAGCCACGAGGACGTCATGCCGAGCTATGACACGGGCATGCTGCGCGATGACGAGATCATCGACGCGGGACTGCGGCCGGCGGAGACCGACGAGGATGCCGAGCGCCGGGATCGCAACCGCTCCGGACGGGACTGAGGCCGGATGGGCACCCTGCCGGGCGGCGCCGCGCACAGCGATGCCGACGCTGCCGGGGCCGCTCAGGGCGCCGGAGACGCTGGGAGCAGCGCCGAGGAGCACGCTGCCCAGCGGCGCGAGGCCGAGCGGCGCGAGCGCCTGCGGCGGGCCGTCGAGGCCTACCGGGCGACAGTGCGCAACGAGGCCGCCCCGGATGCGCCCGCCCCGCGATCCGGTGCCGGCGCCAACGACGAACGGCTGCTGGGCGACCGGCCGCCGCACTGGCAGCCCAAGTCCCCGCTGCCGCCCGGCTAGGAACGCACCGCTCTGCCCGGGACGTGGGCGGGCCCGCCGCCGGGCCCGCGGGTTCCGGCGAATGCGCCGGGCTGCGGTGGCGCGCACTCGGGTCTGCGTGGAGTGTGCGAACGCCTAGGCGGTGAGCGCGCAGACATCTGCACTGAACGCACGAAGGGCCGGCTCCGTGGGGAGCCGGCCCTTCGTGCGTCGCCGTCCGAGCGGCGCGGGGTGTCTCAGTGGCGCGGGGGAGTGCCGCCCTGATCGACGATCGGGGTGCCGGGGGTCTGCTGGCCCACGTGGGGGGCGACGCCGCCCTGCTGCTGTGCGGCGAGCAGGTCGCGGATCTCGAGGAGCAGCTCCTCCGAGGTCGGCGGCACCTCCTCGGCGACCTGACCGCGGGCGCGCATCTCGTTGAACTTGTTCATGGGCAGCACGATGACGAAGTAGACCACGGCGGCCACGATGAGGAAGTTGATGACCGCGGTGATGACGGCGCCGAAGTCCAGGAACGTGGCGTCATTGCCGGGGCGGATGGCGAAGCCGAGGCCGCCCATGTCCGCAGCGCCGAGCGAGGCGATGAGCGGCTGGATGAGCTTGTCGGAGATCGCGGTGACGATCGCGGTGAACGCGGCGCCGATGATGACCGCAACGGCCAGCTCGATGACATTGCCGCGCAGAATGAAATCCCTGAATCCCTTGAGCATGCGGGAAGTCCTTTCGGATTCGGGGAATGGCTCCCCTCGTATATATGCGATACCACTTTAAACCATAATCCGCGCAATTCCGCGCCTGTGCCGCAGACACGCCCGTGACGTGCGCCGCATACGCCCGTGCGCGACTCGGCGCACTCGGCACTAGGAGGTGGACCAATGGCGGGGGCGTGGCTGTCGCGGTACTGGGTCGGGGCGACGGGTGCCGAGTTCTGAGTGGCGGCTGCCCTGTTCAGTGCGCCGGGCGCAGTGCGCTGGGCGCAGTGCGCTGGGTGCCGTGCTCAGTGCGGTGCGCTCTGCGCTCAGTTCAACAGCGCGAATCCCAGCCCCGCACCGGCGGATGCCGCGAGGGCGGCCGCCCGCTTGGCCGGCACCGCGAGCGTGAGCACGGTGGAGGGGCCGCCGGCCAGCGCGGAACCGGCATCGCGCTTGACCGCGGCCACCACCGCGTCGTCGACGAGCGCACCGTCCGATGCCCCGGGCAGGGCGTCGGAGCCGCCGTCGGCTGTGCCCTTCTGCTCCGCGGTCGAGTAGATGCGCACGTGGTGGCCGGGGCGCAGCACGGATGCGGCCGCCTCATCGGCCACGGAGACCGGCACGAGCACCTCGCCCGCCGCGGCAGGCTGCGCCCCGGGCGCCAGCAGGCCCGCATCCGTGATGGGCGAGCCGGCGCCCAGTGCGCCGCCGGCGGTGCTGCCCACCAGGTCCTGGGCGCTCGCGTGCGCACCGGTGGGCACGAGCTCGGCGGGATAGCGGCGCACCTCGACGTCCCCGGCGGCCAGCTGCGTGCCCGACGCGATGTCGTGGGCGGCCACCGCCACCGCGGTGCCCGCTTGGCGCGGGATAGCGAGCCAGGCGATGAGCGCGACGGCGGCTCCCAAGCACAGCGCCGCCGCAATGCGGCGCTGGGGGCGCCCGCGCAGTGCCGGGAGGGCACGCGGGAACGGGAATCTCATGGCCTCAGCGTGGGGTGCCCGCGGCGGCCGGGTGCGCGGCCGGCCCGGCCTGTGCACCGTCGCGGCGGAGTGTGCGCGTCTGTGACCCCGGCGCGGCGAGGCTGTGACCCCGGGGTAGGGAGGCCGTACCCCGCAACGGAGCGGCCGTGGCCCGAAACGGCAGAGGCCCTGACTGCCCACCGCCGCCCCGGCGGGCAGTCAGGCGGGGGTGCCGGAGGGCGTCGCCCGGCCGCCGGAACCAGCGGAGGCCGGCGCGGCGCCGGCCTTGCCACCGCCCGAACCGCCGGCACTGCCCGATCCGCCCGCACCACTCGACGCACCGGCGCCTGAACCGGAGCTCGCGCCACCGGATTCCTTCGCCGTGCCCGCTGCGCTACCGGCTCCCGCGGAGTCCCCGGAGCCGCCGTGGGCCGAGTCGCCACCGCCCGTGGAACCGGAGCCGGAGCCCGAGGCGCCGTGGCTGCCTGCAGAGGAGCCGGACTTCCCGGAGCCCGATTCCGTGTGGTAGAAGCCGGAGCCCTTGAACGAGACCCCCACATTGCCGAAGACCTTGCGCAGCGGCCCGCCGCACTTCTCGCACGTCGTGAGCGCATCGTCGGTGAAGGCCTGGTGGATGTCGAAGGCGTTGCCGCAGTTCTTGCAGGCGTAGGAGTAGGTGGGCATGGCCGCCTTTCGTGGTCTCGTGCGAAGCCGTGACGAGTATAAGCGCTGGCCTATGCGCGAAATTCCTGCCGCCCGGCCTCCGTGAGCGCGGCCCCCGCGCGCAGGTCCCACGGTGCCCGCGGCAGTGCGTCGACCACCTCCGCCGCCCGGCAGGCCCCGGCGACGCGCAGCCCGGCGGAGCGCAGCCGCGCCAGCAGCGGGCCCGCCCCGCCATCGGGTCCGAACGTGCGGTCGTAGAAGCCGCCCCCGTTGCCCAGCCGCATCCCCGCCCGGTCGAAGGCCAGGCCCGGGACCAGCAGCGCGGTGGACGGGGCGGGGGAGGCGAGGAGCGCCTCGGCGGCGGTGTGCGTGGGCGCGGGCTCGCGGATCTGCCAGCGGCCGGCGCGCGGGAGACCCTCGATGGGCCCGTCCAGTGCGCCGAACCCCAGTGCCCGCCCGGGCCGGGCAATCGGCAGGAGCACGCGCACCCCGCGGGAGCGGGCGGCCTCGAGGGCGGCATCGACGCAGGGCTCGAAGGGCAGCGCCGCGTAGGCGATGAGCGTCTGCGCGCCTGCCGCCCAGGCCGTCACGTGGGCGCTCAGCTGCGCATCGGCCAGCGCGGCCCGCGCCGGCGCCGTGGAGCGGCGCGCGGCGCGCACGCGGGCGCGCAGCTGCGCCTTCTCATCTGCGGCACAGTCGGGGGACATGCGTTCACCTTAGAATCGGAGCATGGACAACGAACAGCGAACCGCCGTGCGCAAGGCCGTGATCCCCGTAGCCGGGCTCGGAACGCGCTTCCTGCCCGCGACGAAGGCCACGCCCAAGGAGATGCTGCCGGTGGTCGACAAGCCGGCCATCCAGTACGTCGTGGAGGAGGCCGTGGACGCCGGCCTCAAGGACGTCCTCATGATCACCGGGCGCAACAAGCGGCCGCTCGAGGACCACTTCGACCGGGTGGACGGCCTCGAGCGGACCCTGGCGAAGAAGGGCGACGAGGAGAAGCTGGCCGCCGTCCAGCACGCCTCGGAGCTCGCCGACATCCACTACGTGCGCCAGGGCGACCCGCTCGGGCTGGGCCACGCGGTGCTCAAGGCGGAGCTCCACGTGCGCGACGAGCCTTTCGCCGTGCTCCTCGGCGACGATCTCATCGATGAGCGCAACCCCATCCTGCCCACGATGATCCGCGTCCAGGAGGCCACCGGCGGCTCCGTCGTCGCGCTCATGGAGGTGCCCCCGGAGACCATCAACCTCTACGGCTGCGCCGCGGTCGAGCAGACGGACGTCGAGGGCGCCGTGCGCATCACCGGCCTCGTGGAGAAGCCGGATCCCGCCGATGCGCCCTCGAACCTCGCGATCATCGGCCGCTATGTGCTCAGCCCCGAGATCTTCCCGGTGCTCCACGAGACGAAGCCCGGCCGCGGGGATGAGATCCAGCTGACCGATGCGCTTGAGGCCCTCGCCCAGGATCCGGACTCCCACGGCGTCTACGGCGTCGTGTTCTCCGGCGACCGCTACGACACGGGCGACAAGCTCAGCTACCTCAAGGCCGTCATCACGATCGCGGGGCGCCGCGATGACCTGGGCGAGGACCTCAACGCCTGGCTGGCCGACTACGTCGCGGACCGGCGGGCGTGAGCACCGGCAGCTACTCCGGCGGCGGCGACGACGAGGCGAGCGCCCCGCGCGTCCTCCTCGTCGTCTCCAGCACCGCCGTGCCGTTCCCGGTGCGCTCCACCGCGCGCGAGGTGCTCGAGGACCACGGCTACGACGTCGTGGAGACAGTGCTCGACGACGCCCAGGCCCAGCTGGCCGACCTCAGCCCCGCCGTGGTCGCCGGCTTCGAGCTGTGCGCCGTGGTGGGCGGCCTGACGGTGGGCCCGCAGCCCGATGTCGCGGACGCGCTGCGCTCGGTGCTCACGGCGCCGCTGCCCGGGGTCGTCGACATGCTGCGCGGCGTGCAGGTGGAGACCGGGTACGCGCGCGCCGTGTTCGAGTCCCCGGCCGCGGGGTGGCTGGGCGGCGCGCTGGCCGTCACCCTCCCCGCCCAGCGCGAGGTGCTGGCGGAGTCGCTCGCGGAGCTTGTCGCCGCGCACGCGGAGGTCCGCGGGTATGCCTCCGAGCACCCCTCCGCGTTCGAGGTCGTGCCGCCGGGCGCGGAGACCGCCGCGGACCTGCCGGAGGACGAGAACCGGCCCGACGCAACGATCCTGCGGATGCCGCGGCCCACCGCGCCGCCGGACAGTCCCCTCGTCTGAGGCGGGCGTGGCTGATGGAGCCGGCCGCGCGGTCGCAGTGGGCGGGCCGTGATGGAGTGGCCGATCACCCTGGCGCACGGGCCGCTGCGCCTGCGCGCCCTGGCCCGCTCCGACGCGGCATCCTACGCGGAGGTTCGGCGGGCCAACCGCGACTGGCTGCGGCCCTGGGAGGCCACGAGCCCCGATCCGGACTACGCGCTGCCGGACTTCAAGCGCCTGCGGCGCCTGCTCGACCGGCAGGCCCGCCGCGGCGCCCTGCTGCCCCTGGCCATGGAGGTCGACGGCGCGTTCCGCGGCCAGCTGACGGTCAGCGGCTTCCAGTGGGGCTCCCTGCGCTCCGCGGCGCTGGGCTACTGGATCGACCGGCGGGTGGCCGGGCAGGGCCACACGCCGGTGGCGGTGGCGCTGGCCTGCGACTACTGCATGTTCCACCTGGGGCTGCACCGGATGGAGATCAACATCCGGCCGGAGAACGCGGCGAGCCTGCGCGTGGTGGAGAAGCTGGGCCTGCGCGATGAGGGCCTGCGCCGGGACTACATGCACATCGACGGCGCCTGGGCCGACCACCGCAGCTTCGCGGTCACGGCCGAGGAGGTGCCCGGCGGGCTGCTGCCCCGCGCGCTCGGCCGCTGAGCCGCCCGCCGGGGCCGCTTGCCCGCCCTCACGGGCCGCCGAGAGCGGTGACAGCCGTGGTGGCCGGGGAAGTTTATGGGCCACTTTCATGACACACCCGATGTGATCCGATCGTGACCTGCGCGGCCCGCATATCGTTGTCGTGTGGACACAAGCATCACCATCGTCATCGTCGTCGCCGTGCTGTTCGCGTTCACCCTGCCCGCGCTCCTGCGCCGTTGGGATCCCGCGGCCGCCCAGCCCGCGGACCGCCACACCCTGCCGGACACCGCATCGCCCGTCACGGCCCGCACCCCGGGCGCCTGCCGCGGCAGCGCCAACGCCCCCGGCATGGCCACCGCACCCCCCGGCAGCGTCCGGCTGCCCGCCGCCCCTGCCTTCGCCCAGGAAGCCCCCGCCCTCTCCCTGCGCCGCGAGCGCGCTGCGCTCGCCGTCGTCGCAGGCGAGGCCGGCATCGCGGCCGCCGAGGCGCGGGGCGAGTCTGCGCGAACCGAATCCGCGCCTACCGAAGCCGCACGTCCCGAGGCTGCGCAGGCGGAGTCGTCGCTGGCCGAGCCCGTGCTGGCCGAGCTGCCGCTCGCCGCGGGCCAGGGAGCCGCGCTGCCCCCGCTCACGGTGCTGAGCTCCGGCCCGGTGGCCGCCGCACCGCGCGGCCCGAGCTCGCCCTCCGGTACCGCGCACAGCCCCGTTGCCTCGCACGGCCCTGTTGCCTCGCACGGCCCTGCTTCTCCGCACGGTCCTGGTTCCTCGCTCGGCCCCGATCAGCACAGCCCGGTCTCCTCGCACAGCCCGGACACGCACCGCCCCGACCACCGCCGCCCCGCGCCCGCCGCCCCGACGCACCCGATGGATGCCGCCATGACTGACTCACGCTCTCCCCGCCCCGCCCGGCAGGCCCGCCCCGCGAGCGCCCGCCGCCCCGGCCCGGCAGGTGCGGCCGCGGCCCGCCGCCCTGCTCCCGCCG
>NZ_WWEQ01000030.1 GCF_009857845.1 Brevibacterium rongguiense | reverse complement strand
GGCGTGCCCGGGCTGGGCGGGGCGCTGGCCGTCCGGGCGGCCGGCGCGCCCGGTCTGCTCACCGCGGCGCAGCGCCTGGCGCACCGCGCGGGCGACCTCCTGGTTCTCGACCCCGATGATGCCGGCGGCGAAGCGCTCATAGCCCGGGCGCAGCGCCGAGTCGCGGATGCCCGCGATGACGGGGGCCGCGGCGCGCACCGCGCCCACCTGCCCCTCGACGGTGGAGAGGTCGAACTGCTCGATCGTGGAGGTGAGCGCGAATTCGAAGAGGGGGCGGCGCTGGTCGATGAGCGCGCGGACCGCCGCATCGCCCTTGGCGATCCGCAGCTCATTGGGGTCCATCCCGCCCGCCTCGACGGCGACGAAGGTCTGGGCGACGAAGCGCTGGTCCTCCTTGAAGGCCTTGAGGGCCGCCGCGCGGCCGGCCTCGTCGCCGTCGAAGGTGAAGACGACCTCGCCGCCGGAGGCGGAGTCGTCGCCGAGCAGCCGCCGGACGATCTTGATGTGCTCGGCGCCGAACGCGGTGCCGCACGTGGCCACCGCCTGCTCGACCCCGGCGAGCTGCGCGGCCATGACGTCCGTGTAGCCCTCGACGATGACGACCCGCTTGGTCTTCGCGATCGAGCGCTTGGCCAGGTCGAGGCCGTAGAGGACCTGGTTCTTCTTGTACAGCGCCGTCTCCGGCGTATTCAGGTACTTGGGGCCCTGATCGTCATCGGCCAGGCGGCGGGCCCCGAACCCGATCGTGCGGCCCGTGATGTCCCGAATGGGCCACATGAGGCGCCCGCGGAAGCGGTCGTAGACGCCGTTGCGGCCCTGGACGACGAGCCCGGCTGCGAGGATGTCGTCGGTGGAGAACCCGCGCCCGCGCAGGTGGCGGGTGAGCGCGTCCCACGACTGGGGCGAGAAGCCCACGCCGAAGCGGGCGGCATCGGCATCGGAGAAGCCCTTGGCGGCCAGGTGGTCCCGGGCGATCTGGGCGGCGGGGCCCGCGAGCTGCTCGCGGTAGAAGTCGGCGGCCACCTGGTGCATGTCGACGAGCCGCTGGCGGGTGCCCGCGGCCTCGCGGTCGGGTCCGCGGCCGTCCTCGTAGGTCAGCTGCACCCCTGCCCGCTCGGCCAGGCGCTCGACGGCCTCGACGAAGGTGAGCCCGTCGAGCTTCTGGAGGAAGGAGAAGACGTCGCCGCTCTCGCCGCAGCCGAAGCAGTGGTACATGCCCACCTGGGGGCGGACGTGGAACGACGGGGTGCGCTCGTCGTGGAACGGGCACAGGCCCTTCTTCGAGTCGACGCCCGCGCTCTTGAGCGTGACGTAGTCCCCCACGACGTCGTCGATGCGGGTCCGGCTGCGGACCTCGTCGATGTCCTCGCGCCTGATCAGCCCCGGCACGGTAGGCCCCCGTTCACAGCAGCGCCGCCGTCTGCGCCTGCATGCGGTGGTAGGCGGCCCAGGCGGAGTGGTCGGTGAGCGAGGCGACGTGGTCGACGACGATGCGCAGGCGCTGCGCGTCGTCGGCCGCCTCCGCGTGGTCGCGGCGCGACATCGCATCCATCGCCTGGGGCTCCTGGGCGAAGTGCTCGCACAGCTGGGTGAGCACGCGGGCCTGGATGCGCTGCTGGCGCAGCCGGTCCTCGGCGACCATGACGGTGACGGTCGCCAGGCCCTTGAGCACGGCGATCTCATCGCGCGTGTCGCCCGGGACGATGATGTCCGCGTCGTAGCGGCCCAGCGGCTGGGGCCCGAAGCGATCGCGCGTGGCGGCCTCCGCTGCCCCGGTGAAGCGCCCGATGAGCTGGCTCGTCATGTGCTTGAGCCCAGCCTGCGCGCGGCGCGAGCCGTCGAAGCGCGCCTGCGGCCAGAACGGCGCGGAGCGCAGCCGGTCGAGCGCCGCGGCGATCCGCGCATCGTCGGCGCCCGGCAGGTACCACGAGCGCGTGATGTCGATGAGGCCCGCCAGCGCGTGGGCGTGGCCGTAGGCGAAGAGGTCGAGGTGGCCGGAGGTGACCGCGTCCTCGACGTCGTGGACGGAATACGAGATGTCATCGGAGAGGTCCATGAGCTGGGCCTCGAGGCAGCGCTGCCCCACCGCGCGGCCCGCGCGCACGAACCCGTAGACCGGCTCGTCGTCGGCGTAGACGCCGAACTTGCGCAGGGGGGCGCCGGCCTTCTGGGGCGCGGGCGCCTGGGCGCGCGACCACGGGTACTTGATGCAGGCGTCCAGGGTGGCGCGGGTGAGGTTGAGGCCGGCGGGCGCGCCGTCGACGGCGAAGACCTTGGGCTCGAGCCGGGTGAGGACCCGCAGGGTCTGCGCATTGCCCTCGAAGCCGCCGATGTCCGCCGCGACCTCGTCGAGCACCGTCTCCCCGTTGTGCCCGAACGGCGGGTGGCCCAGGTCGTGGCTGAGGCAGGCGGTGTCGACGACATCGGCATCGCAGCCGATGAGGCGGGCGAGCTCGCGGCCCACCTGCGCCACCTCGAGGGAGTGGGTGAGCCGGGTGCGCACGAAGTCGTCGCTCGAGCCCGGGGAGACGACCTGCGTCTTGGCACCCAGCCGGCGCAGGCCCGAGGAGTGGAGCACGCGGGCGCGGTCGCGCTGGAAGGCGCTGCGCCGCGGGTTCTTGGCGGCCTCGGCGACCCAGCGCTCGCGGTCGGCCGCGCTGTAGTGGGCGCGGGGTGCCTCCGGCTGCCGGGGCTCGGGCTCGCCGGGATCCGCCTGCCCGGCGGGACCGGGGACGCGGGCCGCACCGGCCGCACCGGCCGCACCGGCGGCACCGATCGCACTGGGCGCGGCGGCGGCACCGGCAGCGCGCGGTTCCTCAGCCCCCGGAGACATCGAGCTCCGCCTCGGCGATGTCGGCGTGCGCCACACGGCTGAACGTGCGCGAGTCGAGCCACCCGTCGGGCAGGTGCGGGCGCTTGGCGCGGGTCGTGCGCCCCCGTGAGCCCTCCGCGTCCGCGCCCGGGTAGGGCGAGGTGCGGTCGAGCTCGCCCAGCAGGCCGGAGAGCTCCTCGAAGCCGGAGACCTTCGCCAGCCGCGCGCGCAGGTCCCCGCCCACGGGGTAGCCCTTGAAGTACCAGGCGATGTGCTTGCGCAGGTCGCGCACGCCCAGGAACTCGTCGCCGTAGTACTCGGCGAGGTACTGCGCGTGCAGGTAGACGGCGTCGGCGACCTCGCCCAGGGCGGGCCGGATGCGCTCGGGCGAACCGGCGAGCGCGTACTGCAGGTCCCCGAAGAGCCACGGGCGGCCCTGGCAGCCGCGGCCGATGACGACCCCGTCGCAGCCGGTGCGCGCCATCATGTCCTGCGCGTCCTCCGCGGCGAAGATGTCGCCGTTGCCCAGCACTGGCACACCGCCGCCCTCCTGGCCGGCCACGTACTCCTTGAGCCGGGCGATCGCGTCCCAGTCCGCCCGCCGGAGTAGAGGTCGGCCGTGGTGCGCCCGTGCAGCGTCATGGCCGCCACCCCGGCGCGCAGCGCGATCCGCCCGGCGTCCAGGTAGGTCAGGTGGTCCGCGTCGATGCCCTTGCGCAGCTTGACGGTCACGGGGATGTCCGCGCGGGAGGCCTCGCGCACCACGGTCGTGACGATGGCCTCGAACAGGTCCGTCTTCCATGGCAGCGCGGAGCCGCCGCCCTTGCGCGTGACCTTGGGCACGGGGCAGCCGAAGTTCAGGTCGATGTGGTCCGCGCGGTCCTCCTCGACGAGCATCCGCACCGCCTGGCCCATCGTCTCCGGGTCCACGCCGTAGAGCTGGACGGAGCGCGGGGTCTCATAGGGCTCGTGGTGGATGATGCGCATGGACTTCTCGCTGCGCTCGACGAGCGCGCGGCTCGTCACCATCTCCGTGACGTAGAGCCCGCCGCCGTAGTCGCGGCACAGGCGCCGGAACGCGGTGTTCGTGATGCCGGCCATGGGCGCGAGCACCACGGGCGAGGACAGTTCGATGCCGCCGATCCGCAGGGCTGCGGGGGTTGCGGGCGCGGCGGCACCGGGGGCAGGGTCGTCGTGGGCCGCCGAGGGGCGGGCCGGGTGGGTCTGGATCGTCACCCGGACATTGTCCCAGGCCCGTCAAACCGCGTGTAGGCTCGTCCCCATCCCCCGGGAGCCCGAGGCGCGGGCTGAGAGGAAGGCGCTCCTTCGACCGGCGAACCTGTCCGGTTCACACCGACGAAGGAAGAGGCCCCGCTTGACCGTCCCCCCGCCCGCCACCCGCCCAGCAGCGGGGCCGGGGCCCGCGGAGTCGCCCACGGACACGGCCGCCCTGCGCCGAGCGGCGCTGCGCGGCGGGATCGTGGGCAACTTCGTCGATCAGCTCCACATCTTCCTACCGCTCACGGCGCTGGCACCCGCCCTGCCGGCCCTCGTCGGCGACGATGCCGTGGCGGGCACGGCGGCCCTGGCGATCACAGCGACCCTGCTGGGCCGGCCGCTGGGCGCGGTGGTCTTCGGCCGCCTGGCCGATCGCGCGGGCCGCACCCGGGTCACGCAGGCGGCGATCGCCGGCACCGCGGCCTGCACCGCGGCGATCGCCCTGCTGCCCGACCACCGGGCCATCGGGGGTGCGGCCATGGCACTCGTGCTGCTCCTGCGCTTCGCCGGGGGGATGTTCCTCGCCGGCGAGTACACCTCCGCCGTGCCGCTGGCCATGGAGTGGGCCAAGCCGCGGCGCCGCGGTCTGCTCTCCGGGCTCATCATGGCGATGGCCCCGTGGGCCCAGGCGACGGTGGCCGCCTCGACGCTCATCCTGCTGGCGCTTCTGGGGCCGAGCGCCTACGCCGCCTACGGCTGGCGCTGCGCGTTCGGCGCGGGCGCGCTGGCGTCCCTGGCGGTCCTCCTCTACTACCGGCGCCGCGTCGCCGACGCCCGCCCCGCCCCCGCGGTGGCGCGGGAGCGTTCAGCAACGCGCGGCAATCCCGAGGCACAGGGTGGTCCCGAGGCGCGGTGCGGTACGGAGCCCGCGGCGGGCTCCGTGCGGGCCCTGGTCGCCGGGGCCCAGGCGCGTGCGTTCTGGCAGGTCTTCGCGCTCATGAGCGGCCTGTGGCTCCTGACGAACATGGTCGTCCTCCAGCTCGCGGCGGCGCTGAGCGCGCACACAGTGGGCGCGGCGCTGCCCGCCCAGGCGCAGCCCCTCGTCATGGCCGTGGCCGCCGTGGCCCAGGCCCTCGTCATGTCCGCGACCGGCCAGCTGTCCACCCTGCTCGGCCGCCGCCGGTTCTTCGTCGCGGCGGGCCTGCTCGCGGCGGCTGACGGCCCGGCCGTCTATGCGCTGCTGGCCGGCAGTCGCGGCCTGCTCGCCGTGTGCCTGCTCGCGGCTGCGCTGCAGGCGGTGACCGTGACGGCCTACGGTCCCGTGGGCGCCTACCTCGCCGAGCGGTTCCCCGCCCACCAGCGCTCGGTGGGCTACGGCGCGGCCTACAGCGTCTCCATCGTCATCCCGGCGCTCTACCCGCTCTGGCTGCCGCCGCTGGGCGTGATGCTCGGCTCGCCCACCGCCGCGGTGGGCCTCGTCCTGGCACTCGGCGGCCTGCTCGTGGCCGGGGCGGGCGCATTGGGCCCCGCGCTGCGCCCCGCCGAGCTGGACGCGGCGATGGCCCGCCCCACCGTTGGAGCCGGTGGCGAGGCGGGCGTGCAGCCGGACCCGGCCCACGCCTCGGCGGCGGGGCGCAGGGGCGGGTCCTGATGGCCGGTGCCGTGACCCCGTTCGTCACTCCGGCCGCGTGCGGGCGGGTCCTGTCCGCGGTCCGCGCGGACGCGCCCCTCGTGCACTGCGCCTCCTCGGCCGTGTCGATGCCCACGGTGGCCGATGCCCTGCTGGCGGCCGGTGCGCGGCCGGTCATGACGGTGACCCAGGTGGAGGCGCCGCTCGTCGTCACGGGCGCCGCTGCGCTGCTCGTCAACCTCGGCACGCTGAGCGAGGAGGCCGCGCGCGCCATCGTGCCCACCGTGGCCGCCGCTCGGTCCGCCGGGCTCCCCTGGGTGCTCGACCCGGCCGCGGTGGGCGCGCGCACGCCAGTGCGCACGCGCCTGGCCCGCACGCTGGTGGCGGAGCACTCCCCCACCGTGATCCGGTGCAACGCGGCGGAGGCCGCCGTGCTCGCGGGCACCGGCACCGGGGGCAGCGGCCCCGATGCGCGCGCCGGCGAAGCAGCGGCCCGGTACGACTTCGAAGCGCTGGACCGCGCCGTGCCCGGCATCGTCTGCGTGACCGGCGAGGTCGACCGCATCGCGGGCCCCGCCGCGCCCGACCTGGCGCGTACCGGTGAAGCCCGCACCGGCGAGGCGCACACCCGGACCAGGGTGGAGCTGCGCCGCGGGGACCCGCTGCTCACCCGCGTGACCGGCACGGGCTGCGCGCTCGGGGCCCTGAGCGCGGCGTGCGCCGCAGCCGCCGAGCACCCGCTCACCGGCGCGGTCGCGGCCGCCGCGTGGATGTCGCTGGCCGGTGAGTGGGCCGCCGCGCGGACCCGGCTGCCGGGCTCGTTCCGCACCGCGCTGCTCGACGGACTGGCCTCCGTCGAGCCCGCGGATGTCGAAGCCGCGCTCAGCGGCGCGGGCGCCTCGATCGCCAGCACCCACCCGGACAGCGGCGCAGCGCCGGACGCCCCCGCATAGGCCAGCGGTCCGCGAGCGCTGCCTGCGCTCGCGGTGGAGCGCACCCGAGCAGGAGCATCCTGCGCACCCGCGTCCGCACCGCATCCGAGTGCGGGCACAGTCACCGGCGCGGGGCCGGCTCCGCCGCTGAGACGCGGCCCCGGTGCCGCGGCGCACCGCCTAGGCTCGTCCCATGCATCCGCTGCTCGCCGCCGTCCCCGTGCTCGTCGCGGTCGTGCTCCTGGCGCTGCGGCGGGGCGCCGTCGTCTCCTCCGCGGCCGCACTCGCCGCCGCCGTCCTCATCGCGGCGCTGGCCCAAGCGTTCCCCGCAGCGGCCCTTCAGAGCGCGGGGGCCTATGCGGTGCTCGTGGCGGAGGTCCTGCTCATCCTGCTGTTCGGCATGGTGCTCGCCCGCATGCTCGAGGCGGCCGGGGCCATTGCCCTCATCGCCCAGGCGCTGCGGCGGGCCGTGCCCTCTCCGCTGGCCGGCACCGCGCTCGTCGTGTTCGGCGTCGTGCCGTTCGCGGAGTCCGTCACGGGCTTCGGCATCGGGGTCACCGTGGGGGTGCCCATCCTGCGGGCGCTCGGGCACCGTCCCACGCGCGCCGCGCTGCTGGGCATCCTGGGGCTCATCGCGGTGCCGTGGGGTGCGCTCGGTCCCGGCACGGCGGTCGCGGCGAGCCTCGCGGGCCTCGATGTCGATGCGGTGGGCGTGGGCTCTGCGCTGTTCAACGCGATCCCGATCGCCGTCGTCGCGGCCGTCGTCATCGCCACCTGCCGCGGCGAGGGGCTGGCCCACATCGCCGGGCCCAGCGCGCTGGGCGCGGTGACCCTCTTCGCGGGCATCCTGGGGGCCAATGCGCTCATCGGCACCCCGCTGGCGGGCGTGCTGGGCTCCCTGCTCACCATCCTCGTGCTGCTCGGCTGGTTCCGGCTGCGCGGCGGCACGATCGAGGGCGCACCGGGGCTTCCGGGCGCGCTCGCGCCCTACGGTGCGCTCGTCGCGGGCCTCCTGGCCGCCCAGCTGCTCGCGGCCCTGGTCGATGCGCCGCTCACCCGCGCGCTCGCCTGGCCGCCCATCTGGCTCGCGGTGGCGTGCGCGGTGGCCCTGCGCACCCTGCCGGGGCCCGAGGCGCGGGCCGCCATCCGGCCGGGCGCCGCCCGCTGGGTGCCGGTGGGCGCCTCGACCGCGGGCTTCATGCTCATGGGGTGGGTGATGTCCGCGACGGGGATGAGCGGCGACATCGGCGCGGCCGTCGCGGTGCTCGGCATCGCCCCGGCCCCGCTGCTCGCCGCGGCGGGTGCCGTGCTCACGGGATCGAACACGGGGGCCAACGCCATGCTCGCCCCCACGATCACCTCACTGGCGGCCGCCTCGGGCACACCCGCCGTCTGGGCGATCGCGGCGTCGAACACCGCGGCCTCGTTCGCCACCCTCGCCACGCCCTCGCGCGTGCTCATGGCCGTCCAGCTCGCCTCGGACCCGGAGGCCGGCGAGGCGGCGGACGGCGCGAAGATCAGCCGCGCGGCTCTCCTGGCCGCCGGGATCGCCGCTGTGGCGATCGCCGGTGTCCTCGTGGTGCTCACGGCGCTCGGCTGAGCGCCGCTGGGGCCCCTGTCCGCCCCAGTGAATCGGCTCAGTCGAGGACCTTGGCGGGGCCCTCCACGGCGGCGGTCTTGCGCCCCAGGCGGCGTTCCACCCAGCGTGCGAGGCCCGCCACGCACATGTTGATCGCGATGAAGAGCACCGCGCCGACGATGAAGGTGGGGAGCAGGTTGTTGTACTGCCGGCCGATGAGGTTCACCTGGTAGAGGAGATCCTGGTACGTCACGAGGTAGCCGAGCGCGGAGTCCTTGAGGAGGACGACGAGCTGGGCGATGAGCGTGGGCATCATCGCGCGCAGCGCCTGCGGCATGAGCACCAGCCGCATGACCTGGGCGCCGCGCAGGCCGATCGACTCCGCCGCCTCGCGCTAGCCGCGCGGGACCGCGAGGATGCCCGCGCGGATGATCTCCGCGATCACCATGCCGTTGTAGAGGACCAGTCCGATGACGACGGACCAGAAGCTGCCGATCTGATTGCCGAAGAGGAGGAAGGTCGCGAAGATGAGGAGCAGCACGGGCACGCCGCGGAAGAACTCGAGCACGACCGTGGCGGAGGCCGATACCCAGCGCGACGGCGCCAGGCGCAGCAGCGCGAACACGGTCCCCAGCACCAGGGCGAGGACGGTGGCGACGACGGCCACGCGCAGGGTGGCCAGCATGCCGCTGAGCAGCGTCTGCTGGATGACCGCGAAGGTGAAGGGGCTCCACTTCTTGGCCGTCAGCTGTCCGGCCTCGCCGAACTTCCAGACGATGAGCGCCGCGATGGCGGCGAGCACGATGGCGGAGACGACGGACAGGATGACGTTGTTCCGGCGCCCCTTGGGGCCGGGGGCGTCGAAGAGGACCTGGGTGGGCTGGCTCATCGCACGATCACCCACTTCTTCTCGAGGTAGTCGAAGATCCTGCCGAGCACGAGCGACAGGACAAGATAGGCGGCTGCGGTGGCGAGGATGACGATGAGGGTGATGTCACCGCGCTGCTCGATGGCCCCGCGCATGGCCGAGATGAGCTCGCGGTTGTTGAAGGCCGAGGCGATCGAGGTGTTCTTCAGCATCGCGATGATGACGCTGCCCAGGGGCGGGATCACGGTGCGGAATGCCTGCGGCAGGATCACGAATCGCAGTGTCTGGCCGAAGTTGAGCCCGATGGCCCGCGCGGCCTCGGCCTGCCCCACCGGGATGGTCGAGATGCCCGAGCGCAGCGTCTCGGCGACGAAGCAGCTCGTGTAGGCGATGAGCGCCACACACGCGAGGACGAACGAGTTGAGCGCCGAGTCACGGCTGGCGCGGATGTCGAGGAAGGGCAGGCCGAACACGCAGAAGAACATGACGAGCGTCAGCGGGGTGTTGCGGACGATGTTGACGTAGGCCGCCGCGGCGCCGCGCAGCACCGGGGTGGGCGAGACTCGCATCGCCGCGAGGACCGTGCCGAGCACGAGGCTGCCGATGAGAGTCACGCCGAAGAGCTTGACTGTGCCCCATGTCCCCTGCAGGAACACCATGAGCAGTTCTGAAGTTGTCACGTTCGTCTTTCCGGGTGTGCGGGTGCCCGGCCGCAGGGACCGGGCACCCGTCGGGGCGGATTGCTCAGCTGTCGATCGCGGGCGGCTCGACGCCCTCCGCATCGCCGAGCGTGTACTCGAACGCCTTCTTCCAGGTGCCGTCGTCCTCATGGGCCTTGAGGGACTTGTTGACCGCGTCCTTCATCGCGGAGTCGCCCTTGGGCAGGCCGATGCCGTACGGCTCCTCCGAGAAGGGCTTGCCGACGACCTTGAATTCGCCGTCGTACTGCTTGGCGTAGCCGCGCAGGATCGCATCGTCGGTCGTGACCGCGTCCACGCTGCCGGACTGGAGGTCGGTGACGCACTTGGAGTACGTGTCGTAGGTGACGAGCTCGGCGTCCTTGTACTCGTCCTTGATCCGCTTGGCCGGCGTGGAGCCGTCGACGGAGCAGACCTTCTTGCCGCTGAGCTGGTCCGGCCCGCCGATATCCGAATCGGACTTCACGAGCAGATCCTGGCCGGCCATGTAGTAGGGCCCGGCGAAGTCGATGACCTTCTTGCGCTCATCGTTGATCGTGTAGGTGGCGACGATCATGTCGACGTTGCCCTGCTGGAGGAACGGCTCCCGGTTGGCCGAGACGGTCTCGACCCATTCGATCTGGTCGGGCTTGAAGCCCATCGAGGCCGCGGTCATCTTGGCGATCTCGATGTCGAACCCCTGGGGCGCATCGGCCCCCGCCTCCTTGTTGCCCAGGCCCGGCTGGTCGAACTTCACGCCCACCTTGAGCTTGCCGGCGTCGTGGGCCTTCTTCCAGGTCTTCGAGTCGTCGAGGGCGAAACCGTCATCGACCTTGTACTCGGGCGCCTCCGCCTGCGTCTCGCCGCCGCCGTCCGAGTCGCCGGGGCTGCCGCTCTGACCGCATCCCGACAGTGCCAGGAGCCCGATGGCGGTCCCTGTGATGATCGTCTTGAGGCTTCTCATGTCTACTCCTTGGGTTGAGCCGGTGGTGCATGGTCCGGGGTGTCGGATCTGGTCCGCGGCCCGTGGGCTGCGGGTGGGCGATCAGTGGGCGAGGATCTTCGAGAGGAAGTCCCGCGCACGTTCCGACCGCGGGTGGGTGAAGAACTCCTCGGGGCCCGCGACCTCGACGATCTCGCCGTCGGCCATGAACACGACGCGGTTGGCGGCCTTGCGCGCGAAGCCCATCTCGTGGGTCACGACGATCATCGTCATCCCCTCCGCGCCCAGCTCGACCATGACGTCGAGGACCTCGTTGATCATCTCGGGATCGAGGGCGGACGTGGGCTCGTCGAAGAGCATGACCTTGGGCCGCATCGCCAGGGAGCGGGCGATCGCCACGCGCTGCTGCTGGCCGCCGGAGAGCTGGGCGGGGTACTTGCCGGCCTGGTGGCCGACGCCCACCCGCTCGAGCAGCTCCATCGCCTTGGCCTCCGCCTCCTGCTTCTTGAGGCCGCGGACCTGAATGGGGCCCAGGGTGACGTTCTCCAGGATCGTCATGTGCGCGAACAGGTTGAATGACTGGAAGACCATGCCGACGTCCGAGCGCAGCTGCGCCAGCGGGCGGCCCTCCTGCGGCAGCGGCTTGCCGTCGATCGCGATGGTCCCGGCGTCGATGGTCTCCAGCCGGTTGATCGTCCGGCACAGCGTGGACTTCCCCGACCCCGAGGGGCCGATGACGACCACGACCTCACCGCGCTCGATCTGGAGGTCGATCCCCTTGAGCGCCTGGAAATCGCCGAAGTGCTTGTCGACGCCGCGGATGTCGACGAGCGGTGCGCGTGTGTCCGCGCTCACATCTTCACTGATGGCAATCACGGTAGGCGGTTGGGTCGCACGCGATCCACTCCGGTGCGCCTGTGCGCGCCTGCCGGGGCGAATCGGAATGCGTTCGTTACACAGCGGCCCGGATCGCGGCCCCGGTGTCCTCGTGGCGCTCACCACATTGGCCGTGGCTGCCCGGTAAGCTGTCCGGACAGCGCCCGCTGTGCCGACCCCAGCCGCCGAAGACCGAGGTACCTCCATGGAGCAGCAGCCCGCATCGTCTGACCAGAGCACGCAGGAGACGACGTCCGCCGGACACATGATCGTCCGGTCGCTCGAGGCCCACGGCGTCGAGCGCGTGTTCGTCGTTCCCGGTGAGAGCTTCCTCGATGTGCTCGACGGCCTGCATGACACCTCCATCCAGACGGTCGTGTGCCGCCACGAGGGCGGCGCCGCGTACATGGCCGAGGCGATGGGCAAGCTCAAGCAGGTGCCCGGCGTTGCGATGGTCACCCGCGGACCGGGCGCCGCGAACGCCCACGTGGGCCTGCACACCGCCTGGCAGGATTCGACCGCGATGGTGCTCTTCGTCGGGCTCATCCCGTTCGAGCACCGGGAGAAGGAGGCGTTCCAGGAGTTCGATCCGAAGGCCTGGTTCGAGTCCGGCGCGAAGCGCGTCATGGTCCTCGATCACCCGGACCGCGCCTCGGAGATCGTCGCGGAGGCGATGTTCGCCGCCCAGTCCGGCCGCCCCGGCCCCGTGGTCGTCGGCCTGCCGGAGGACATCCTGCGCGAGGCGCACGACACGATCGTCCACCCGCCCATCCCCATCGCCACCGGCGGCATGACCGTCACGGACTGGAAGGCGCTCAAGGCGGCGCTGCTGCGCGCCGAGCGCCCGCTGTTCGTCTTCGGCGGCAACGACTGGGACGACGCGACGGCCCAGAAGTTCACGGCCTGGCTCGAAGCCCATTCCCTGCCGGCCGCCGCGGAGTGGCGCTGCGAGGGCACCGTGCCGTTCGGCTCCCCCAGCTACGTGGGCCCACTGGGCTACGGCCGGCCCACGTTCACCCACGAGGTGCTGGGCGAATCCGACCTCCTCGTCTTCGTGGGCACCGTGCCCGGCGACGTCGTCACGGACGGCTTCACGGTCCGGCAGAACTGGGACAAGGAGAACTTCATCGTCACGATCGACCCGTCGCTGCGCGGCCGCTCGGGCCCGGTGACCCAGCAGATCGTCGCGAAGCCCGAGTCCTTCGTCCGCGACCTGGCCCGCATGGACCTGCCGGTCGCCGACTCGTGGAAGGCCTGGACGTCCGATCTGCGAGCCAAGCAGGAGGAATTCGCCCAGCTGCCCAGCGCCGAGCCCGGCGAGGGCCAGGCGCAGATGGCCACCCTCATGGCCAATCTCGTCGAGCGCCTCGACGAGGACGCGATGGTGACGTTCGGCGCCGGCGAGCACACGAACTGGGCCCACCGGTACTTCCCCACGAACGGCTACGCGAGCCTCATTTCCGCCCGCAACGGCTCGATGGGCTACTCGGTGCCCTCCGCTGTCGCTGCCGCTCTGCTCTACCCCGGCCGCCAGGTCGTCTCGATCGCCGGCGACGGCGAATTCCTCATGAATGGCCAGGAGCTCGCCACCGCCGCGCAGTACGGCGCTGCGCCGCTCGTCGTGGTCATGGACAACCAGGAGTACGGCACGATCCGCACCCACCAGGAGGCCCAGTACCCGGAGCGAATCTCCGGCACGCAGCTGAAGAACCCGGACTTCGCGAAGCTCGCGGAGGCCTACGGCGGCTTCGGCGTGCGGGTCGAGCACGACGCGGACGTCCCGGCGGCCGTGCAGGACGCGCTCGCCGCCGTGGCCGACGGCCGGTTCGCGCTCATCCACCTCATCGTCGATCAGCGCGTCAAGGCGTACTGAGCCTCCGAGGCCGACGCGGCGCTCCGCCTGAGGCGGGCGGCAGCGCGGCGCAGCCCGCTGCCTCGGCGCAGGTCAGAGCTCACCGTAGTCGAGCACGAGGTCGTCGAATGCGACGGGATGGACTTCCATCGTCACCTCGATCCTGTAGGCCAGGGAGGCCAGCCAGTGGCGCCGGCAGAGCAGCGCGGTCGACGACTCGCCCCCGGGCACGGGCAGGGTGAGGAAGTGCGTGGGCGCGGCGGTGCAGACCGCCTCGGTCCACGCGCAGCCGGGCCCACCGCCACCGTCGAGCGCGATATCGGTGTCACTGCCGTCGAGCGACGTCGCTGCGCTCATCCGCGTGTCTCCGCGATCTGCTGCATGACGCGGGCCTCAAGCCGGTCGAGGTCCGCCTCGGGGACGACGGCGTCCGGGTCGACGATCGGCCCCCAGCGGCGCAGGAAGCCGTCGTGGAGCGCGAACAGCGGCAGGACACCGTCGATGGACCCCACCTCAAGGGAGATCTCCGCCGCGTCGCGGTCGCTGGCGGCCACGAGCATCACATCGGCGGCGGGGAAGACCTGCGCTCCCGGCACTCCCGCGATCTCCACGACCAGCCACGCGTCCGCATCGATGGGCGCGACACCGTCGCGCACGTAGGGAGCGAGCTCGCCGGAGTCGAAGCACCGGTCGTTGTCGAATGCCTCCACCGTGCCGCCGTCTGCGAAGATCCGCACGGCCTGCCAGATGCGAGCATCGGCCGGAAACCACTGCGCAGGATCGGCGGTCGTGTCGAGGTAGCTGGCATACCAGACGGTGGTGGGCTCCGACTCGTCGCGCTGGCGGGAGACGCCCAAGGACATGAGGGACGGGCCGTCCCCGGCGCGCGCCTCGGCGGTGAATGCGCGCCCGTAGGACTGGGCATACGCGTCGGCATCGAGCCGCCGGACGCGCGGCAGCAGCCCGCTGGGCGCATAGACCCCGGTGAGCCAGACCTCGAGCTCGCCCGTATCGGCAAAGCGGCGGGCCGCGGACGTCTGCGTGTCCGCGTAGACGATGTTGCGCTCGACGCGCTCCAGCTGCGCCTCGATGCCGTCGCCCGCCCAGGGCTCGTCGTGCTGCCCCAGCGCGACGAAGGACCGCTGCAGCCAGTCCCACCAGGCCTCGACCGGCGCGCTCGGCCCGCGGCTGAGGTGGGTGTGGGCCTGAATGCACTCCTGCACCCGGCCGTCGATCTCGCAGCCCACCTCGTCTTCCGGCGCATCCGCGGAGACCGTGAACCGGGCGGTGCGCCCGTCCGGCAGCCTCACGGCGGCGAACCAGGAGAAGTCCGCAGCGGCCGTCAGCGCGCTCTCGAAGTCGACGTCGTCCGGAGTCACGCGCGTGCCGTACGGCGGCAGACCGGGTCCGGCTCGCTCCGCCGCCAGGAGCACGCGCAGCTCCCGCCGGTGGATCCCGAAGCGCACCGCGCGTTCGGCACCCGCTTGCTGTTCGGCCTCTGTCATCTTCGTCATGGCACCCCCGAACCATTCTATTCTCGGATTGCCCACGCGCGGAAAGGAGCGACACGGCAGCGGCCGAGGTACGGGGCGGGCCGCGCTCACCCCATCGTGCTCATGCCAGGTCGTCCATCTCCAGCGTGCGCGTGATGCCCAGCCTCTCAGCGAAGCCCTCATCGTGGGTGACGACTGCGAGGGCGCCCCGGTAATCCTCCAGGGCGCCGACGAGCACGTCCGCCGATTCCCGGTCCAGGCTGTTCGTCGGCTCATCGAGGAGCAGCAGCTGCGGGGCCGGTGCCGCCAGCAGCACCCGGGCCAGCGCCACCCGCAGCCGCTGGCCGCCGGAGAGCGCGCCGCAGGGCGCCTCGGCGGCGGTGCCGCGCAGTTCCAGCGCTGCGAGAGCCGCGCGGATGTCGTGCGGCTGGGCGGCCGGGACCGCGGCGCGCACCGCCGCGAGCGCGGATGCGCCGGCCGGCAGCACCGGATCCTGGTCGAGCAGCCCCACGGGCACGTGGGACCGAACCCGCCACGGCGCCCCCGCGGGGACCCGCGCCGCGAGCTCCCGTGCGTCGCCGCTGCGCAGGCCTGCGAGCAGCGTCGACTTGCCCGAACCGTTTGCCCCGGTCAGACGGGTGTGCTCGGGGCCGACGAACTCCCACTCACCGGCCGCTGAGGCCACGGCGGCGACCCGACGGCTCGCGGGCACCGCTGTGGCCGGCAGCGCCAGGCGGATCGCGGTATCGGCCCGGACTCGCCCGCGGGCCTCTTCCACGCGGTCGTGGGCGGCGGCTTCGCGGGCGGCCGCGGTTCCTTCCGCCCGGCCGGCGCTGACCTGTGCGGCGCGCTTCCAGTTGCCCAGGGCCATGCCGGGAGCGCGCTTGTCCGCCGCCGCGCGCCTGCCGTGGCCGGCGCTGCGCGCCAGCCGCGTCTGCGTCTCGACGAGCTGGCGCCGCTCGCGGGCAAGGTCGCCCTGCGCCTGGCGCACTGCCGCCTCAGCGGCGGACTGCTCGGCTTCCAGCGCGGTCTCATAGGCCTCCAGCGCGCCGCCGAACACGCGCACCTCCCCCGCCCGCAGCTCGACGATCGCGTCCACGCGGTCCAGGAGATCCGCGTCGTGAGAGACGAGGAGGACCCCGCCGCGCCACTGCTCGAGCGCGGTGAACAGTGCGCGGCGGCCGGCGGTGTCGAGGTTGTTGGTCGGCTCGTCGAGGATCGTCCAGTCCGCGCCGTGCAGCCGCGCCCCGGCGAGCCCCACCCGCATCGCCTCGCCGCCGGAGAGCTCGCGGACCGGCCGATCGAGGCCTCCGGCGTCTGGGAGTGCGAGCCCCACCGCGGCCAATGCCGCGAGGGCGCGCTCCTCGATGTCCCAGTCCGCGCCGATGCGCTCGAGATCGCGCTCGTCGGTGCCGCCGGCCAGCACCCGGTGCAGCGCCGCGCGCTGGGCCGCGACGCCGAGCTCGGCGGCGATCGTGCCGGTGGACGAGGTCAGGTCCTGGCGCAGCGTCCACGTGCTCGCGGGGCCCTCGACCGTGCCCGAGGTGGGCGCCAGGTCGCCGACGATGAGCCGGGCGAGCGTGGTCTTGCCCGCCCCGTTGGCCCCGATGAGGCCGATGCGGCCCACGGGGATGCGAGCGGTCTGAGCGGCGAGGAGCGGAGGCGAATCCGGCCAGGAGAAGCTGAGGGAGTTGAGTGAGATCGACGATGGGGCCATGGGGTCCTCGAGACTGTTCGGCTCCGCCCACCGGGCACAGGGGCGACGGGTGCGTCGCGGCCGCTGCGGGCGGAGGGGATGGCGAGCGCACACCGTGCGGTGTCGCTCCGAACGGAAGTCGAGGTCTCAGTTCACCGGGCTGCCTGTCGTCGGGGGTGCGGACGGACCCAGGGTAGCGCATCGCGGATGTCCGGGCGGGCCTTCCTCGGTCTGCCCGAGCGCTGCCTACCGGCGCTGGGCCAGGCGGCCTTTACCGAGCCAGGCGGCCTGTGCCGACCAGGATCGCTTGTGCCGTGCCAGGTCGCCAGCGCGGGGCCGGCGCCGCTGTCGCGCTGCGCAGCCTGCCGGAGCCCGCCGGCCACCCTCTCAGCCCAGCGGACGGCGCTGCACCGGTCGGCACAGCCGGCCGGTGGCCGAGCCCGGACGCGAACGAGGGGCGCGGACCCTGCGGTCCGCGCCCCTCGTTCGTACCCCAGCGGCGCTAAGCGCTCAGCGGCGCCTCACGGCCAGCGGCACCGCGCGCTCAGCGGTGCCGGGCGCTCAGCAGGCTCAGCAGCGCAGGCCCGCGGCCAGGTAGGACTCCACCTGATCCAGCGGCACGCGCTCCTGGCTCATGTCATCGCGCCTGCGGATTGTGACCGCGTGGTCGTCGAGCGAGTCGAAGTCGAACGTGATGCAGTACGGCGTGCCGATCTCGTCCTGGCGGCGGTACCGGCGGCCGATCGCACCGGCATCGTCGAAGTCGACGTTCCAGCGCTTGCGGAGGTTCGCTGCGAGTTCGCGGGCCTGCGGGGAGAGCCTCTCGTTGCGGCTGAGCGGCAGCACCGCGGCCTTGACCGGCGCGATGCGCGGATCGAGCTTGAGCAGGATCCGGGTGTCCGTGCCGCCCTTCGTGTTCGGCGCCTCGTCCTCCGTGTAGGCGTCGACGAGGAACGCCATCATGGAGCGGGTGAGGCCGAACGAGGGCTCGATGACGTAGGGCGTGTAGCGCTCGCCGCTGGCCTGGTCGAAGTACTGCAGCTTCGACCCCGAGGCATCCGTGTGGTTCGACAGGTCGAAGTCCGTGCGGTTGGCGATGCCCATGAGCTCGCCCCACTCGCTGCCCTGGAAGCCGAAGCGGTACTCGATGTCGATCGTCGCGGCCGAGTAGTGGGCGCGGTCGCCGTCCGGCACGTCGAACCGGCGCATGTTCTCCGGCTTGATGCCCAGGTCGGTGAACCAGTCCCAGCACGCCTCGACCCACTGGTCGAAGTACGTGGGCGCCTCGTCCGGCGCGGTGAAGTACTCGATCTCCATCTGCTCGAACTCGCGGGTGCGGAAGATGAAGTTGCCGGGGGTGATCTCGTTGCGGAACGCCTTGCCCACCTGGCCGATGCCGAACGGCGGCTTGCGCCGGCCGGCGGTGACGACGTTGTTGAAGTTCACGAAGATGCCCTGCGCGGTCTCGGGGCGCAGGTAGTGCAGCCCCTCCTCGTTGTCCACGGCGCCCAGGTAGGTCTTCATGAGGCCGGAGAACTGCTGCGGCTCCGTCCACTCGCCCTTCGTCCCGCAGTTGGGGCAGGCGATGTCGGCCATGCCGTTCTCCGGCGCGCGGCCCTTCTTCTCCTCGAACGCCTCGATGAGGTGGTCCTGGCGCGCGCGGTGGTGGCACGAGCGGCACTCGACGAGCGGATCGGTGAACGTCTCGACGTGGCCGGAGGCCTCCCAGATCCGGCGCGGGAGGATGATCGAGGAGTCGAGGCCCACCATGTCCTCGCGGCCGCGCACGAAGTTCTGCCACCACAGGGACTTGATGTTCTCCTTGAGCTCCACGCCCAGCGGTCCGTAGTCCCAGGCGGAGCGCGAGCCGCCGTAGATCTCACCGGCCTGGAAGACGAAGCCGCGGCGCTTGGCCAGGGTGATGACGGAATCGAGGGTTGATGCCACGGGTGTCGCTCCTATTCGAGTGCAGCGGCTGGCTGCCGCTGCGCGGTTGTGCGTCGGTGTGCTGCGGGGCGGCGCGGGGCGAGCCGCGTGCTGCCTCGCTCCCGCGGCCGCCCGCGAGGATTTCGCGCCCCAGCCTACCGAATCCCATGCGCGCACCCGCATCCGCGCCGCTGCCCCGCCCCGCCCGCATCCGAGGCGCGGGCCGGTTCGCGCGCCCGCCGCGCCGCCGGTGCGGAGTGGGGGGGGTGGGAAGGCTGGCCCAGGTCTGTCAGATCCGTCACGATCGGCGCCGGAGGCCCGTCGCAGCGCCCCGCAGGGCGGCCGGGTCGGATAGGCTGGAGCCAACACCCAAACCTTCTCCCCTCCACCGCGCGCGGCGCGGCCGCATCCAGCCCCTGCCCCCGCAGGCGGCGCCGGCGGACCTCGGGGGCATCGGCTGCCGTGCATCACAGGGATTCGCACACTGGCCGCTTCAGGGTCGATCGCCACTTCAGTCATCTGCGATCAAGCGTGTGCGTAGCGCCGTGTGCGGCGCGTGAAAGCGAGACGACGATGGACACCATCGCCAACGACAGCCAGCCCAACGAGACCGACCAGAGCACTCAGGCCCAGACCCAGCCAGCGGAGCCCGAGCCCGCGCAGTTCTCCGACTTCCACCTCGACCCCCTCGTCGCCGCCGCCGTGACGGACCTGGGCTACGAGACGCCCTCGCCCATCCAGGAGCAGACGATCCCGCTGCTGCTCGAGGGCCGCGACGTCATCGGCCTGGCGCAGACGGGCACGGGCAAGACGGCGGCGTTCGCGCTGCCGCTGCTCTCCGACATCGCCCACGACGGGCGCGCGGAGAACGGGCCCTTCGCCCTCATCCTCACCCCCACCCGCGAGCTCGCACTCCAGGTCGCCGAGGCGCTCACGAGCTTCGCGGCGCACCTGCCGGACTTCTCCGTGCTGCCCATCTACGGCGGCCAGTCCTACGGCCCCCAGCTGGCCGGGCTCAAGCGCGGCGCCCAGGTGGTCGTCGGCACGCCCGGACGCGTCATCGACCACCTCAAGCGCGGTTCGCTCAAGCTGGCCAGCCTGCGCCACCTCGTGCTCGACGAGGCCGACGAGATGCTCAAGATGGGCTTCGCCGAGGACATCGAGGAGATCTTCTCCGCCGTGGGCGATTCCGCCCAGGTGGCCCTGTTCTCCGCCACGATGCCCAGCTCCATCCACCGGATCACCGGCAAGTACCTGAACGACCCCGCCGAGGTGCGGGTCAAGGGCAAGACGGCCACCGGTGCGAACATCCGCCAGCGCTTCCTCACCGTCAATCACACCCACAAGCTCGAAGCGCTCACCCGGATCCTCGAGGTGGAGCAGTACGACGGCATCATCCTGTTCGTGCGCACCAAGCAGGAGACCGAGGAGCTGGCCGACAAGCTGCGCGCCCGCGGCTTCTCCGCGGCCGCCATCAACGGCGACATCCCGCAGCAGGCCCGCGAGCGCACGGTCGAGGCCCTGCGCGACGGCTCGATCGACATCCTCGTCGCCACGGACGTCGCCGCCCGCGGCCTCGACGTCGAGCGCATCTCGCTCGTCGTCAACTACGACATCCCCACCGACACGGAGTCCTACGTCCACCGGATCGGCCGCACGGGCCGCGCGGGCCGCTCCGGCGAGGCGATCCTCTTCGTGACCCCGCGCGAGTCGCGGCTGCTGGCCTCGATCGAGCGGGCCACGAAGCAGAAGGTGGAGCCGCTGACGCTGCCCACCGTCGAGCAGCTGACGAACACGCGCACGGAGAAGTTCACCCAGCGCATCGCCGATGCGATGACGACGCTCGACCTCTCGGAGGTCCGCCCCGTCATCGAGGCCTACGAGCAGGCCCACGACGTGCCCGCCTCGGAGATCGCGGCGGCCCTGGCGGTCCTGCTGCTCGACGGCGACACGCTGCGCGCCACTCCCCTGCCCGAGCCCAAGGGCAAGCCCGCCCGCGGCGAGGGCGGCCGTGGGGACCGCGGCGACCGGGGTGAGCGCGGGGGCCGTCCGCCGCGCTCGCGCGAGGGCATGCAGACCTACCGCCTGGCGGTAGGGCGCAACGAGCGCGTCAACCCCGGCGGCATCGTCGGCGCGATCGCCAACGAGGGCGGGCTTTCCTCGGCGCAGATCGGGCACATCGACATCCGCTCGAACCACACGCTCGTCGACCTGCCCAGCGACCTCAGCCGCGACGTGCTCGACCGCCTCTCCCACACGAAGGTCCAGGGCCGGCGCATCGACCTGCGCCCGGACTCCGGCCGTCCGGGCCGCCCGTTCAAGAAGCGCGGCGATGACCGCCGCGAGGGCGGCGGCCGCTCGTTCAAGGGCGAGCGCGACAGCGGCTACCGCGGTGCGCGCGACGGAGGTCGCGACGGGGGCTTCCGCGAGGGCGACTACCGCGACGGCGGCGACTTCAAGCGCGACTTCCACAAGGGCGGCAAGAAGGCCGGCAAGCCGTTCAAGAAGTGAGCGCGGCCGGCACCGCGCTCGCCGTGGGCTGAGCGCGGCCGTCCGACGGGGGCGCGGGGCTAGGCTTGATGCCATGCCCCGCGCCCTCGCTCTCTACCGGTTCCCCATCAAGGGGCTGCCAGCGCAGCCGCTGAATGCCTGCACCGCGCGGGTGGGCACCGGATTCGACGGCGACCGCGCGGCGGCGCTGAGCAACGGCGTGGCCGCCGCCGCCCAGGGCCGGTGGGACGACTGCGGCCACTTCACCGTGCTGAAGAACGACACCTCGCTCCAGCAGTGGCAGATCGCCTGCGCCGTGCGCGAGGCCGCCGCGCCGCAGGCCGGGCCCGACACGCACGGAAGTGCCGGGGGGTGCCGCGCGGGCGAACCGTCCGTCGTGGCCAGCGACATCTCGCTCACCGCGCCGGACGGCGCTCGGGCCCTCATTCGCACCGACGAGCCGGACAGCGTCACGGCGGGCACCCGCTTCCTCGCCGGGCGCCTCGAATCCCAGGGCGCGCACCCGCGCGAGCTCATCGTCGCCGATCAGGGCATGTTCGACTCCCAGGCCTCCGGCATCTCCCTCATCAACCCCGCAAGCGTCGCGGTGCTCGGCCGGGCCGCCGGCGACGAGTCCCTGGACCCCCTGCGCTTTCGCGGCAACGTGCTGCTCGAGGGGCTGGGGCCCTTCGAGGAGTTCGACCTCGTGGGCCGCATCCTGCGGATCGGCGGGGTGCGCATGTGGATCCGCTCGACGATCGAGCGGTGCCCCGCGACGCGCGTCAATCCGGTCTCCGCCGCCGTCGACGTCAACGTGCCCCGGCTGCTGGCCGCCCACCTGGGCCACCTGCACTGCGGAATCTACGGCGTGGTGCTCGAGACCGGAGAGATCCGGGCCGGTGATGAGATCGTCATCGAGGACCGCCCGCTTTCCCCTATCCCGCCGCCGGGGTTCCCGGCTGCGCTGCGAAAGCCGCTCACGGGGCCGCGGTCCATGGAGGTCACCGCCACCGAGGTGCTCGACGGCAGCGCGGTGCGCCTGCGGCTGCGCGATCCGCTGGGCTTCACCGCCGAGCAGTACGCCCCGGGCATGCACGTGCGCGTCCACCTCGTCCATGACGGACTGCCGCTGTGGCGCACCTACACGCTCACCCGCGTGACTGCGGGCCCGTCGGACACCGGGCGGCCCAAGACCAGCCCGGACGAGCTCGAGCTGCTCGTCGGGCTCGACGGCACGGTCTCCCACCTGCTCGCCGACCTGACCGCCGGCGACCGGCTGCTGGTCTCCGGGCCGTTCGGGCGCATCACGGCGCGCACGCTGCCGGGGCGCACCGGCGTGCTCACCGCCGGGATCGGGATCACCCCCGCCCTGGCGCTGGCGCGGGGCATGGCGGCGAACGAGGTCGCGGGCCCGCTCGCCTTCTTCCACGTCGAGCGCGGCACGGAGCCGGGCCGGGTCTGCGCCGCGCTGGTCGACGCGGCCGCGGAGGCGGGCGCGCCGCTGCAGCGCTGGTCGACCGCCGGCCGGGGCCGCCCGGACCCCGCAGCCCTCGAGGCCGTGCTCGCGGCGTGGAGCGCGGATCTGCCCCTCGACGACATCGTCATCTGCGGCCCCGCCTCCTTCACCGCGGCCTGCCGTGAGGCCGCCGAGCGGTTCGGCCTCGATCCCGCGCGCATCCACTCCGAGGTCTTCGCCTCGCCCCTGGCCCTCGACGGCCAGCCGCCGGACCTGTCGGACGCGCGCATCGCGGTGGAGGACCCGGGCGCGCGGGGAGACGGCGGCGCGGCCGCGCCGCGGGAGGTCCCGTGGACCCGGGACGAGGGCTTCATCCTCGATGCCCTCGAAACGGCCGGCGTGCCGGCGCCGTATTCGTGTCGCGGCGGCTCGTGCGGGGAGTGCGCCCTGCGGCTGCTCGCCGGCTCGGTGGTCTATCCGCTCGAACCGGCCGCGCAGATCGCGCCCGGGGAGGTGCTCACGTGCTCGGCCTACCCCGAGGGCGACATCGGCATCGAGCTGCGCTGACCGCGCGCCTTCGCGCCGGGCGCTGACGCCCCGCCGCAGCGCACCTGCCCCTTGGCAGGCAGTGCCGCGCCGGCTGCGCCGGTCGGCGCGCCCCTACCCCTGGGCGGGCGCGTCGACCGCGCCGCCGAAGCGCCGGTCGCGGCGCGCGTACTCCTCGATCGCCGCCCACAGGGTGCGGCGATCGACGTCGGGCCACAGGACGTCCTGGAAGACCATCTCCGCATACGCGGACTGCCAGAGAAGGAAGTTCGAGGTGCGCTGCTCGCCGGAGGAGCGCAGGAAGAGGTCCACCTCGGGCACCTGGGGCTGGTAGAGGCGGGCGGCGAGCGCCTTCTCCGTCACCCGGCCCGGCTTGAGGCGGCCGGCGGCGATGTCCTCGGTGAGCGCGTTGACCGCGTCGACGATCTCCGAGCGGCCCCCGTAGTTGACGCAGAACTGCAGGGTCAGACCCGTGTTGTGTCGCGTCATCTCCTGCGCGTCCTCGAGTTCGCGGATGACGGAGCGCCACAGGCGCCCGGGCCGGCCCGCCCAGACGATGCGCACGCCCAGGGCGTTGAGCTCGTCGCGGCGGCGGCGGATGACATCGCGGTTGAAGCCCATGAGGAAGCGCACCTCCTCCGGGGAGCGCTTCCAGTTCTCCGTGGAGAACGCGTAGGCGGACAGGTGCTCCACCCCGATCTCGATGGCGCCGTGGATGACGTCGAGGAGGGAAGCCTCGCCCGCCCTGTGCCCCTCGGTGCGCGGCAGCCCGCGCTCATTGGCCCAGCGGCCGTTGCCGTCCATGACGACGGCGACGTGGCGGGGGACGAACTTCGCGGGGATCCGCGGCGGCCGCGCCCCCGAGGGGTGGGGCGGCGGGGCGGGATAGTCCTGTTGGCTCACCCGGCCAGTATCGCAGTCCGGGCTGGACGGGCGCCGGGAGGCTGAGCCACGGCAGGACGTGCGCCCCGGCGGCGCGCCGGCGCTCAGGCGCGCTCGAGGACGGCCAGGGACTTCACCTTGCGCTCCAGGTGCCACTGGACGTAGCTGGAGGTCAGCCGCGCGCTCTGCGCCTTCGCATGCTCGGGGGACGCCTCCGCGGTGGGCCAGTCACCGGCCAGCAGCGCGGCCATGTGCAGCAGTGCTTCCTCACCGGGCAGGAAGGCCCCGTTCGGGCGGCAGGCGGGGCACAGCGCCCCGCCGAGCGGGGAGGAGAACGCGCGGTGCGGACCGGGGGCGCCGCACTGGGCGCAGTCGATGAGGCTGGGCGCCCATCCGGCGCTCGACATGGCGCGCAGCAGGTAGGCGTCGAGCGAGAGCCGCGGGGGGTGCTCGCCCTTGCACAGGGAGCGGATCGCGGACACCAGCAGCAGGTACTGCCCGCGGGTGTCCGGCTCCGCCTCGCTCACGCGCAGGGCGGTCTCGGTCATGACGGTCGCCGCGGTGTAGGCGTCGTAGTCACCCACGAGGCCCCGCCCGAACGGCTCGAGCAGCTCCACCTGGGTGACGATGTCGAGGCTGCGGCCCACGTGGCACTGGATGTCGACGAGCATGAAGGGCTCGAGCCGCGAGCCGAAGCGGCTCTTCGTGCGCCGGATCCCCTTGGCCACCGCGCGGATGACGCCGTGGCTGCGGGTGAGCACGGTGATGATGCGGTCGGCCTCGCCCAGCTTGTGACCGCCGAGCACCATGCCCTCATCCCGATAGAACTTCACGCCCCCATTGTCTCACCGCACCCCCGCCCGGGCGCGCAGGCACGGGCCGCCCGCGGCCCGGATTCGCTGTGGGCGCACACGCACCGCGCCCGAGGTGCGGGCCCAGGATCGCTGGGCCCGCGCCTCGGGCGCGGTGGCAGACGGGGGGCGGGGCGGACCGGGTTCACCGGGCCCCGCCGCGGGGCGGCCGGCTCAGGCCTGGTCGCGCAGGGCCCGGTTGACGGCGGAGATGATCGCCTTGAGCGAGGCCCGGGTGATGTTGGGGTTGATGCCCACGCCCCACAGGACGCGGTCGCCCACGGCGAGCTCGACGTAGGCGGCGGCCTGCGTGTCCGCGCCGGAGCCGATCGCGTGCTCGGTGTAGTCCTGCAGGCGGATGTCGAGGTCGAAGTTCTCGTTGAGGATGTTGACCAGCGCGTTCACCGGGCCGGTGCCGCGGCCCTCGAACGTGCGCTCCTGGCCGTCCACCCGCATGTCGATCTCGAGGCGCTCGGTGTTCTTGCCGGCATCGCCCTCGCCGCTGTGGGACTCCGTGCGCATCCCGAGGATGCGGAAGCGGCCCCAGGCATCCGTGGGCTCGTCGCTGGGCAGGTACTCGTCGGAGAAGAAGGACCACAGCGCGGGCGCGGAGACCTCTCCCCCGGCCTCGGTGTGCTTCTGGACGACCTTGGAGAACTCCACCTGCATGCGGCGGGGCATGTCGAGGCCGTACTCGCTCTTGAGCAGGTAGGTCACCCCGCCCTTGCCGGACTGCGAGTTCACGCGGATGACCGCCTCGTAGGACCGGCCCAGGTCCTTCGGGTCGACCGGCAGGTAGGGCATGTCCCACTCCATGAGGTCGGTGGGCACGCCGGCCTCCTTGGCCCGCGCCTCGCGGTCCGCGAACGCCTTGTTGATGGCGTCCTGGTGCGAGCCGGAGAAGGAGGTGAAGACGAGGTCGCCGCCGTAGGGGTGGCGCTCGTGGACGTCGATCTGGTTGCAGTACTCGACCGTGTGGATGACCTCGTCGATGTCGGAGAAGTCCAGCTGCGGGTCCACGCCCTGCGTGTAGAGGTTGAGGGCCACGGTGACGAGGTCGAGGTTGCCGGTGCGCTCCCCGTTTCCGAACAGGCAGCCCTCGATGCGGTCCGCGCCCGCCATCATGGCGAGCTCCGCGGCGGCCACACCGGTGCCCCGGTCGTTGTGCGGGTGGAGCGAGAGCGCGACGTGCTCGCGGTAGGGCATGTTGCGGCCGAACCACTCGATCTGGTCCGCGTACGTGTTGGGGGTGCCGCGCTCGACGGTGGCGGGCAGGTTGACGACGGTCTCGCGCCCGGCGCTCGGCTGCCACATGTCGAGGACGCTGCTGACCATGTCGAGCGCGAAGTCCGGCTCCGTGTCGACGAAGATCTCCGGCGAGTACTGGTAGCCGAAGTCCACATCGCCCAGCAGCGACTCCGCGTGCTTCATGACGGCCTGCGTGCCGCGCACCGCGATGTCGCGGGTCTGGTCGCGCCCGTCGCCGTCGAAGCCGAAGACCACCTTGCGGAAGACGGGGGCGGCGGCGTTGTAGAGGTGGATCGTCGCCTTGTTCGAGCCCACGAGGGACTCCGCGGTGCGCTCGATGAGGTCCTCGCGGGCCTGGGTGAGCACGGAGATGCGCACATCGTCCGGGATCGCGTCCTGCTCGATGATCTGGCGGACGAAGTCGAAGTCCTGCTGGCTGGCCGCTGGGAAGCCCACCTCGATCTCCTTGAAGCCCAGCTTGATGAGCAGGTCGAACATGCGCCGCTTGCGCTCCGGCGTCATGGGGTCGATGAGCGCCTGGTTGCCGTCGCGCAGGTCAGTGGACAGCCAGCGCGGGGCCTTCTCCAGGCGCTTGTCAGGCCACGTGCGATCGCGCATGTCGAGCTGGATGCGGTCGAAGAACGACTTGTACTTGCCAAACGGCATGGGGGTGGGCTGCTGGGCGTTCATGGGCTTCTGCCTTCCTTGCGGTGAGTCCGGGCGGGGCCCTTCTGGGGCGCGGCTCGTCCGGCGCGACCGGCAGCGATCACTCCGCGGTGAGGATCCGGTCTGGGATCAGGCCTCGCCGCGGCAGTGAAGCAGAAGTCGATGCGTGAGCATGGCCACCACCCTACGCCCGGCTCGGTGTGGGCGCGGCCACAGGGTCCGCATGGTGAGACCGCGCCCGAGGTGCGGGCCGGGCGGGCGCCGCCGGCCGAGCGCTCGGATGGCCGGCGGCGTGCCCGACGAGCATGAGGGCCACGGCGAGCGTCAGGCGGCAAAGGCGGGCGGCGGCAGCAGGGCGACGCGCCGCGTGTGCCGGCCGGCTCAGAGCGTCCCGGTCTTCTTCTGAGAGATGCGGAACCCCTTGCCCGTCGACGTGGACTTGCAGATGACGCCCGTTTCCGTCGAGTCGCACGTGTAGCCGTGCGCGCTCATCGACGAGCCGTACTTGAGCTCCTTGCCACCGGACAGCTCCGCCAGGTTCTGGCACGTGAACCCGGCGTTCTTCTTGTCCACGCTGAGCACGGTGCCGTAGTTCGGATTCGCGCAGCTCTCCGGCCGCTGCGGCGGGGAGTAGGTGTGCTCCCCGATCGTGCAGTAGGCGCGCTCGGAGTCGATCCGGCACGCGATGTTCTTCGACGGAGTCGTGAACGTCTTGGGGTCCGTGCCCTGCGCGGGCGCCGCGCTCGTGCTCGTCTCACCGCCGCCGTCCTCGCTTGAGTCGAGCCCGGGCTCGCTCGAGCCCGCCGCCGGCGGCGGGGCGGGCGCGGCGGTCTGCTCGTCGCGGGTGTGCATCGAGTCCACGATGATGTAGGCCGCGACCCCTGCAAGCACGAGGAACGCCGCGATGACCACGGCGATCGCGGCACCGGGAACGCCCCGCTTCTTCTGCGGACCCTGGGGCCCCTGCCCGCCGGGACCCGCCGGGCCGCCCTGACCGGGGGCGCCAGGACCACCGGGCCCACCGGGCTGGGCCCCGTAGCCGGCTGCCGGCTGGGACCCGTAGCCCTGGCCGTAGCCACCCTGTCCCGTGTAACCGCCCGGCCCCGCGTAACCGCCCTGCGCGCCGGCCGCGGCCGGAGTGCCATAGCCGCTCGAGGCGCCGGAGCCGCCCTGCCAGGCCGAGGAGCCCTGGACGCTCGACGGACCGGGGGCGCTCGAGGAGCCCTGTGAGCCGTAGGCGCCCTGTGAACCGTAGGCATCCTGCGAACCGTAGCCGCCCTGGGAGCCGTAGCCCCCCGGTGCGCCCGGCGCGCCGAAGATCGGCAGCGAGCCGGTGGGCGGGGGGCCGAAGTCGGGCTGCGGGCCCACCCGGTACGCGCCGGCGGGCTGGGAGCCCGGCTGCGGCTGCGACCCCGACTGCGAATCAGGCTGCGACCCCGGCTGCGGGGCAGCGGCGGCACCGCCCGGAGCACCGGGCCACACGGAGGGCGCGGCCTGTGCCCGCGCCGCCTCGTCGTCGCGCCGAGTCGCGCGCGGCCCGCCGGCGGCGTGCGAGCCTCCGGCCGGGCCGTCGAGGCGGTCGTCGTGGGTCTCCTTCGCCAGGCGTGAGAGCTCTTCCATGCTCATCACCTGGGTCGATTCGCCGTCCCCGGGGTCCGCGCCGGATGCTCCGGGCTGCTCCGCTCCCGACCACTGCGCTCCGGCCGGCTGTCCACCGGCCCCGCCCGCGCGGGGTCCCGCTGCGAAGGGATCGAACGCTGCGTCTTCGGTCCCGCCGGCCCCGCCGGCCGCCGAATCGAAGCCGGCACCGGAGGCCGCGCCTGCCCCCTCGGGGGACGCGGCGGACGACGGCGCCTGAGCGGAGCCGCCGGACTCGCGCTCGCCGATGAACAGCTGCGAGGTCAGCGAGTCCGCCGCCTCGTCGTCCTCGGGGCGGCGGCCGAGTGCGGGCTCCTCTGACGGAGGGGGAAAGCTCATGGGGCGATTCTAAACAGCCGCACCGCGAGTGGCGTTCACGGAATCGTCAACGTTTCGTGCCACCATAGTCCCATGACGTCTCGGAACCGACCCCGCACCCTGGGCATCGCCGGCGCCACCGCGCTCACCGCCGCACTCGTCGGCAGCGCCGTCTCCCCCGCCTCGGCCGCGCCCAGCGGCGACGACGCACTCGATGCGCCCGCGATCACCTCGCCCAGCGACTTCGCCGGGCCCACGCTGCGCACCCCGGCAGCAGCCGCGCCGAAGCCCCATGCGGACCCCACGACCGCGGCCGCGAAGGACAGCGGCCAGTCGACCATGAGCGGTTCCTCGCAGGACTCCTCCGGCACCGCCCAGGCCACGGCCATTCCCGGCGTGGGCAAGAAGAACATGGCGAAGCTGCCCGCCGGCACCACCCAGGTCCTCGTCGCCACGACCAAGCAGCAGAAGGGCACCACCGCCCGCACGACGCTCTACACGCTGCAGGACGGCACCTGGAAGAAGGAGCGCTCGTTCGCCGGGCACAACGGCAAGAACGGCTGGAAGGCGAACCGGCGCGAGGGCGATCAGACGAGCCCGGCCGGCGTCTTCAGCCTCACGGCCGCCGGCGGCTACGACAAGAACCCCGGCACGAAGCTGCCCTATACGCGCGATGCCTCGATGCGCTCGGGCGCCGAGGCCCAGTACGGAGCCAAGGCCACGGGCGTGTTCGACTACGTCATCGCCATCGACTTCAACCGCAAGCCCGGCACGCCCCCGCGCGACGGCACCCAGCCGCTGGGCCCCAAGCCGGGCAGTGGGATCTGGCTCCACGTGGACCACGGCTCCGGCACGCACGGCTGCGTGACGCTGGCCAAGAACGACCTCAAGTACCTGCTGCAGACGCTCACCCCCGCCGCGAAGCCCCACATCATCATGGGCTCGGCCGCGGACATCGGGAAGTGAGTGCTGCGGGCGGAGCCCAGGCCCCCGTCCCGCTCACCGCCCTGCTGCCGGCCGCGGGCCCGCTCCCGCCCGCCGACGGCGAGGCCGCGCTCGTGGCGCTCTACGACGAAGGCCCCCTGAGCGGCCACACGCCGGGCATGCGCGTGCAGGCCAATATGGTCCTCTCCCTCGACGGGGCGGTCGTGGGCGCCGACGGCCGGTCCGGCACGATCTCCTCCCCCGCGGACAAGCGCGTGTTCTCCGTCCTGCGCTCGCTGGCCGACTGCGTGGTCGTCGGCGCGGGCACGGCCCGGACGGAGCGCTACACGCGCCTGTCGCCCAAGCCGGCGCACCGGGAGCAGCGCGCGGCGCGCGGGCAGGCGCCCGTACCCGCCCTCGTCCTCGTCACCGCCTCGGGCGACATCGACACCGAGCGGCTCGACGCGGCCGGCAGCTCCCCCGTCATCGTCCTCACCTCCGCGGATGACCCGCAGGTCCTGGCCCGCCTGCGGGCCTGGGCCGGGTCCGAGGCCGTTGCCCGGCTGCGCCCGGGCTTCGCCCCCGCCGAGGCGCTGGCCGAGCTGCGCCGGCGCGGCTTCGTCCGAGTACTCACCGAGGGCGGCCCCTCGCTGCTCGGCGCCTGGATCCGCGCGGGCGCCGTCGACGAGCTGTGCGCGACGATCGCGCCCCTGCTCGCCGGTGCCGCGGCCGACGGGCACGCGCCCGCGGGACTGCTGGGAGCGGCGCACCTCGACGCCCCCGTCGGCGCCGTCCCGGCCAGCGTGCTCACCGGCGAAGGCGCCCTCATCTGCCGCTACCGGGTGGACGCACCGCCGGACGCCCCGGAGGGCTGAGCGCGGACACGCCCCGGGCAGGCCAGCCCACCCCGGCGGTGCGGCGGCGGCACCGGGCGGGCCACCCCCGAGCAGACCATGCGACCACGGCGGTGCCGTGACCGCGCGCCCGGGTCAGTCGAGTCCAGCGGTGCGGAAGACGTCGGCGCGGCGATCGGGGACGTTCGCGTCGAGGAACTGCGCGACATCGTCGTTCCACTGGCGCCGGTCGACGTTCCACTCCTTCGTGTGGCGCGCCTTGCGGTAGGCCGGCATCCGCACGAGGTCGCTGCGCACCTTCGCCAGCGCATGGGCCGCGCGCGTGGGGACGAACTCATCGTCCTCGGAGTGGATGAGCAGGACCGGCTTGTCCAGCTCCGCGGCGCGCTGGACCCAGTCCATCCGGTCGAGGTCGAGCGGGGTCTCGAGCCCCGTGACCGGGCGTGCCCAGGGCCGGGTGATCATGTCGAGCGTCAGCCGGGCGATGGGCGTGGGCAGGAAGTTCTGCTTGGCCTGGTGGTCGAGCACGTCATACCAGTCCACCACGGGCCCGTCGAGGACGAGGGCGGAGATCGCGGCGCGGTTGCGCCCCCGCGAGGCGGCCTGGAACGCGATCGCCCCGCCCATCGACCAGCCGAAGACCACGACGTCGCGCGCACCGTGGGCGAGCGCGTAGTCGATCGCGGCATCGACGTCGAGCCATTCGGTGTCGCCGAGCCCGTAGCGCGCGCCCTTGGCCGCCCGCACCTCGGCGTCGTTGCGGTAGGAGATGGCGAGCGCCGGCATCTCGAGGGCATCGAGCACGGGGGCTGACCGCAGGCCCTCGGCGCGCGAGCCGCCGCGGCCGTGGATGAGGATCGCCCACGTGCTGCGCGGGGTCGCCGAGGTGGTGGGTAGCACCCAGGCGGGCAGCCGCCCGGCGTCGGAGGTCAGCTCGATCTCCCGGTGCGGCAGGCCCGTGGCATCCGGGTGCGGGTAGGCGGTGCCCGTCCAGCGACCGCGCCGGGCGGCGCGCAGATCGCCCGCGTTGACCGCGAGCACCTCGCGCGAGACGGTGTTGGACGCCGGGTCGTATTCGATGATGTCGCCGATCGTGGCGTGGCCGGTGCCGCCGGCGAAGTAGAGCCCGTACGTGCCGTTGACGAGCGTGTCCGGGGTGGCCGCGAGGTGGATCCGCAGGTCCTCGTCGAAGCCGTCGACGTGGAGGATCTCGACGTCGTCCTGGGCGTTGCCCGGGATGACGATGCGCCGGGCGAAGTAGACGGCGAGCCCGGAGGAGGCTGCCGAGACGAGCGCTCCGAGACCGGCGCCGATGCCGATTCCCGCCAGTGCCCACCGCAGGCCCCTGCGCGAGCCCCCACTGCCCTTGGCCATCTGCCCTACCTCCCGTTCACCGTTGCGGCCTGCACCGATCCTACCCGCGGCGCCTGGGCGGGCCGTGTGGAACAACCCGGGCCCGCCCCGTGTTTGCCCCGTATGGCCGCCCGCGCATCCAACCTCCGCCACCGCTCACCGGCCGCGCGCCGCGGGCAGGCCCCGCACACCCGTCCAGCACCCTCAGCACAGGAGGCACCATGACCCAGCCGCACACTCCCGCCGGCCCAGCCGAGCCGACCGGCGCCCGCACCGAGGCGCAGTGGCGCGACATCCTCACCCCCGAGGAGTACGCGGTCCTGCGCGAGGGCGGCACCGAGCGGCCGTTCGTCGGCGAGTACACGGACACGATGACCACCGGCACCTATCGCTGCCGGGCATGCGGGGCGAAGCTGTTCACCTCGCAGGAGAAGTTCGGCTCGCACTGCGGCTGGCCGTCGTTCTACGCTCCCCTGGCCAAGGACACCGTGCGCTACATCACGGACTCCTCGCTGGGCATGGAGCGCGTCGAGGTGCGCTGCGCGGCCTGCGACTCCCACCTGGGGCACGTCTTCCACGGCGAGGGCTATGACACGCCCACCGACGACCGCTACTGCATCAACTCGATCAGCCTCACGCTCGACGAGGGCTGAGCCGCATGGGCCCGCCGGGGCGGGCCTATGCTGGTGGCATGAGCAGTGAGAGCCCGCGGCGCTTCGCCGCATCCGATGTCACGATCGCACCGTTCGCCCAGCTGAGCCCGGAGGACCTCTACGGCCTCCTGCAGCTGCGCTCGGAGGTCTTCGTCGTCGAGCAGGAGTGCCTCTTCCTCGACCTCGACGGCGTGGACCTCTACCCGGAGACGCTCCACGCGATCCTGCCGGCCAGTGTCCTCGGGCGCACCGGGCCCGTGCCCTTCCGCGACTCGCACGGCGAGCAGACGGGCCTGTCGCTCAAGCCCGCCGGCTACGCCCGGCTGCTGCCCCGGGGCCTCATCGACGGCCCCGCCGGGCACCCCGAGGGCCGCAGCATCGGCCGCGTCGTCGCCGACCCCGAGGTGCGCGCCGGCGGGATCGGCTCCGCGCTCGTGGGCGCGCTGGTCGAGCAGTTCGGCCCGGAGACGATGCTCACCCTCAACGGGCAGGCGCACCTGCGCGGCTTCTACGAGAAGTTCGGCTTCGCCGTCTCCGGTGACGAGTTCCTCGAGGACGGCATCCCGCACCTGCCCATGCGCCGCCCGGCGGGCCCGGCGGTGTGACGGCCCCCGCGGGGCGCCTCGTCCTGGCGGGTGCGAGCGGTTTCATCGGCGGCCACGTCGCCCGGTTCGCCGCCGCCCAGGGCTGGACGGTGCGCACTATCGGCCGCGCACCCGGTGCGGACGCCCGCTGGGACGACCCGGCGGGCCTCCGCGCGGTCCTCGAGGCCTCGGACGCCGTGCTCAACCTCGCCGGGCGCTCCGTGAGCTGCCGCTACACGAAGCGCACGGCCGACGAGATCTTCTCCTCGCGCACGGAGACGACGGCCGCCCTGGGACACGCCATCGCCGCCTGCGACGCCCCGCCCCCGGTCTGGCTCAACAGCTCCACGGGCACGATCTACCGCGATGCCCGCGACCGGCCGCAGACGGAAGCCGCCGGCCAGCTGGGCTCCGGCTTCTCCGTGGCGGTGGCCCGCGCCTGGGAGCGCGAGCTCTTCGACGCGGCCGTGGACGTCCGCCGGATCGCGCTGCGCACCTCGATCGTGCTGGGCCCCGACGGCGGGGCGCTGGCGCCCATCGTCAACCTCGCGCGCATGGGCTTCGGCGGCCGCGAGGGCGACGGCGCGCAGGTCTTCTCGTGGATCCACGTCGACGACTTCACCCGCGCGGTGCTCCACCTCATCGCCGATGACCGGGTCAGCGGGGCCGTGAACGTCGCAACCGAGCACCCGGTGAGCAACGCGGAGCTCATGGCGCAGGTGCGCCGCGCATTCGGCACGCCCCTCGGCCGCGGCGGCGGTGTGCCCCTGCCGGCGTGGGCGCTGCGCGCCGGGGCGCGGATCATCCGCACGGAGGCCGAGCTCGTCCTCAAGTCGCGCTGGGTCGAACCCGAGGTGCTGGCCGCCTCCGGCTTCGCGTGGCGCTTCCCGCGCCTGCCCGCGGCGCTGGACGATCTCGCCGCCCGCACCCGGCGGGGGCTTCTGCCGGTCCAGCTCGGGTGAGCGCGCCCGCCCCGCACGGGCCCAACAGCCCGGCGACCGAGCACCGGATCGACACCGCCGTCCGCCGCCTGCTCGAGGCCCGCGGGCAGCGCTCGGGGCCCTGGACCGAGTTCTGCGTCTTCGTCCTCAAGCAGGCGTGGGCGTGTCTGTTCGGCGCGCTCATGCTCGCCTGCATTGTGGCCGCCGCCCTGTGGTACCCGGCTGGGGCACGCCTGGCACGCAACGACGCCCTCACCCTCGCGGCGCTGGCCATCCAGGCGGGCATGCTCGTCCTGCGCCTCGAGACCGCCCGCGAGGCGCTCGTCATCGTCGTCTTCCACGTCGCCGGCACCGCCATGGAGGTGTTCAAGACCCACGCGGGCTCCTGGGAGTACGCGGCCGGCGGGGTCCTCCACATCGGCGCGGTCCCCCTGTTCACCGGGTTCATGTACGCCGCGGTGGGCTCCTACCTCATGCGGGTGATGCGCCTGTTCGACCTGCGCTTCACCCGCTTCCCGCCGCTGTGGCTGGCGGGGGCGCTCGCGGCCGCGGCCTATGCCAACTTCTTCGCCCACCACTGGATCTGGGACGCCCGCTGGTGCCTCGTGGCGGCCGTCGTGCTCGCCTACGGCCGCTGCACCATGACCTTCCGGGTGCGGCGCACCACGGGCCGGATGCCGGTCGTCGTCGCGTTCGCTCTCGTCGCCGTCTTCATCTGGCTCGCGGAGAACATCGGCACGGCCGCCGGCGCGTGGGCCTACCCGGACCAGGCGGGCGGCTGGCATCCGGTGTCGATCGCGAAGCTCGGCAGCTGGTTCCTGCTCATGCAGCTCAGCGTCTTCCTCGTCACCCTCGTCAGCCGCCCGCAGGCCCCGGAGGGCGCCGCGCCCGGCCTCAGCGCCAGCCGGCGATGATGTCGGCCAGGCTGCGGCGCGGGCCCGTGTAGAAGGGGATCTCCTCGCGCACGTGCAGCCGGGCGCGGGTGTTGCGCAGGTCGCGCATGAGATCGACGATGCGGTCGAGCCGCTCGGCCTCGAATGCGAGGAGGAACTCGTAGTCGCCCAGGGCGAACGAGGAGATCGTGTTCGCCTTGATGTCCTTGTAGCCCGCGGCGGCCTGGCCGTGCTCGCGCAGCATCGCGGAGCGCTCCTCGGGATCGAGGAGGTACCAGTCGTAGGAGCGCACGAACGGGTAGACGCACAGGTAGTCCCCGGCCTCGGCGTCGGTGAGCAGGGCGGGCAGGTGGGACTTGTTGAACTCCGCGGGGCGGTGCATGCCGACGACCGACCAGACCGGCTCGAGGATGGAGCCCAGCAGCGAGCGGCGCACCACCGAGTAGGCCCGCTGGATGACCTCGACGCTGGGCGCGTGCCACCAGAACATGATGTCCGCGTCCGCGCGCAGGGCGGAGACATCGTAGGTGCCGCGGACCACGAGGCCATCGCTCTCGAGGCGGGCCAGGCCGTCGACGACCTCCGCGGCGAGCGCGGCGCGGTCGGCGTCGTCGATGTCCCCGCCGGCGGCGAAGACGGAGTAGCCGATGTAGCGGATCTCCTTGTTGTACTTCTCGATCTGCTCGGCGCTGGGCTGCGAGTAGCCGCTCATGTGCGTGTCACTCCTTCGGTTGGTGGTGTTCGACGTGCGGGGAGGTGGACCGTGCGGGGCGCAGGAGGCGCCCGACCGCCGTGCGGGCCCGCGCGATGCAGGCGGGGATGCCCACGCCGTCCAGGGCGGAGCCGGCCAGGGCGAGCCCGGGGACGGAGCCGAGCACGGCATCGAGGTCCGCTGCCGCCTCGAGGTGGCCCGGGGCGTACTGGGGCAGCGCGGCCGTCCAGCGCTGCACCTCGGTGTGGACGACGGTGTCGGCGCGGCCCGTGATGGCCATCCAGTCGGCGAGCGCGCGCTCGGCGAGCTCCGCATCGGGCAGCCGCTGCCAGTGCGCGTCGCCGTGGCGGCCGATGCTCATGCGCACGACCGCGTGGCCGGCGGGCAGCTCGGCGGCCAGCCACGGCCACTTGTTCGAGGCGTAGGTCGAGGCCTTGATGAACGTCTCCTCGACCGGCGGGACGAGGAAGCCCGAGCCCCTGAGCTCGCCGCGGGTGCGCAGGACGGCGGTGACGAGCGCGGAATCGGCGTAGGGCACAGCGGCGAGACGGTGCGCGGCGGCTGCGAGGGCCGCGGCGTGCACACCGGCGGCCGTGCTCGGCTCGCCGGCCGCCGCTGTGGGCTGCGCGGACTCGGCGGCGCCGGAGAGCAGCGGGGCCGCGG
>NZ_WWEQ01000002.1 GCF_009857845.1 Brevibacterium rongguiense | reverse complement strand
CTCCGCCGCCGAGGCGCCCCCCGGCTCGCGCCGCGCACGCCGCCGCGCAGAGCGGGCGGCCGAGGAGCGTGCCGCCCAGCAAACCGCAGCCGATGCTGGCGCCGCAGGCCACGATGGCACGGGCGAGCGCCGCAGCCGCGCCGAGCGCCGCGCCGACTGCCAGGCCGACAGCGAGGCCGCCCATGAGTTCGGCGCCCCCGCCGATGGCCTCGACGAGGACCTCGACGACGAGCCGCGCCCGCGCCGCCGCGCCCTCAAGGGCCTGCTCGCCGCGCTCGTCGTCGTCGCGGTGATCGGCGTCGCCGGCCTGCTGGGCTGGAACTTCGTGCGCTCGCAGTACTACGTGAGCAACGACGGCGGCTACGTCACGGTCTACCGCGGCGTGTCCCAGAAGATCGGCCCCGTGGCGCTCAGCCGCGTCGAGGACCGCTCGGACATCCAGGTCACCGGCCTGTCCTCCTACAGCCAGCACCGCCTCGAGGAGACCATTCCGGCCGGTTCCAAGGAGTCCGCGGAGAAGGTCGTGGGCGACATGCGCCGCGAGTCGGAGGCCAACTCCCAGCGCACCGGGATCCAGCCCGGGGCCTCGGACGCCACCGAGTCCCCGGACCCGGCGCCGAGCAGCCCGGTGGGCGCCAGCGCCGATGCGGGGGCCGGCGCATGAGCTACGCACCCGCCGCGGCGGCCCAGGAGGCACCCGCCCCCGCCGCCGCGCAGGCCGCCGAATCCTCGGAGCTGCGCGGCCCGCGCACGTACCGCATCGCCGAGCTGCTCTTCGTCCTCATCGCCGTCGCGATCTCCGCCGCGGCCTATGTGCTCGTGGGCCTGGGCACCTCCGACTCCGTGCCCGCGGACGTCTACGAGTACACGTTCTGGCTCGCCGGCCTGGGGATCGGCCTGCACATCGTCACGTGGTGGCGTGCCAAGTACGCCGATCCGGTGCTCGTGCCGATCGCGGTGCTGCTCAACGGGCTGGGCCTGGCGATGATCTTCCGCCTCGACATCGCGGCCGACAAGCACCAGGCGGACAGCCAGATGATCTGGATGACCCTGGGCTGCATCCTCGCCGCGGCCGTCGTCATCGTCATGCGCGACCACCGCATCCTGCGCCGCTGGATCTACCTGTCGGGCCTCGCGGCGATCGTGCTGCTCCTGCTGCCCCTGGTCCCCGGCCTGGGCACCACCGTCCACGGCGCCAAGATCTGGATCTCCGTGGGCCCGTTCTCGTTCCAGCCCGGCGAGGTCGCCAAGCTCCTGCTCGCCGCCTTCTTCGCCGGCTACCTCGTGAACTACCGCGATCAGCTCGCCCTGGCCGGCAAGAAGGTGCTGGGCCTGCGCCTGCCGCGCCTGCGCGACACCGGGCCCATCGCAATCGCGTGGCTGGCCAGCGTGGGCATCCTCGTCTTCCAGCGCGACCTGGGCACCTCGCTGCTGTTCTTCGGCCTGTTCGTGGCGATGCTCTACATCGCCACCGGGGTGAAGTCGTGGATCGCGCTGGGCACTCTGCTCTTCGTCGGCGGCTCCTACGTCGCCTACCTGCTCTTCGACCACGTCCAGCAGCGCGTCGACGGCTGGCTCCACGCCCTGGACCCGGAGGTGTTCAACCGCCAGGCGGGTGGGTCCTACCAGCTCGTCCAGGGCCTGTTCGGGATGGCCAACGGCGGGCTCATGGGCACCGGGTTCGGCGAGGGCCGGCCGCAGACGGTGCCGTTCGCCAACTCGGACTTCATCTTCGCCTCGCTGGGCGAGGAGATGGGCCTTGTGGGCCTCTTCGCGATCCTCGCGCTCTACCTCATCTTCTTCGAGCGCGGGATGAAGACCGCGCTCATGCTTCGCGACGGCTTCGGCACGCTGCTCGCGGCGGGGCTGTCGTTCACGTTCGCGTGGCAGACCTTCATCGTCGTCGGCGGCGTCACCCGCGTCATCCCGCTCACCGGCCTCACGACCCCGTTCCTGGCCGCTGGCGGCTCCTCGCTCGTGGCCAACTGGATCATCGTGGGCCTGCTCCTGCGCATGTCGGACAACGCGCGCCGGCCCGTCACGGAGATCCCCACGGGCGTGCTGCCCGTGCTGCGCGACGAGGACGACTCGCCGCGCCGCCGCGCCCGCCGTTCCTCTGCCGCCGAGGCGCCCGCGGCAAGCACCGCCGGCTCGGCCGGCGCTGGGCCGGCCGGCGCCGATGCACCGGTGGCTGCCGACTCCGCCGCCGGCGCCTACCACTCGGGAGCGACGGGCGAGTTCAGCGACGAGGACCTGGCCCGCGCCTCGGGCCCGGATGACGACGACGCCTGGCGGGTGGCCGGCAGCGCGCGGCCCAGCCGCGCCGCGGCCGCCCCGCAGGCCGAGGGCGGGCCCGCCGCCCGGGCCGGTCACCCCGAGGACGAGGCGCCGACGTCCGCGCTGCCCCAGCACGGGGCGCAGGCGGCCTCACCCGGAGTGCCGCCGCGGCCGCAGGAGGCTCCCCTCGGGGATCCCGAGGAGGCCGCGACGACCGCCCGGCCCGCCGTGAGATCCCGCAACCGCATGGGAGGTGAAGACCAGTGAAGAACCCGCTCAAGCACGTCGCCGTCGTGGGCTTCGTCCTGTTCGCCCTCCTCTTCGGCTCGACGAGCGCCATCCAGTACTTCGCCGCGGACAGCCTGCGGCAGAACCCGCTGAACAACCGCACGGTCATCGCCGAGCTCGCCCGTCCGCGCGGGCCCATCCTCGTCGACGGCAAGGAGCTGGCCGCCTCGAACCCCGTGGACGACGAGTACAAGTACCAGCGCACCTACGGCGGGGACGGCCTGTCGGCCAAGGCGTACGCGAACATGACCGGCTACTTCTCCATCGTCTCCGGCACCACCGGGCTCGAGCGCTCGGAGAACGACCTGCTCTCCGGCACCTCCGACGCGATGTTCTACGACCGCGTGGGCAGCTGGTTCACCGGCCAGCAGCCCTCCGGCGCGGCCATCGACCTGACGATCAACGCGAAGGCCCAGCGCGCGGCCTGGGAGGGCCTGGGCGATCAGCGCGGGGCCGCCGTCGCCCTCAACCCGAAGACCGGCGAGGTGCTCGCGATGGCCTCCACCCCGGGCTTCGACCCGAACACGCTGGCCACGCACGATCGCAGCAGCGCGCAGGACGCCTACCAGCGCCTCGAGGGCGCCAAGAGCAAGCCGCTGTACAACCGCGCGATCGGCGGCAATCTCTACCCGCCGGGCTCGACGTTCAAGCTCATCACGGCCGCCGCCGCCCTGGAGAAGGGCGACGTCAAGCCCGATTCGGAGATCTCCGCGCCGGATTCGCTCAAGCTGCCCCAGACCAGCCGCTCCCTGCGCAACGCCGGCGGCGAGACGTGCGGTTCGAACGGCCGGGCCACGCTCAAGCACTCGCTGACGATCTCGTGCAACACCGCATTCGCCCAGCTCGGCATGGACCTGGGCGGCAAGGCGCTCAACGCGCAGGCGGAGAAGTTCGGCTTCGGCAAGCGCTTCGACATGCCGCTGTCCGTCTCGCCGTCGACCTTCCCGGCGGATGCGAACGAGCCCAGCCTGGCGATGTCCGCGATCGGCCAGTACGAGGTGCGCGCCACGCCCATGCAGATGGCCATGGTCGCCGCCGCGATCGCCAACGGCGGCCGCGAGATGACGCCCAACCTCGTCAAGCAGGTGCGCAACGCCAAGACCCTCGAGACCATCGAGAAGCCCTCCCCCAAGGAGTTCTCGCGGCCCATCAGCTCCGGAACCGCGGACTCCCTCACGGACATGATGGAGTCCGTCGTGGAGGACGGCACCGGCACCGCGGCCCAGATCAGCGGCGTCAAGGTGGCCGGCAAGACCGGCACGGCGCAGCACGCGGAGGGCGGCTCCCCGCACGCCTGGTTCACCTCCTTCGCCCCGGCCGACGACCCGCAGGTCGCGGTCGCCGTCGTCGTCGAGGACGGCGGCAGCGCGGGCAGCGAGGCATCCGGCGGACGGGTGGCGGGCCCCATCGCCAAGGACATCATGGAAGCGGTGATCGACAAATGAGACCCCAGCCCGGAACGATGCTCGGCGGCCGGTACGAGCTCACCAGCCGCATCGCCGTGGGCGGGATGGGCGAGGTGTGGCGCGGCCGCGACACGATCCTCGACCGTCAGATCGCGGCGAAGATCATGAAAGAGGAGTACCTGAGCGATCAGTCGTTCCTCGACCGGTTCCGCGCGGAGGCCCGCAGCATGGGCGCCGTGTCCGACCCCGGGATCGCCGGCGTCTACGACTACGGCGAGGAGAACGGCTCGCCCTACCTCGTCATGGAGTACGTCCCGGGTGAGCCGCTGTCCTCCATCCTCGACCGCAACGGCGGGATGAGCGAGCACGATGCGCTCGACGTCACCGCCCAGGCGGCCCAGGCCCTCGATGCCGCGCACCGCGCGGGCGTCGTCCACCGCGACATCAAACCGGGCAACCTGCTCATCACGCCCGACTTCCGCGTGAAGATCACCGACTTCGGGATCGCGCGCGCCGCGGACCAGGCACCGCTGACGAAGACCGGCCAGGTGATGGGCACAGCGCAGTACCTGGCCCCCGAGCAGGCCACCGGCAAGGGCTCGGTGCCCCAGTCCGACCTGTACTCGCTGGGCGTCATCCTCTACGAGATGCTCGCCGGCCAGCGCCCCTTCACCGGCGACTCGCAGGTGGAGATCGCCATCGCGCAGGTCAACCGGCAGCACCCGCCGCTGCCCGAGACCGTCTCCGAGCCCGCCCGCCGCCTCGTCGACCTCATGCTCGCCAAGAAGCCCGAGCAGCGGCCGGACTCCGGGGCCGCCGTGGCGGCCGGCGCTCGCGCGCTGGCCAACGGCGACATCGCCGCCGCGCAGGCCGCGATCCCCCAGCTCGCCCAGGGCGCCGGCAGCGAGGACGCCACGCGCGCCTTCCAGCCCAGCGTCGGGGACCAGGCCACGCGCGTGCTGCCCGTGACCGCGCAGAACCCCGTCGTCGGCTCCGAGCAGCCCGGCACGGGCCAGTACGGGCAGGCCGCCGATGCGCAGGGCGCGGACGCCCAGCGCCCCGATGAGCTCCAGGACGGCCGGCGGAAGATGTCCGGCGGCAAGGTCTTCGCGATCGTGCTGGCCAGCATCCTCGTCTTCGCGCTGCTCGTGTGGGGCGTGTGGACGTTTGCCACGAGCGGTGACTCGCAGCCCGATCCCGGCCCCACCGCGCAGCAGTCCCAGACGACCGACAGCGCGACGGTCACCCTCGACCCGGATGACTACATCGGCCTGAGCCAGGAGTCCGCCACGAGCAACATCGAGCAGCTGGGCCTGACGGTGCGCGCCGTGACCGTGAGCTCGAGCCGCGATGCCGGCACCGTCACCCGCGTGCGCCGCGGCGATGACGGCTACACGTTCGCCAAGGGCGACCGCGTGACGATCGAGGTCTCGCGCGGCTCGGGCTCCTCGTCGAACGAGGATTCCTCCGGGTCCTCCAATGACAGCGGGTCCTCGTCGAAGAAGACCTCCGGCAGCGGCTCGGGGTCCAACGACAGCGGCTCGTCGTCGAAGAAGACCTCCGGCAGCGGCTCGGGGTCGAACGACGACTCGGACTCCGGCAGCGGATCCGATTCGGGCTCCGACAGCGGCAGCGACTCCGGATCCGGGTCCGGCAACGACTCCGGCGACTCCGGCGATTCGGGCTCCGACAACGGGGGCAGCGATTCGGACAGCGGAGGCGACTCGGGCGGCTCCGACAACGGCAGCGGGGGCGACGCCGGCGGCGGTTCGGACAACAACGGCGCCGGCGACTCCGGCGGCTCGGACAGCGGCTCCGGCGCGGGCAGCGGAGGAGATTCATGAGCGAGCCCAGGATTCTCTCCGACCGCTATGAGGTGCGCGACCTGCTGGGCCGCGGCGGCATGGCGGAGGTGCACGCGGGACTCGACACGCGCCTCGGGCGCCGGGTGGCGATCAAGCTGCTGCGCTCCGACCTGGCGCGCGACCCGTCGTTCCACGAGCGCCTCAAGCGCGAAGCGCAGTCCGCCGCGGGCCTCAACCACCCCGGCATCGTGGGCGTCTACGACTCCGGCGAGGAGACGTTCACGGAATCCGGCGGCTCCGCCGTGCAGGTGCCCTTCATCGTCATGGAGTACATCGACGGGCAGACCCTGCGCCAGGTGCTCTCCGCCCACGGCCACCTCACGGTCCGCGAGGCCCTCGACGTCACGGCGGGCGTGCTCGCGCCGCTGGAGTACAGCCACCGCAACGGCATCGTCCACCGCGACATCAAGCCGGGCAACGTCATGCTCACCCCGGACGGCGACATCAAGGTCATGGACTTCGGGATCGCGCGCGCCCTCGAGGACACCGGCAGCCTGACGAACACCCAGTCCGTGGTGGGCACCGCCCAGTACCTGAGCCCCGAGCAGGCGCGCGGCGAGATCGTCGATGCCCGCTCGGACCTGTATTCGACGGCGTGCCTGCTCTACGAGCTCCTCACGGGCCGCCCGCCGTTCACCGGCGATTCGCAGCTGGCCGTCGCCTACCAGCACGTGGGTGAGACCCCCAGGCCCCCGTCGGACTTCGTGGCGGGCATTCCCGTTAGCGTCGACCGCCTGGTCCTCCACGCCCTGCAGAAGGACCGCGACAAGCGCTATCAGGACGCGTTCACGTTCCGCGAGGACGTCCTCGCGGCCCGCGACGGCCGCCCGCTGTCCATCGACGGCGAGGACGCCACTCGGGCGATCACCCAGGCCCCGCCCACCGTCGTGGCCCCCCTCCCGGTGCCGATGGGCCAGGGGGCGGCGCCCACGGGCGGCACCCCCACGGGCGCCGTCGCGAGCATCGGCCAGGACCCCCATCCGGCGACCTCGGGCCTGTCCGCCCTGCCGGACGCCGGGCCCGAAGAGCAGGCCGCCACCCGCCGCAAGCGCGGCTGGCTGTGGGCCGGCGCCGCGCTCATGGTCCTCGTGCTCGCGGGGCTGGGCCTGTGGGTCTACAACGCCACGAAGCCGGAGGAGAACCCCCCGTTCGCCCTGGCCGACCTGGTCGAGCGCAAGGCCGACGACGCCGCGCAGTACCTGCAGGAGCAGGGGCTGCAGTCCAAGCAGCAGGAGATCGCGGACGACGACGTCGACTCCGGCAGCGTCGTCAAGACCGATCCGAACGCGGGCACCGAGGTGCGCCGCGGGGACACGGTGACGCTCTACGTCTCCACCGGTCCCGATGAGGTCAAGGTGCCGGACACCGGCGGCGACACCGAATCCCTGGCGCGCCAGAAGCTCGACGACGCGGGCCTCAAGGCCGGCAACAACACGGAGAAGAACTCGCCCACCGTGGAGAAGGGCAACGTCATCTCCACGAAGCCGGGCAAGGGCAAGACCGTGAAGAAGGGCTCGAACGTCGACCTGGTGCTCTCCACCGGCCTCGTCGACGTCCCGGACGTCACCGGCAAGTCCGGCGACGACGCCTGCAAGATCCTCAAGGACGACAAGTACCAGCTGGGCTGCCAGGTCGAGGAGGAGGAGACCGCGGACCACGACGCGGGCAAGGTCTTCCAGCAGAACATCAAGGGCGGCGGGCAGACCGACCAGCACGCCACCATCACGGTGACCGTGGCAAAGGCCCCGCCCACGCCGGAGCCCACCACCGAGGCGCCCCTGCCCTCGGCGACCGGCGGCCCGCTCCCGGTTCCCTCCGACCAGAACAACGGGGCCGACGGCGATGACTCCGCCCCCATCCCGGGAATGCGGACAGCGATTCGAGCGCCGTCGACGAGCTCATCGAGAGCCTGCGGCGCATGTAGCCCGTGCGTTCGCCCTCGCCCTCAGCGGCCGGCACCCATCCGGGTGCCGGCCGCTGTGCGCGTGCCGGGGCGACCGGGCTCGTGAGCTCGCTCGTGGCCGGGATTCGCCGGGAACCGGGCCGAGATGGGAGGTTCCGGCGAGGCCGGACCGTCGGCCGCGCCTCGGCGGCTGCAGCCCAGGCTCAGGCCCGGTTGAGGCCCGCCGAGGCAATGGGCGAGCGCCCCCGCGCGGCCTGGGCCGCCTCGGGCATCCCACAGACGGCGAGGAAGTTGCCCACCATCTGGTAGCCGTCCTCGGTGAGGACGGACTCGGGGTGGAACTGGACGCCGAAGAGCGGTGCGGTGCGGTGCGCGATCGCCATGACCACGCCGTCGCGGGTCTGCGCGGTCGTCTCGAAGACCTCGGCCGGCAGCGTGGAGTCGACGATGGCCAGCGAGTGGTAGCGGGTGGCGGTCAGCGGGTTGCGGCAGTGGGCGAACATGCCCTCGCCGGTGTGCTCGACGAGCGAGGTCTTGCCGTGCATGAGCGTGGGCGAGTGCGCCACGGTCGCGCCGAAGACCTCGCCGAGGGCCTGGTGGCCCAGGCAGACGCCGAACAGCGGCAGGCGGTGGGCCTCCGCCCAGGCGATGACCGCGGGGCTCACCCCGGAATCCGCCGGCGCACCGGGGCCGGGGGACAGGAGCACGCCGTCGAAACCGGGCAGCAGCTCGTCGAGCTGGGCCGCATCGAAGTCGTCATTGCGCATGACGGTCGTGCGCGCACCGAGCTCGCGCAGGTAGCCCACGAGCGTGTAGACGAAGCTGTCGTAGTTGTCGACGACGAGGATGTGCGCACCGGCTCCACTCACTGCCCGCCCCCTTCGTCCACCGTGGCGCCGTTGAACGGCATGTACGGGGCGATGACGGGGAAGACGAACTGCAGGAGCAGGTAGCACACGGCGGCGATGAGGATGAGGCAGATGAGCAGGCGGACGAACCACGGCCCGGGGAGGTTGCGCCAGATGAATCCGTACACGGTCACTTGCCTCCTGCATCTGCGAACGCGGGCGAGTCCTTGATGTCCGAGGGCGCGCCCTTGGACGCCGGCCGCCAGTCGGTGAGCTCGGAGTAGGCGATGTAGCGCTCACGCGCGGAGAACATGGGGTTGCACGCCGTCATCGTCATGATCCGGTCCTTGCCCTTGTACTTGGGGTAGGCCGGGACGGGCGAGAGCACGTCGGTGTCATCGGGCAGGACGATGTCGAAGTTGCGGAACGTGTACGTGTAGTAGCCATCCGCGGTCTGCACGATGATCTTGTCCCCCGGTCGCATCTCCGCGATCTGGTTGAGCGGCTTGCCGTACGTCACGCGGTGCCCGGCCAGGGCGAAGTTGCCCACGTCGCCGGGCATCGCGGTGGACGGGTAGTGGCCCAGGCCCATGTTGTTGAGCACGGGGTCCAGGGAGACGCCCTCGGCGAGCGTGCGGTAGTAGTCGTCGCCGAAGCGGGGGATGTAGACGATCCCGAAGGCCTTCTCCGCCTCCGGCGCCTTGCCCACGACGGGCTCGTCCGGGTCATCCGGCAGTTCGTCCTTGGGGTTGTCCTTCCACTGCGTGGTCAGCTGGTCCGCGAGCTTCTGGTTGTCGTTGTCCGCGGCGAAGTCGGTCCACCACAGCTGCCAGACGACGAAGAGGATGAGGACGAGGCCGGCGGTGATGCACAGCTCGCCGAACGCGCGGATGGTGCCGCGCACGGGGCCCAGCGGCTCGTACTCCCGGTTCCGGCTCCCACCGCCAGCGCCGGAGTCCCCGGCGCCCGCCGCCGAGGTGCTCCCGGCCACCGCGGGCGCCGCGGGCTGGGCCTGCTGCTGGCCGGCCCACGGCTGGGTCCGCGCCGAGTAGTCCGCGGCCGCGGGGGCCGCGGCGGTGGGCCAGCCGTACTGCGCGGACTGGGGATGCGCCTGACCGCCCGCAGGTGGGCCGGAGGGCGCCGCGGCGTTCGGGTGCTGCGCCGGCGCGTGGGGTGCGCTGCCCGCGTAGGCGCGGCCGCCGGTGCCGTAGCCCTGGCCGAGTGCCGCCTGCTGGCCGGTGGGCTGCGCTGAGCGGATGACGGGCCGGGCGGCGGACCCCTGTCCACCGCCGATCGGATCGAAGCGCTCGGTCGGGGGCTCGCCACCCGACTGCTCGTTACTCACCTGCTCGGCACTGAAATGCTCGGCGCCGCGCCGTCCGCCGCGGGACTGCTCGCCGCTGAGCTGCTCGCCCCGCGCGGCCGCCTCGCCGGCGGTCGGCTGGACCGCGGACTGACGACCCACAGGCGGCCGACCGGACGCGGGCTCCGCGGCATCCGCAGCGGACGCGGGGGTCCCTCCGCGCTGAGCCTCCTGGGCAGCGCGCTCCTGCGCAATCCGCTCGCGGCGGCTCATGGGCTGGTCCACTGATCATCTGCTTTCGGCTGCTCAAGCGGGCAGGCGCCCGCACGGTCCCCTCGTATTCTAAGCCGAACCGCACCGGCGCGCGGCGGCCAGCGCCTCAGGCCAGGGGCCCGCACTCCCGCTTGGCCCACGCCTCAGTCCACGGCTGCGCCTGCACCGCCTGGATCGCCCCCGTCCTGTGCCAGGCCCGCCTGCGCCAGCGCGGGGTCCACCGCCTCACCCGCGTGGGCTGCGCCATCGCGGCGCAGCCGGGGGCTGGCCCAGACGAACCCGGCGATCGCCAGGGCCGCGGCGGTGCCGAGCAGCAGCGGAACCGCCGGGGCGAAGCCGTAGAGCACGGTGGCGAGCAGCGGTGCGACGATGATCGTGAGGGCATTGACGGCAGCGATGAGGCCGGCGATGCTGCCCTGCTCCGCGCGCCCCACGACCAGGGTGGCGCCGCTGATGGCCCCCGGTGAGGCCATGCCCATGCCGATGCCGGCGAGGAAGACGCCGCCGAAGATGCCCACGGCACCGAGGTCTGGCACGAGTCCCGCGAAGCCCAGGGCCGCCACGATGGCGCCCACGAGCATGAGGCCGCGCGGGCTCCAGCTGCGCAGGCGCACGATGACCGTCTGGCTGAGGACCAGCCCCACGCCGGCGGCCACGAGCGCGAGGCCGGTGGTGAGCGCCGTGCGCTCAGGAGACTGGCCCAGGCGGTCCTGGGCGACGAAGCCGATGAGGATGTCGACGAAGCCCAACACCGTGAACATGCCGAACGAGACGACCAGGTATGGCAGCACGCGGCGGTCGAGCGGGGAGACCCGCGCGGTGGGGTCGGTGGCCGCCCCGCGGCGCGCCGGCAGGCCGATGAGCACGATGAGGAGGGCGGCCGCCAGCAGTCCGGGCGAGGCCCAGACCGGGGCCATGAGGCTGATGCCGCCCAGCAGCCCGCCGGCGGCCGGGCCGATGAGCATGGAGACTCCCTGCGCGGCGCCGATCGAGGCCATGCCGCGCACGCGCGCCTCCCGGCTGTCGGTGAGTGAGGCGACGTAGGTCTGGGCCGTGGGGACGAGCGCCGCCTCGCTGAGGCCGAACCACACCCCGCGCGAGGCGATGAGCCCGCCCACCACGGTGAGCACGGACAGCGCCCCCGCGAGGCCCGCCTGGGCGACGAGCGCGAACGCGACCATCGCGAGGATGCCGTTGCCCAGGCTCACGGCCAGGACCCGCTTGGGCCCCCAGCGCTGCGCGGCACGGCCCCACCGCGGCCCGGTGAGCACGATGCACAGGGCCGCCACGGAGATGACGAGGCCCATCTGCCATTCGGCGATCCCCAGCGCGCGGGCGAACGGGGCGATGACGGGCACGATCGACGTGAGAGCGGTCTGCGCCAGCAGGACGATCGCGGCGACGCCGAGCACGCGCCGTCCCGCCGCATCCGGCGGGCCAGGCGGACCCGGCGGGGCCGCCGCACTGGGACTCTGCGCGCCGGGACTCGTCGCGCCGGGACTCGTCGCCCCGGGGGCCGCCGAGGCGGTCCCCGGTTCCCGCACACCCGCCGGCGGGCCGACAACGGGGTCGCCGGGGTGCTGGCTCCCGGGCCACTGGCCGCCGTGGGCCGAGGCGTCCGAACCCGGGCCGCTCGAGACCCGGCTGTGCGGGTCCGCATCGCCCGAGCCCCGGCCGCTGGGGTCCGGGGCGTGTGAACCCTGGCCATTGCAAGCCTGGATATTCGGACCCTGGCCGGTCGAACCTTGATCATTCGGGCCCTGGCCGGCCGCTCCCCGGTGATCCGGGGCGTGGTCGTCGGGGACGGGGCCGGGGCGCTGAGTCATCTGCCCCTGAGTCCTCGTTCGACGGCGGATAAGGACAGGCTATGCACGCGGTCGAGCGCACACAACCCCGCGCCCACCGCGCGAACAAGGCACACGGCACCCCATCGCGCACCCGCCGGACGCACTGCGCGGTGCGCGGGAATGGGCAGCGCTCGACGATCCCGCGTAGACTTCACTGCATCTGACAGCCTGCCCACTGGTGAGCGGGACGACCCGATGTGCGATCGGACCCGCACCCTAAGGAGAGACGTGGCCAACTCGAGCCGCGGCAAGAAGCCGCACCGGACCCAGCGCACCCCCGCCTCGGCGGCGGAGACGACACCGGATCCCGCGCTCATCGACGACATCGACGACCCGCGCGCGCAGCCCATCGACCCCGAGGGCCCGGGCCTGCCGGAGCAGCTCGCCGCCGAGGACGAGCGGGAGCAGCGCGCCGAGGCACGTGCCCGCGCCGACCTCGAGGCCGCCGAGGACGAGGAGCGCCGCGCCGAGGCGGACAAGCGCACCGATGAGCTCGCCGGCAACGACGACGCGGTCGCAGCCGATGAGCACCGCGTGAAGAAGGCCAAGGCGGACAAGCGCGCCGCCCGCGCGGAGGCCAAGGCGGCCGAGGATCCCGATCCCGCCGACCGCGCAGGGTTCGCCGAGGAGGAGGCGAAGGACCGCGCCGAGGCCGCCGAGGAGGAGGCCGCCGCGAAGGCCGCGGACTCGAAGGGCTCGAAGGCCTCGGGCACCAAGGGCTCGAAGGACGCGGGTTCGAAGGACGCGAAGACTGCGGGTGCCACGGGCTCGAAGACTGCGGCGAGCGCGAAGGGCGCCAAGGAGAAGGCGAAGCAGCCCGCCAAGGGCGAGCGCTCGCCCAAGCGCACGGCGCGCTCCGGCAACCCGGCGAAGCGCTCGAGTTCGCGCAAGCAGTCGAGCTACACGTCCTCGGAGACCCAGCAGTCCATCAAGCCCAACCCGCGCTGGTTCGTGCCGGTGCTCCTGAGCATTCTGGGCCTGGGCCTGCTGTGGCTCGTCGTCTTCTACGTCTCCGGCGGCAAGTGGCCGGTCGAGGCCTGGGGCAACTGGAACCTGCTCGCGGGCTTCGGCATCCTCGTGGTGGGCCTGGGCATGTCCACGCGCTGGCGCTAGCCGCGTGGCGGCAGGGGCGGGCGGGCACTTCCGCCTGCTCGCGAGCTATCCGCTGCCCGTGCGCCTGGTCGCGCTCTACGCGGGCCTGGCCGGGTTCGGCTTCTCCAGCGGGCTGCTCATCCTCTCAACGCTCGGCAACACCCCCTGGGATGTGCTCCACCAGGGCCTCGCGCTGCACATCCCGCTGTCGATCGGCACGATCGCCGTGGGCCTGTCGCTGCTCCTGCTGCTCCTGTGGATCCCCCTGCGCCAGCGGCCGGGGCTGGGGACGCTGTCCAATGCGCTGCTCGTGGGGCCCTTCATCGACCTCACCCTGCGCTTCGTGCCGGAGCCGGACGCGCTCTGGCTGCAGCTCGCCTACATGGCCGCGGGCATCGTCATCAACGGGGCCGCGACGGTGCTCTACATCATCCCGGCGTTCGGCCCGGGCCCGCGCGACGGGCTCATGACCGGCCTCGTCGAGCGCACCGGCAGGCCCGTGCTGCTCGTCCGCTCCTGCATCGAGGTCCTCGTCATGGCGGCCGGCTGGCTGCTGGGCGGCCGGCTGTTCATCGGCACGCTGCTCTACGCGTTCGGCATCGGCCCGGTCACGCAGGCGATGCTGCGCCTTGCCGCGCGCGTGCTGCACCCGCCGGACCCGTTCGCCTCCGACGACACGTAGGACGGCCGCTGCCCCGCCCGCCCCGCGCCCGAGGTGCGGGCCGGCAGCGCGCGCCTGCGCGCCTCGGATACGGGGCTCCTCATGCGCGGAGCCGGGCCGGGTACGGGGCTGCTCAGGCGAGGGGTCGGTTGAGGCGCGGAACAGGTACGGGGCCGGGGCCGGGGAAGGCACAGTGCGCCGCGGGCCGGGGCAGGCGCAGGCCGCCTCGGGCGCCGGGATTCAGGCGAGGGCGTAGAGCGCGCCCATGACCACGGCCAGTGCCCCGGCGCCCACCCAGAAGACCGGCGGGCCCAGGCGCCGCGGGGGCAGCAGCCGCAGGCAGCCGAGCACGAAGCCCACGAGGAGGCCCCCCAGGTGCGCCTGCCAGGCGATGGTGGGCTCGATGGCCATGTAGCCCACGTTGAGCACGACGAAGAGCACGACCCCGCTGATGTTGCGGTCGAGGCGGCGGGTGGGAGTCAGCAGCACGCCCACGATGCCGAACACGGCACCGGAGGCGCCCACGTAGCCCGCGTGCCAGTTGGCGGCGGACGGGGAGGACAGCAGGAGCGTGAGCAGCGAGCCGCCGAACGCGGCCAGGACGTAGACCGCCACGAGGAAGCGGCTGCCCACGGAGCGCTCGACGAACGTGCCGAAGAAGAACAGGCCCACCATGTTGAAGAACACGTGCCCGGGGTTGGGCTGGGCGTGGACGAGTGCGGCGGTGAGCGCGCGCCAGGGCTGCGACTCCGCGAGCGCGGGCGAGAACGCCAGCGCCTGCTGCAGGTGCAGGCCGGGGATGAACTGGAGGACGAAGCACGCGAGCGTGACCGCGATGATCGTCGCGGTGGCAGAGGGCCGCCGCGGCCGGCGGCCACCCGCAGCGGGGCGGGCCGGGGCGTGCGCGGGGGCGGGGGCCGGCCGGGGCGCTCGCTCGGACGGGCCGAACCCGGCGCCGGCCTCACCGTGGGAGGGCCGTGCGCCGGGTTCGGGTGCGCCGTGGGCGCCGGGATCGTGGGTCACAGGTGCGCCCGGTCCACTGGCCCGGTCCGCTGAGCCGACTCGATCAGGACGCCGGCAGGACGTCGACCGAGGTGATGGTGACGGGCTCCATGGGGCGGTCCATGGGACCGGTGGGGACCTGCTCGATCTTGTCGACGACGGCCTTCGAGTCGTCGTCGGCGACCTCGCCGAAGATCGTGTGGGCGCCGTTGAGGTGCGGGGTGGGCACGGTCGTGAGGAAGAACTGTGAGCCGTTCGTGCCCTTGCCGCCGCGCTTGCCGGCATTGGCCATCGCGAGCAGGTAGGGGCGGTCGAACTTCAGCTCGGGGGAGATCTCATCGTCGAACGTGTAGCCGGGGCCGCCGGTGCCGGCGCCCACAGGGCAGCCGCCCTGGATCATGAAGTTCTTGATGATGCGGTGGAAGCCCAGGCCGTCGTAGAACTTCTGCGGGTTCGTCCGGCCCGCGTCGTCCTTGTACTCCTTGGTGCCCTCGGCCAGGCCGGTGAAGTTCTCGACCGTCTCCGGGGCCTGCTCGCCGAACAGGTTCACGGTGATGTCGCCCATGGTCGTGTGCAGGATCGCCTGCTGCGTTGCATTCGTCATGGCCGCCATTCTTCCACGCCGCCCGCACCGCTGTCCGCCGCGCCTGGGTGTGAGCGCCCAAAGCACAGCGGGCGGGCGGCGGAGTCTGCGCGAACGCTCAGCCCAATTGCCGATACCGGCCCTGACGTGGTGCGGGTGAGGCCGTAGACTGGCCGGGAGGGGCCGGTGCACGGGAGCCTCAGCGCAAGCTGACGGCGCTGCACCCCGAGATGCCGGCGCTGCGTACACGCTTGCGACGGAGGTTGAGATGTTCAAGAAGAAGGCCCAGCCCAAGAAGAAGGCCGATCGGCTGCTCAAGGACGTGAATCACGCTGCCGCGAACGTGGGCGACGCGGTGCGCGAGGGCACGGCGCCCTACCTGGAGCGCGCCAATGAGCTGCTGCACGAGGGCGGCGAAGCCCTGGCGCCCAAGCTGCGCGAGGCCAGCGAGTACCTCCAGCACACCGCGGACCGCGTCCGCCCCCGCCTCGAGGAGCTCGGCGAGCGCGTCGAGGCCAAGAGCCGCGAGGGCCTCAAGGACGCCCGCCGCTCGTTCGACAAGACGGCCGACGAGGCCGCCGGCCGCGCCTCGAAGTACCTCGGGGATGCCTCCGATGCGCTGGGCAGCGCCAAGACCCCGGCCGCGGTCGCCGTCCTGGCGGAGAAGCTGACCGGGGACAAGAAGGCCGCGAAGAAGGCGCAGAAAAACCTCGCCAAGCGGGGCCGCGCGCTGGCCAAGCAGACGAAGCCCAAGTCCAAGGCTGGCTTCGGCATGTGGCTGTTCTGGATCCTGCTCACCGGTGCCGTGGGCGGCATCGGCTACTACATCTGGAAGAAGGCGCAGCCGGTCGAGGACCCCTGGTCGACGCCGCTGCCCGGCAACCGCCCCGCCGATGCCCGCCCCGTGGGCTCGACGCCCCGCTCCGAGCAGGGCGCGGCGGCAACCGCGCCGGTCGTGAGCGAGGTTCCGGTCCCCGAGGCCGCGACCTCCGCGACGACGGATCAGGATGCCGACCTCGCCACCGGCGACGAGGCCACCGCCGTGATCGCCGAGAGCGAGACCGACAGCCTGGACTCCGAGCTCGACCGCGAGCAGTTCCTCGAGGACAACGACGACTCGATGTTCGAAGAGGTCGACAAGCCCAAGCACTGAGCCGGGCCGGGCGCTCGCGGGCGCCCGCCCCGAGCCGCCGCAGGCGGCAGGCAGGCGCCAAGCGGGCCCGAGGCAATTGCCTCGGGCCCGCTTCGCCGTCCCGGGTCCGGGCCGGGGATGGAGTTCGCTCAGGCGATGACGCCCTGCGCGGCCAGGTCGTCGAGTTCCGCGGCAGTGAGCCCCAGACGCTCGGCGAGCACGCTGCGGGTATCGGCGCCCAGGCGGACGGGGGCATCGGCGCGCAGGTAGGCGCCGTCCACCCGGATGGGCGAGGCGCCGGTGATGAGCGGTCCGGCTGCGGAGTGCTCGACCCGGTCGAGGACCGGGGTCGACGGCCAGGCCGCGGCCGCCTCGGCGGCGGTGGCGTACGGCGCGAAGAGCGCGCCCGTCTCCCCCAGCGCGGCACATGCCTGCGCGCAGGTGCGCTGCGCGAACCACGGGGCGAAGACCGCCTCGAGGACGGCGCGGTGGGCATAGCGCTGGTCCTCGGCCTCGAAGTCCGCCTCCAGCGCCTGCGCCAGCGCGGTGACGACGTCCCCGCGGCCGGTGGCCTCGACGAGCCCGCGCCACTGGCGCACGGTGATCGCGGTGACCATGATGTGCCGGCCGTCGGCGGTGGCGAAGTCCGTGCCGAAGGTGCCGAACAGGTGGTTCCCGTGGCGGGGGCGGTCGGCGGCCAGGGCCTCGGTGTACCAGCCCAGATCCGCAACAGCGGAGAGCGCGACGTCTTCGAGCGCGATCGTCTCGAAGCTGCCCCTTCCCGTGGTGGCGCGCCGCAGGAGGCCCAGCAGCACGGCGGAGACGACTGCCTGGCCGCAGAGCAGATCCCAGGCGGGCAGCACGTGGTTGACGGGCCGCTCCGAGTCCGCCGGGCCGGTGAGACCGGGCACGCCGGTGGCCGCGTTCACGGTGTAGTCGACCGCCGGGGCGCCGTCGGCCCTGCCGGTGACGCCCACGTGGATGAGGTCGGCGCGGCGTTCGCGCAGCAGGGCGTCGTCGAGGTGCCTGCGGGCGGCGCCGTTCTCCACGAGGATGCCCCCACCTGTGCCCGGTGCGGTGATGAGGTCCATCGCGAGCCGGCGCCCGGTGTCGCTGCGCAGGTCAAGGGCCACCGACCGCTTGCCGCGGTTGAGCGTGTGCCAGTAGATCGAGGTGCCGCAGGGGTCCACCGGCCAGCGGTCGCTGTCGGGGCCGCCGCCGAGCGGGTCGATCCGGATGACCTGGGCACCCAGTTTCGCAAGGCCCAGGCAGGCGCTGGGGCCCGCGATGAACGACGCGTTCTCGATGATCGTCGTGCCCGCGAGCGGGCCGGCCGAGTGCGCGTCGGCCATGTCAGCCGCGCGTCGGGGCGCCGGGCGCGGTGACGCCGTCTGCTCTCGCGGTGCTGCTGTGCGCGCTCGCGGTGCTCGCCGGCTCGACGAGGATGCCGTCCTCGTCGGCCCACAGCCGGCCACCGGGCTCGAAAGTCACGCCGCCGAAGCTGACGGGCACGTCGATCTCGCCGGCCCCGTCCTTCGCCGACTTGCGCGGATTGGAGCCCAGCGCCTTGACGCCCAGGCGCAGCTCGGCGATGGCGGCGCGGTCCCGGATGGCGCCGTTGATGATGACGCCCGCCCAGCCGTTGGCCACGGCCGATTCCGCGATCATGTCGCCCATAAGGGCGGACTCGAGGCTGCGGGCACCGTCGACCACGAGGACTGCGCCCTCCCCCGGCGTGTTGAGCAGCTGCTTGACCAGCGCGTTGTCCCGGTGGCAGCGAATCGTGCGGATGGGGCCGGCGAAGCGGGTAGCCCCGCCCAGGTCCTGGAACTGCAGCGAGACGGAGTCCAGCGCGTCACCGCGCTCGTCGTAGAGGTCGGCGGTGGGCTGCGGCTGTGTGTGCTCGGTCATAGTCCAAGGATGCCACTGCGGGCGGGCTGTCTCACTGCCAGGCCCTGGGATGGACGCAATGGCAGTCAGCTGCCCGCCAGCCGGCGGTGTGGGTCAGCGCGTAAAGGTGCGCGTCGCCGCGCCCGTTGCCCAGCTGACCCGGGGGTAGGCGACACGGTAGGCCCGCTTGCCCCGCTGCTTGACCGAGAAGTGGGCGCGACCATGTGAAAAGTTGCGCGTCTGCACTGTCTTCCAGCCCCGGCCGGACTTGACCTGCAGCTGGGCGCGCTTGGGACTGTAGGCCACGTAGCGCGGGTGCTGCCAATCGACGTTGAAGCGCTTGGCCTGCGCGCTCACGCGCACGGTCGAACCCGAGCGGCGAGAGCTCGCCGTCAGGGACGACTTCGCGCGGATGTAGAAGTAGCCCTTCACCTTCGAGCGCTTCTCAATCCACTTCGAACCGACTTTGAGGAATGCATGTCCCGGACCAATCGTGATCTTGCCGAGGATTTTGTTGTAGGGACAGAGTCCAATTCGCGCTGTCCGCGGATGATCACGACTGTCGAAATCCGCGTAAGGATATGAGAACGGGTACGTGTCGGCGATTCGCAGGACAGTCCTTCCCTTCGTCATTCGCGTGTGAAAGTCCCACGTGCGCACGTTCGTTCTCGACTTCAGGTGCACATACGAATACGGACATCCCGAGTTCCTTGAAACGACCATGTCTTTCATGGACAGCGACACCACATCGAAGCGCGGCGCAGATTTCGCGGCGGCGGGGCCCGCGGGGACGGTCAGGCCCAGCACGGCGAGGACGGCGGCGAGGACGGCGGCGCAGGCGCGCACGAGCGAAGGCATAGGAGTCCTAGGGCGGAGGGCCGATCGCTCGGCAAGTGGGAGAGACGCGGAACTGGGTCCGCAGCGACCCGCTCCACGCTCAGAATAGCCGAGATTCGCAGGGGTGCGAATCCGCGCCTCTCCTCCCCTTGCCACCGTGCGGAGACCGCACCTCCGCCGCGTCCTATGCGTTGGGTGTGACGACGGCTCGGCCGCTGATCTTCCCGGCCTCCAGGCTTCGGTAGGCCTCAAGGGCATCGTCCATCGCGAAAGTCTGGATCGTCGGCGTGATCTGCCCCCGGCGATACATCGCCGCCACATCGTAGAGGTCGCCCAGCGAACCCCAGTAGGTGCCGTTGAGCGTGGACTCATAGGGCGTGCCGAAGAAGCTCCAGTCCGCCGTGCCGTCGGCGATCCCCACCACGACAACGCGCGAGCCAATGCCCGCGGCCGCGCGTGCTGTGGCGATGGTCGCCTTCGCTCCCACGAAGTCGAAGGCCGCGTCGACTCCGCGACCGCCCGTCAGGTCGCGGATCCGCTCGACCTGGCCATCGCCGGCGGGGACCGTTTCCACCCCGTCGCCGGCCACGGCGTCCATCGCCTCCTGCTTCGCATCGGTCGCAATGATCTGCGCACCGGTGAGCGCGCGAAGGATCTGGACCGCAACCTGGCCCAGACCGCCCAGGCCCACGACGAGCGCGGACTTCCCACCGCCGGCCAGATTCGGCAGTGCCTGCTTGATCGCGTGGTAGGGCGTGAGGCCCGCGTCGGCGAGCGGGGCCGCGGCCACCGGGTCGGCATCGCCCAGCGGCACCAGGTTGCGGGCCGGCACAGCAACGTATTCCGCCATCCCGCCGTCGCGCCCGAGCCCGATCGCCAGGGCCGGGTTCGTCGCCGCGTTGTCGCAGTAGTTCTCCGCGCCCTGCACGCACATACGGCACCGACCGCAGCCGGTCGGCCCGTACACCAGATACGCATCGCCGATCTCCACACCGGTCACACCCGGGCCCAGCTTCTCCACCCACCCGGCGGACTCGTGCCCCAGGACGAACGACGGCTTGAGCGCACCGGGGTGCTCGGCGGTGAAGTCGCGGTAGACGGAGACGTCGGAGTGGCACGCGCCCGCGCCAGCCACCTTGAGCAGCACCTCGCCCGCACCGGGCTCCGGCACCTCGACATCGGTCAGCGAAGGAAAGGTCTGGTAGTTCTCGAACACGACTGCGCGCATGGGGGCGCCTCCTCGAACGCGGGGCTACCCGGCGCGCCCCTCGCGCCGGTGCGATCCGCTCGCCGTCCACGCTACTCGTGAAACGTCTCACATGCACGGGCGGTGATGCGTGCACCGTCAACTCCGGCGGGGGTAGAGAGGCGGCGGCGGCCTGGACTAGGTTGGCGGCATGAGCGAACGCGACGTCCAGACCATCGCCACCGGCTTCACCTTCACCGAGTGCCCGCGCTGGCACGACGAGCGCTGGTGGTTCGTCGACTTCTACACGCACCGGATCCTGTCGATGCGCGCCGACGGCTCGGACCTGCGCACCGAGGTCGAGGTCCCCCAGCGGCCCTCGGGGCTCGGCTGGCTGCCGGACGGCACCCTGTTGTTCGTCTCGATGCGCGACCGGCGGGTCATGCGCAAGGACTCCGACGGGTCGGTCTCCGTCCACGCGGACCTCTCCCGCCTCGCGGCCGGCTACCTCAACGACATGATCGTCGACGCGCAGGGCCGCGCCTACGTCGGCAACTTCGGCTTCGACCTCACCTCGGGCGCCGACATCGACCTCGCCGCCCTCATCCGCGTCGACACGGACGGCACCGCGACCGCGGTCGCACACGACCTGTGGTTCCCCAACGGCATGGCGATCACCGACGACGGTTCCACGCTGCTCGTCAACGAGACGTTCGGCGGCCGTGTCAGCGCCTTCGACATCGGCGCGGGCGGCGCGCTGGGCGAGCGCCGGGACTGGGCGAAGTTCTCCGAGCTGCCCCAGACCCGCTCCTTCGAGGCGGCCCGTTCCCAGCTGGTGGTCGAGCCCGACGGATGCGGACTCGACGCGCAGGGCAGGCTCTGGGTCGCCGATGCCATGGGCGGCCGGGCACTGCTCGTGGCCGAGGGCGGCGACGTCGAAGACGAGATCCCCGCCGGCACCGGCGTCTTCGCGTGCATGCTGGGCGGCCCGGACGGCCACGACCTGTTCCTCTCCTGCGCGCCGGACTACGACGAGCACAAGCGCTCCGCCGCCCGCGAGGCGACCGTCAAGATCGTCCGGGCCGAGGTGCCCCACGGCGGGCGCCCATAGCCCGCCCGCACCGCGCGCACCCGCAGTGCACCCGCAGGTGTGCGCTCGAGCGCACACACGTCGCCGTGCGCGCATCGCATTTCACGTACCGCTGCCACCGCTGGCCAGCCGCACCGGAACCGGCACCCGGGTAGGCTCGGCGCATGAGCGACGAACTGTTCTCCGTAACCGGCAAAACCGTCCTGGTGACCGGCGGCTCCCGCGGCATCGGCTACATGATCGCCCAGGGCATGGCCGCCCGCGGCGCCCGGGTCATCATCTCCTCGCGCAAGGCGGATGCCTGCGCTCAGGCGCAGCGAGCGCTGGCGGAGTTCGGCGACGTCACCGCGATCCCCGCCGACGTCGCAGACCCCGATGCCGCCACCGGCCTCATCGCCCAGGTGGAGGAGCGGTTCGGCGAACTCCACGTGCTCATCAACAACGCGGGCGCCGCCTGGGGCGCCCCGTTCGACGAGTTCCCCCTCCACGGCTGGTCGAAGGTCCTGGGTGTCAACGTCGTCGCCCCGTTCGTCCTCGTCCAGCGCGCCCGCGCACTGCTCGAGGCTTCCGGCAGCCAGGACGACCCGGCGCGCGTCATCAACATCGGCTCGATCGACGGCCTGCGGGTGCCGGAGTTCGACAACTTCTCCTACAGCGCCTCGAAGGCCGGCATCCACATGCTCACCCGGCACATGGCAGACGAGCTCGCGCCGCGCATCCTCGTGAATGCGATCGCTCCCGGGCCCTTCCCCACACAGATGCTGGGCGGCGCGATCGCGGAGAACGGCGGCGAGGAGGCCGCCAGGGAGCGCAATCCGCTGGGCCGGTTCGGCACCCCGGACGATGCGACGGGCATGACCGTGTTCCTCGCCTCCCGCGCCTCGAGCTATATCACCGGGGCGATCATCCCGCTGGACGGCGGTGCGTCGACGATCGCCTGAGCACCAGTCCTCCGCGGGCGCTACAGCGCGCGCTCGGCGAGCGCCTCCCAGAGCAGACGGTGGCCCTCCGGTGTGGGGTGCAGCCCATCGGCCAGCAGGTCCGAGCGCGCCTCGAGCACGGGGTAGAGGTCGATCACGTCGCGGTGCGTACCCGCGCCCCAGTCCAGCAGCTCCGCCCGCAGCGCCGAGGTGCGGGCGGGGTCGAGCTCGGCGCCGAACTCCGTGCGGGCGCGCTCGCGGTCGTGCCACAGGGGGCAGAGGACTACCGGGCGCACCCCGCCGGCCTCGAGCGCCTCGCAGGCGGCAGCGAGCGCAGCGCAGACCTCGGCAGGGCCGGCGCCTGCGGTGAGATCGTTGACACCGGCGGTGACGATGACGGTGTCGCAGCGCCGGTGCAGCGCCTCGTCGAGCGCGAACTCCTGAAGTTGCGCGGCCATGAGTCCGGGCACCGCCAGGCTGAACACGCGGTTGACCGTTTCGTCGGCGCCGATGTGGGCGCGGGCCAAGCGGTGCACCCACCCTCCCGCGGGATCGGCGCGGCCGTAGGCGATCGAGTCGCCCACGATTCCGATGCGCTGGGCAACGGCCAGGGGGCGAGCGTCCACGTAGGCCCAGGCCGCGCCGTTGTCCGCGGTGCGCACGCGTCGGCGCGCATAGGCCGCGACCTCGTAGGCATCGGCCTGCGCGAGCTGAGATGCCGTGAGCGCAAGGAGCGCTCCCGCAACCGAACCGTCGTCAGCGCGGGCGAGGCCGCGGTGGACGGCCAGGCCGCTGGCGGCCACCACCTCGGGATCGGAGATGGCCACCTCCGTGAGGCGGTGGCCCAGCAGCCGGTCGGCCGTGGGCTCGATCTCACACCCGAACACGTGACGCTGGACCGCGGGATCAAGCAGCGTGCCGAAGGAGAATACGCGGTGAGGGGGCAAAGCGCTGCTGGTCACGAAGCCAGCGTAGCCCGGCCGGGGCTCAGCCCAGGGCCACCGTCGCTCGGATCATCTGGTGATCCGAGGGCGTGGAGGCGAGGACACCGGCCGTGGCCGTGCGCGACTTGACGTCGACGACGGTCTCCCACTGCTTGACCGCGACGCCGCTGCTGCCCACCATCCAGTCGATCGTGGAGCCCAGGCCGTTCTTCGGCGCGAGCTTCACCTGCGTGGAATAGCCATTGAACGTCGGGAAATCGGCGTTGATGCGATCGCTGGGGGTCGCGGCCGTCGGCGCCCAGTGGCCGAACGAGTGGGCCAGGAAGTCGTCGTACCCGGCACCAGCGAACGTGTGCACGGCCGCGTCCCCTGGATCCGGCGCTGCGCGTGGAGTTGTTCCAGGGCCTCGCGGTGTGGGCGGTGCTCTGGGCCGTCTACGGCATTCGCAAGCTCGCAGCCAAGCGGGTAGACCGCAGGACAGGGGTCGCCAGCGCACCGGGGACGCGGGCGGGGCCGGCGCAGCGCCCCGATCCCGCGGCTGCAGGGGGAGGTGGCCTCAGCCGCCCGACGCCGAGTCGGCGGGCTCCGAAGCGGCCTCGGCCCTCAGCTGGTGCTTGAGCAGCTTGCCGGACGGGTTGCGCGGCAGCTCGGCGCTCATGACCACCTGGCGCGGAATCTTGTAGCGCGCCAGGCGTGGGGCGAGGTAGTCCTGCAGCTCGTCCACCGTCAGGTCAGCGCCCTCGGATGTCGTGATGTGGGCGACGAGCTGCTGACCCCACTCGGGATCCGGGCGCCCGACCACCGCGACGTCCGCCACGCGGGGATGGGTGGCGATGGCCTCCTCCACCTCGAGGGAGAAGACGTTCTCACCGCCCACGATGATCACGTCTTTGAGGCGGTCGACGATGTAGTAGAAGCCGTCGTCGTCCATGCGGGCGATGTCGCCAGTGCGGTACCAGGGGCCCTCGAACGCCGCTGCGGTGGCCTCGGGGTTGTCCAGGTAGCCGTCCATGACGGTATCGGTGAGGAACCAGACCTCACCGGTCTGCCCCGGGCGGATGTCGTGTCCATCGGCGTCGACGACGCGCATCCGCGCGCCGAGCATCGCCGCCGCACCGATGCTGCCGGGCTTGACCTGCTGCTCGTGGGGCAGCAGGACGGCACCGCTGGGGCCGGTCTCCGTCATCCCGAAGAGCTGGTAGTGCCCACCGGGGCGGTACGTCTGCACGATCCGCTCGACGGCGGCGGCGTCGATGGGAGCACCGCCGAACAGCCAACGGCGCATCGTGGAGAAGTCGAAGTCCGCGACCTCGCGGCCGGACCCGGCGAGCGCCCGGAACGGGGCGAGGAAGGCGACGGTGGGGCCGAAGAACGTCGTGATCCTCTCGGCAGCGATGAGCTCGAACGTCTCGACGGGGTGGTATTCCCTTTGGAGGACCACGGTGCCGCCCATGAAGAGCGTGGGCAGCACACACACGTTGATGGGCGCGGAGTGCCAGATGGGCATGGCCACGAGCATGCGCTCATCCCGGCGCGCATCGAGGTTGAGGCTGAGCAGGACGGCGAGCTGAGTGAGGGCGCGGTGGCTCAGCACGCAGCCCTTGGGGGCAGACGTCGTCCCGGACGTGTAGAGGATCTCGGCGGGCGCAGCGTCGTCGGCGTGAGCTTCCCCGAACGGCGGGGCCACCGCCAGGCGCTCGGCAAAGCCCTCCGCTCCCGAGGTGCCCAGCCATTCGATTTCCGGCGCACCCGCGCGCACCGTGGGCAGCAGCTCCGGCGAGGCGATGCCGAGCGCCGCGCCGCAGTGCCCCACCGTGTAAGCGACCTCCGGCGGCTTCATCTTGTGATTCACCGGTACCAGCACCGCACCCAGCTCCCACGCTCCGAAGGCGGCGAGAATGAACTCCGGCTCATTGAACGTCATGACAGCAACACGGTCGCCCTGGCCGATGCCCAGCTGGGCGAGCGCGCCCGCCGCACGGTCGACATCGGCGACGAGCTGGGCGTAGGTCCACCTGCGGGCGCCGGCGACCAGCGCCTCGGCGCCGGGGGCGCGGTCCGCGGAGGCCCGGAGCATGGCAGTGAGCTTCATCGTTGCCTTCCTGTGGGCACCGCCGTTGGGTCCCACCCACTGCGGCGGACCGTGATTGGTGCCACAATGGCGTCATTCAACCACAGCCCGAGCCATGGCCGGGTCCGCCCGCATCCGCCCTGGGAGGCATGCCCCGTGCCCACTCACACCGTGCTCAACCAGTCCCCACCGCGCACCGGCGTGGATGAGTTCGGCCTCAACACCGCGCTCGTCGAGGCTCTCGCGCACTATGCGCCCGCGGCGGATGTGACTGAGCTGCACCGAATCGGACGGCTAGTGGGCAGCGTCGAATTCCAGCGCGACGCCCGCGCCGCGGAGCGCAATCCCCCGGTGCTGAGCACCCACGACCGGTGGGGCAACCGGGTAGACGACGTGGACTTCCATCCGGGATATCACCGGGTGATCGCCGAGGCGTTGCACGCCGGGGCGCACTCGCTGGCCTGGACGCAGCCGCGGGCGAATGCCGAGCGCGCCGCCAGGTTCATGCTGTTCGCGCAGGTGGAACCCGGTCACGGCTGCCCGGTGTCCATGACACACGCTGCCTATGCGGCACTGCGGGGCACCGAGCACGAAGCGTACTGGGGACCGCGCCTGACCGCGGCCGCCTATGACCCGCGGCTCGTCGACACGGCTCAGAAGTCAGCCGTGACGTTCGGCATGGCCATGACGGAGAAGCAGGGCGGTTCCGATGTCCGCGCCAACACCACGCGCGCGGTGCCGGTTGCGCACTCCGGCTCCGCACCGCCGGCCGGCCTTCCGGGCTCTGGTGACGGGCTGCCGGGCCGGCCCTTCGAGCTCACCGGTCACAAATGGTTCTGCTCTGCCCCGCAGTCGGATGCATTCCTCATGCTCGCCCAGCTCGACGAAGGCCTCAGCTGCTTCGTCGTGCCGCGCGTCCTGCCGGGGGGCGAGCGCAACGGCGTACGCATCCAGCGGCTCAAGGACAAGCTGGGCAACAAGTCCAACGCATCCTCGGAGATCGAACTCGAGGGCGCCGCGGGGTGGCTGGTGGGGGACCCCGGCCGGGGCGTGCGCACGATCATCGAGATGGTGAATCGAACGCGCCTCGACTGCATTCTCGGCTCAGCTGCCGGAATGCGGCAGGGGGTCGCCGAGGCCGCGTGGCACACTCAGCACCGCTTCGCATTCGGCGCCCGCCTCAGCGAGCAGCCCCTTATGCGCGCGGTGCTCGCAGATCTCCAGCTCGAGGCCGAGGCGGCCACATGGACAGCCCTGCATCTGGCCTCGGCACACGATGCGGAGAGCGGAGACGACGCGGACTTCCGCCGGATCGCCACGGCGATCGCGAAGTACTGGATCTGCAAGCGCGGTCCCGAGCACGCCTACGAATGCCTCGAGTGCCTCGGCGGCAACGGCTATACCGAGTCGTTCCCCCTCGCCATGCGATATCGGGAGCAGCCGGTCATGGCCGTATGGGAGGGGTCAGGCAACGTCATCGTGCTCGATGTCCTGCGCGCGCTGGCGAAGGACCCCCGCAGCGCCAAGGCCCTGCTCGCCCAATTGGAGGGCGCGCTGGGATACATGCCGGACTACGACAGGGCATTCGACGTCGCCGCGCGCGAACTCGCACGTGCGTCCACCGCGGCGGCGGACGGCGAGCCGGCGGCCCTCGCTGAGTTCGCGGCGGCCGGCCGGGTGCTCGTGGAACGCCTCGCCCTGCTGCTGCAGGCTTCCGTGCTGCTGACCCGCGCACCCGGGGAAGTCGCCCGGTCCTTCGTGCTCGCACGGCTCGGGCCCGATCGCGGTCGCGAATACGGGGCGCTCCCCGGCGGGGTCGACATCGACGGCCTCGTCGCACGGGCGATGGGATGCGAGGAGGGCTGACGCGATATGCGTCCATCCGCCGCCCCTACCCCAGGCAAACGCGGGCAATCGTTACACCGGTGTGACCGCCGGCGGTGCTAGGGTCGCCAAAAGTGATCCAGCTCACCTGTATCGATGCGACGGTGCGGGTGCGCTCCCCGACACAACGGAGTGTCCATGTCACATCCCACCGAACCCCCGCCCCACGACGCACCCGAGGCCGGTCAGTCCCGCGTGGACTTCGAGCAGGTGGAAGGGTCCGAGGACTTCCGGCGACTGCGCTCCACCCACCGCCGGATCATCGTGCCGCTGACCATCGTCTTCCTCCTCTGGTACTTCGTCTACGTGCTGCTGGGCGCCTACGCCCACTCCTTCATGGCAACGCCCGTCATCGGCAACATCAACGTGGGCCTGCTGCTGGGCCTCGGCCAGTTCGTCACGACGTTCGCCATCACGATGATCTACGTGGCGCTGGCCAATCGGCGCCTCGACCCCCAGGCCGCGGCCCTGCGCGAGCAGCTCGAGGCAGTCGACCATCCGGACGGCGCACTGGGCGACGAGCCCCGCGCGGACGGCCCCACTCCGGCAGGAGGCCCTGCATGAGCACGCTCGCCCTGGCAGACGGCGCTGCGGTGATCGCCGCAGCGAAGGTGGAGAACAACCCCGTCCTCAACATCTCGATCTTCGCGGGATTCGTCGTCGTCACGATGGCGATCGTGCTGCGCGCCTCGAAGAACAACGCGACGGCCGCGGACTTCTACGCCGGCGGCCGGCAGTTCTCCGGCCCCCAGAACGGCTTCGCCATCGCCGGCGACTACCTCTCGGCCGCCTCGTTCCTGGGCATCTGCGGGGCGATCGCCGTCAACGGCTACGACGGATTCCTCTACTCGATCGGCTTCCTCGTCGCCTGGCTCGTCGCCCTGCTGCTCGTCGCGGAGCTCATGCGCAACACCGGCAAGTTCACGATGGCCGACGTGCTCTCCTTCCGCCTCCGCCAGCGCCCCGTGCGGCTCGCGGCGGCCACCACCACGCTGGCGGTGTGCTTCTTCTACCTGCTCGCCCAGATGGCCGGTGCCGGCGGGCTCGTCTCCCTACTGCTCGGCATCGAGGGCAAGGTGGGGCAGTCCCTCGTCATCGCGGTGGTGGGCGTCATCATGATCGGCTACGTCTTGGTGGGCGGCATGAAGGGCACCACCTGGGTCCAGATCGTCAAGTGCTTCCTGCTCGTCGCCGCGGCCGCGGTCATGACCCTCTGGGTCCTCGCCCTCAACGGTTTCAACCTCTCCACCCTGCTGGGCGCCGCGGTGGAGGCCTCCGCCTCGGACCCGAAGGCCGCCATCCTGGCCCCGGGCCTGCAGTACGGCAAGCTGCCGCTCGACTTCATCTCCCTGGCCCTCGCGCTCGTGCTCGGCACCGCGGGCCTGCCGCATGTCCTCATGCGGTTCTACACGGTGCCCACCGCCAAGGAGGCCCGCCGCTCCGTCGTCTGGGCCATCTGGCTGATCGGCATCTTCTACCTCTTCACCCTCGTCATCGGCTACGGGGCCGCGGCCATGGTGGGCTCGAAGGAGATCGCGGGTGCGCCCGGCGGAGTGAATTCGGCGGCCCCGCTCCTGGCGCTCCAGCTGGGCGGGCCCATCCTGCTGGGGCTCGTCTCCGCTGTCGCGTTCGCCACGATCCTCGCGGTGGTCGCGGGCCTCACCATCACGGCGGCTACCTCGTTCGCCCACGACGTCTACACCTCCGTCATCAAGAAGGGCCAGGCGTCAACGAGGGCCGAGCTGCGCGTCGCGAAGATCACGGTCGTCGTCATCGGCGCCGTGGCGATCATCGGCGGGATCGGCGTGCAGGGCCAGAACGTGGCATTCCTCGTGGCCCTCGCCTTTGCGGTGGCCGCCAGCGCCAACCTGCCCACCATCCTCTATTCGCTGTTCTGGCGCGGCTTCACCACCCGCGGTGCCGTGTGGTCGATGTACGGGGGCCTGCTCACGGCCATCGTCCTCATCGTGGCCTCCCCCGTCTTCTCCGGGGCGAAGACGTCGATGCTCGGGCCCGATGTGGACTTCGCGATCTTCCCGCTGAGCAACCCCGGCATCGTCTCCATCCCCGTGGGCTTCCTCCTGGGCTGGCTGGGCTCCGTCCTCGACCGCCACGGGGAGAGCGCCCGCCTGGCTGCGGAGATGGAGGTCCGCTCGCTGACCGGCTACGGCGCGGAGAAGGCCGTCGAGCACTGAGGCCCTTAGATCTCCCCCTTCGGGTTCCACCGCATCGAGGGGGCCGGCAGGCAGGCGCGGAGTGGAACGCAGTAGACGCTGCGTGTAGGCGTGCTGGGGGTCGTCGAAGATTGCCTGCAGCCCGCCCTGCTCGACGATGCGCCCACCCCGCATCACGCTGAGGGCCGTGCAGAGCTGGGCGACAACGGCAAGATCGTGTGTGACGTAGAGCAATCCGAGGCCCCGTTCCTGCTGCATGCTGCGGAAGAGGTCGAGGACCTGCGCCTGGATAGTGACGTCGAGGGCGGTGGTGGGCTCATCGCACAGGAGGACGTTCGGCTCCTGCGCGAGTGCCGCGGCAATCATTACCCGCTGCCGCATCCCACCGGACAGCTCGAAGGGGTACGCCCGGGCGCGGCGCCCCGGGTCCGGGATGCCGACGCGCTCGAGGAGTTCGACGGCGAGATCTGCGGCGGCCCTGCGGGAGAGTCGCTTGCGCTCCGCCACCGCGTCGGTGATCTGCTGGCCCACGCGCATCACCGGGTTGAGTGCGATGGCCGGCTCCTGGAAGACCATCGAGATGCCCGGCTGGCACGAGTCCAAGGACAAGCGGAGCTGGACGTTCAAGCTGCGCCGCGGTGTTGAGTTCCACAGCGGCAAGAAGCTGACGGCAGACGACGTCGTCTTCTCGCTCAACTACGCCCGCAACGCGAAAGATGAAAAGAACCAATGGGCCTCGGAGTTCGAACTCGTCAGCGACGTGAAGAAGATCGACGACGAGACGGTCCGCATCGACACCTCGAAGCCCTGGACCCCGTTGCCCAGTTACCTGGCTCTCTTTGCCGCCTCGATCTACCCCAAGGACTTCGGCGGCCATGACAAGGCGTACATGGAGACCCACGAGGACGGCACCGGTCCGTTCGAACTCGAGTCCTGGACCAAGGGCCAGAGCATGAAGCTCAAACGCAACCCCGCGTACTGGAAGCGCGGAGTCCCTTCGCTCAACACCGTCGCCTTCAACGTCGTCAGCGATGACAACACGCGCATGCTCCAGCTCCAGGGTGGCCAGATTGACATCGACGAGGGCCCGGCTGCGCTGTCGATGGCCACACTCGGGCGCTCCCAGGACATCACCGCTGCCGACTTCCCGTCGACCCGCGTGGACTACTTCAACATCAATACCAAGGCGAAGGGGCTCGACGACCCCAAGGTGCGCCGCGCGATGTCCTACGCCCTCAACAGGGATGCCATCGTCAAGGTCGTCTACGGGGGCTATGCCCAGGCGGCCAACTCCTACATCTCGCCCGGCCTCGCGGGCCACGACGACCGGGTCAACGGCGGCGAGTACAACATGGACAAGGCCCGGCAGCTCATGCGAGAGTCTTCCCACCCGGACGGTGTCGACGTGACGCTCCAGATCACCGCCGGCGACGGGGAGCGCGAGCTGCAGGCCCAGATCGCTCAGCAGACGTGGGCCGACCTGGGGATCCGCATCAAGATCCAGAAGCTGGATTCGGCGACGATGACAACGAACCGCAGCACGGGCAAGTTCGACATCGCGGCGAGCTATGCCACCTCCGATGTCGCCGACACCTCGCAGATGATCGCGTTCATGGGCATCACCGACGGCAGCGGGATCCGCTCCGGTTACGCCAATCCGGACGTGAAGAGGTGGTACGGCGAATCGCTTGTGGAGTCCGATACGAAGAAGCGCGATGCCCTCTTCGGCAAGATCCAGCAGCGGGTAGCCGATGATGCGCCGCTCATCCCCATCGTCTTCCGCCCGGCCCTGTACGGCGTGAGCAAGCAGGTGCAGGGCTTCCGCCCGGCTGTCCTCGGCACCTACGGGCTCAAGGAGACGCGGCTCGAGCGCGACTGACACCGCCTCACCGCCTCTCACCCGCCGTGACGCCCGGGCACTCAGCCGAACATCGCCGCACGGATGGGCGAGCCGGAGCCGCCGTCGATCTTGAGCGGCATCGCGAAGAACGCGCCCTCGACAGGCGGCGCGCCCAGGTTCACGAGCCCCTCGATGATGAGGATGCGGTTGGGCAGGAAGTGCACGGCGTGGCCGGGAGCGTCGGTGAGCTTGCCGTCCTTGATGACGATGTCCACGGCCGCGGAGTCCGCGCCGATGGCCCGGATCTTCCTGTCTGCGAAGTGCTTGCACGCCTCGTCGGTGAGGCCCGGCTCGTTGGCGCCCCACCAGCCGCGCTCCTCCGGATCGTGGCTGTCCGGCTTGAGGTACTGATCCCACCCGAACTGCAGGATCGCGATGTCGCCCTCCCGCAGCTCGATGCCGTCCTCGCGCTCCACCTGCTCGATCTGCTCGAGCGTGACGGGGACACCCGCCTCCAGCTCGAAGCGCGTGAGGTCGTACTTCTTGTAGGGCGCGAAGAGGACATCGGGGCCGAAGTCCTCGATCGTCTCCGACCCGGGGTGGATGTGGCGCGGCGCGTCGACGTGGGAGCCCGTGTGCTCGGAGATGAGCAGGGTCTGGGCGAAGTAGCCGTGCTGGTCGAAGTTCCGGCCGTCGCGCACGATCCCCATGGTGGGGTGGGTGAACCAGCCGGGAAGGTTGGTGTCCAGCGTGGGCGAGACATCGTACGAGGTCAGCGAGTGCAGCGCGGAGAACAGCTCCGTCACCGCAGCGGTGTTGTCGGCCATGGGATTCCTTTCGCACGTCATCGGGCGGGTCCGTCTTCATCGTAGGCCGAACGAGCGGTAGGTCAAGATTCAAAACCGCGCGGGCTCCCCCGCGCGGCGCCTGCGCCACCGGGCGTCCGAGGCGCAGCCCACCCGGGCCACCGGGGCGAGGCACCTGCGCCAGCGGGCGCACGAGGCGCGGCTCGCCTGCGCTGCCGGCCCGCACCTCGGGCGCGGGCCGGCAGCGCTGGTGACTCAGTCGATCTCCATGGAGGGCACCGGCCGGCGGAAGCCGCGGGTGAACCACAGGAGGTAGAGCAGGCCGATGGCAATCCAGGCCAGGCCGACGAGGAGCGTGATCCCGGTCAGCGAGGTCCACAGCCAGACCGTGAACCCGAACCCGATGGCCGGGAAGAGCCCGTGGCGCAGCAGCGAGGGCGCACCGCGGCCCGGGGAGCGGCGCACGAGGAAGACCATGATGACGGCCAGGTTGACGACTGTGAAGGCGGTGAGCGCGCCGAAGCTGACGATCGACGCAACGAAGTCGACGTCGGCGAACGCGGCGGAGACGCTGATGACCGCGACCACGAGGATCGCCCCCACCGGGGTGCGGAAGCGCCGCGAGAGGAAGCCGAACACCCGCTTGGGGATGACTCCGTCGCGGCCCATGCTGAAGAGGATGCGCGACACGGAGGCCTGCGAGGCGAGCGCGGAGCCCATGGCACCCGTGACGTATGCGGCGAGGAACAGCGCGGTCAGCAGGTTGCCGCCCACGTGCGCGAGCATCGTCAGCGCCGCGGAGTCCGCGCCATCGCCGGTGATGACCTGCGGGAAGACCATGTAGCAGACCCAGGCGACCATGACGAAGAAGACGCCGGCGAGCACGGTCGTGAGGATGATGGCCCGCGGCACGGTGCGCTGCGGGTCCTTCGCCTCCTCGGCCATCGTGGAGATCGCGTCGAAGCCCAGGAACGACAGGCACAGCACCGCGGAGCCCGCGACCACCGGCCCCAGGGCGAAGTCGCCGCGGAAGAACGGGTCCAGCAGCGAGACCGAGGGGTCGAACGAGCGCGCCGCGAAGAAGAAGAACACGACGAAGAAGACCACCTGCAGGGCCACGATGACGACGTTGGCGCCCTTGACCGCGGAGATGCCCACGATGTTGAGGGCCGTGACGAGGACCAGCCCGGCCATCGCGAACACCCACCCCGGCACCGCCGGGAACTGCTCGTGGAGGTACACGCCGATGAGCAGGTAGTTGAGCATGGGCAGCAGGACGTAGTCCATGAGCACGGCCCAGCCGGTGAGGAAGCCGATCCGGCTCCCGAAGCCCGCCCGAGCATACGCGTAGGCGGAGCCCGCGGAGGCGACCTCGCGGCTCATGGTCGCGTAGCTCAGCGCGGTGAAGAGCACGGCGATGAGGGTGATGACGTAGGCGGCCGCCAGGTACCCGTTCGTCGTCTCGTTCACGATCCCGTAGGTGGTGAAGACGGTCATGGGCACCAGATAGGCGAGCCCGAACACCACGAGGGTGGGGATGCCCAGCGTGCGCTTGAGCGACGTGTGCTGGCGCTCGTCGCGCCGCTCCGCGCGGGAGGAGTGCGGACGGGCGCCGAGGTGCTGGCCGGCTGCGCTGCCGGTTCGGGCGGCGCTGCTGGACCTGGCCGCGTTGGCGGCGCCGCTCGTGGCGCCCGGATCGGATTCCGGAGGGGTGTGCGACATGGGCTCGCTCCTTCTGCTGGGCGATGTCCGGGCGGCTGGCCGGGTCCGGAGTGTGGAAGGGGTGGCCCGTGGAGCTGCTGTGCTCCGGGGGGCTTGCCTCTTATTGACCATGTGGTCAATAATCGGTTTCATCGAGATTAGAGTGAAGGGGGTCACAGTGTCAACGCCTTCGGCCAACCCGCGGACGGACGTCCGCGACCGCACCGGCGGTGCGGCTCGGCCGGCCGCAGCCGCACCTCGGACCCCCAGCGGCGGACCTCGCCGCACCCGGCTGAGCAGGGCCCAGCGGGCGGAGCAGATCCGGGCCGCCGCGCTCGAGCTCGCGCTGGCCGAGGGGCTGCCGAACCTCACGCACCGCAGCCTCGCCGCCCACCTCGCCGTCACGCACGGACTCATAGCGCACTACGAGCCGGACATCGATGCGCTGCGCGCACACGCCTACACCGCGCTCATCGACGCGGAGTTCGAGGCGGCCGCCGCCCCCGCGCTCGCTGCCCCCACGGCGACCGCGGGCCTGGCCATCCTCATCGACCGGATGAGCGTGAGCGGCCGCGAGGCCCACGCCGCGCTCTGGCTCGACGGCTGGACCATGGGGCGCGCCGACGCCACCATGGCCGCCAGCGTGCGCACCGCCATGGACGCCTGGCAGGACATGGTCGAATCCCTCCTCACGCGCGGCCGCGACGCGGGCGAATTCGCAGTCGTCGATCCCGCCGGCGCCGCCTGGGAATTCATCGCGCTCCTCGACGGCCTCAACGCCCACCTGCTCGTCGCCTATCCCGGCCCGGGCACGTACCGCGAGCGCATCGCCACGGCCTTCGAACACCGGCTGCACCTGGCCCCCGGCACGCTGGGCTCACCACCACCGGAACAAGCGCGAGCACGGCCGGCGCCCGCAGCCCCGCAGCCCGCAGGCGCACCGGAGACCGGTCAGGCATCGGACACCAGCCGCGCACCGAAATCCACCGGTGCCCCGGGATGCGCAGCCCCGAGCCCAGCAGCCCCCACCCCCAGCCGCACCGCCACCGAAGGAGACGCCGATGACCGCGCCTGACCACCACGCCACCACCGCAGCCCCGCAACCCGGCGCCGGCGACCCCACGGCTCCCGGAACCGACGCGGACGAGCGCGCGGCGAGTACCGCCTCGGCGGTGGACTACGACGCGATCGTCGTCGGCGCCGGCATTGCGGGGCTCAGTGCCGCCGAGGCACTCGAGCGGGCCGGGCTGCGCGTCCTCGTCCTCGAGGCCCGCGAGCGGGTGGGCGGGCGCACGGACGGCCGGCAGTTCGCCTCGGGCACGTGGATCGAGATGGGCGGCCAGTGGCTGGGCCCCACCCAGGACGAGGCTCTGGCGCTCGCGGAGCGGCTCGGTCTCGAGACCTTCACCGTCTACGACGAGGGTCAGTCCCTCCTGTTCGCCCGGGGCGAGCGCACCACCAGCGACGACGACACCTTCGGCCTTGGCCCCGAATCCGGACGCGCCTGGGCCCACCTCGTCGAGGACATCGACAGCCTCGCCGCACGGATCGACCTGGCGCACCCGTGGGCCTCACCGGAGGCCGCAGCCCTCGATGCGATCACCGCGGCACAGTGGCTGGCGGACAACTGCCCGGACGAGCGGGCGCGCGCCTTCGCCCACGTCATGCTCGGCTCCATCTTCGCCGCGGACGCGGAGACCTACTCCGCCCTCCACATGCTCTTCTACCTGGGCTCCGGCGGCGGGCTGCACCGCATGATGCTCACGATCGGCGGCGCCCAGGAATCGCGCGTGCGCGGGGGCACCCACCAGCTCTCCGAGCGGCTCGCGGCACGGCTCGCGGGACCCATCCGCCTGGGCGAGCCCGTGCGCGCGGTCGAGGGCTGGGACGGAGACGGCCCCGTGCGCGTGCGCACGGACCGCGGCAACTACACCGCCCGCGACGTCGTCATCGCCCTGCCGCCCATGCTGGCCAATCGGCTGGAGTACGCACCGAGGCTGCCGGCCAACCGCGACATCCTCGCCTCCCAGGTCATCCCGGGCAACGTCATCAAATTCCAGGTCGAATACGAGCGCCCCTTCTGGCGCGAGGAGGGCCTGTCGGGCACCGTGCTCAGCCTCGACCACCGCGTCTCACTCGTCTACGACAACGTCGTGCCGGACTCAGACGCCGGGATCCTCGTGGCCTTCGTCGAGGGCCACCGCGCCCGCGAGCTCAACGAGCTGCCGGAGGGCGAGCGCGCCCGCCTCGTCGTGGGCGACCTCGCCGCCTTCTTCGGCCCACAGTCCGCGGCGCCCCGGGAGGTGCTCCAGCGCAACTGGAGCGAGGAGCCCTTCACCCGCGGCTGCTACGGCGGCCGCCTGGGCACCGGGCTGTGGACGAGCGTGGGCGCGCACCTCGCGCAGCCGTGCGACCGCATCCGCTGGGCGGGTGCGGAGACGGCGCAGGTGTGGAACGGCTACATCGACGGCGCCATCCGCTCGGGTCAGCGCGCCGCCGCCGAGGTGCTGGGCGGCTGAGGCGCAGACGGCCGGCCGGGGCGGGGCCGGCGAGGTGACGGGACGGCGGGCCGACCCGCCGGGCGGGGGTTCGCCGAGCACAGGGCCGGTTGCTCCCAGGCGCGCACGGGGAAGGCGGGCCGGACGCGCTCCCCCCGCGCACACCCCGCCGCCCCGCGCGCCTCGTTGACACCGTCAGAGTCCAGGCGACACGATGACGAGACGCACACCTATGGTGTGGCTCACGCACGGATGTGATGCTCGCGAGGGGACCCATGACTGACACTGCTCGACCGGACGCATCCCCCACGGCCGCCGGGACGGGCAGCGCCGCGGCCTCGCCCTCACTGCGTGCGCCGGCCCCGGACACCGATGTGCGCGCGGCCCTGTTCTCCGACCAGGAGTATGCGAGCCGCCTGGCCAAGGTCCGCGAGCGGATGCGCTTCCAGGGCCTGCAGGCGCTCATCGTCACGGACCCGGCCAACATCTTCTACCTCACCGGCTATGACGCCTGGTCGTTCTACACCCCGCAGATGCTCTTCGTCGGCCCGGACGGCGATCCGCTGCTCTTCATGCGGGAGATGGACGCCAACGGCGCCTGGCGCACCGCGTGCATCGACCGCGAGCTCATCATCGGCTACCCCGAGCGCTACGTGCACCGGCCCCACATCCACCCCTTCGACTGGGTGGCCTTCCGCCTGCGCCAGCTGGGCTGGGTGGCGCGGACCCACGGAGTGGTCGGGCTCGAGATGGACTCGCACTTCTTCAGCCCCAAGGCCTACCGGGCACTCGTCAACGCCGTGCCGGAGTGGACGCTCGTGGAGAGCTTCGAGCTGGTCAACTGGGTGCGCGCCGTGAAATCGGATGCGGAGATCCAGTACATGCGCCACGCCGCGCGCGTGGCCACGGGGGCCATGCAGGCCGCCGTCGACGCGATCGAGCCCGGTGCCCCGCAGAACGAGATCGCCGCGGCGATCGCCCACGCCCAGGCGCTGGGCGCCGGTGAGAGCTTCGGGGACTACCCCGCGATCATGCCGCTGCTGCCCACCGGCGCCAGCGCGGACACTCCCCACCTCACGTGGTCGAACCGTGTGCTGCAGGACGGCGAGGCCGTGGTCGTGGAGATCGCCGGCGCCCACCGCCGGTACCACGTGCCGATCGCCCGCACCATCAGCCTGGGCGAGCCGGGAGACGACCTCAAGCGCCTCGAGGAGGCGGTGGCCGAGGGCCTGCAGGCGGTGCTCGACGCGGCGGCGCCCGGGGTGCCGGTGCGCGAGCTGGCCCTGGCCTGGAACTGGAAGCTCGCCCAGTACGGTCTGGCCAAGGAGAGCCGCCTGGGCTATTCGATCGGAATCGGCTACCCGCCGGACTGGGGCGAGCGCACCATGAGCATCCGCTCGGAGGACGAATCGATCCTCGAGCGGAACATGACCTTCCACATCATCTGCGGCATGTGGATGGAGGGCCATGGCTACGAGGTATCCGAATCGGTGAGGATCTCCGACACCGGAGTCGAGGCCTTCACCGCCTTCCCCCGACGCATCATCAGGAAGTGAGAGCATGAGCAGCGCCACCCACCCCCTCATCACCACCGTCAAGAGCCTCGTCGATGCGGCCACCGCGCCCACGGCGGGGCTCAGCGGCGCGGCGGCCCACGGCAAGTTCCCCCTGGCCGGAGGCCCGGACGGGTTCGTGGGCTCCGTCATCGACTCCTCCACGAGCCTCATCGCCGCCCAGCGCCACGACATCGTGCGCTTCGGGATGGGCGCGCCCGCGGCAGAGGTCATCCCCACCGAGGAGCTCAAGGCCCTGGCCGGTGAGGCGCTGACCGTCGAGTCCTTCGGCTACGGCGCCACGGAGGGAGAGCCGGACCTCATCGAGGCGATCCTGGGCCTCGCGGACTCCGATGGCGCCCCCACCTCGGCGGAGCGCATCAGCGTGACCGCGGGCGGCATGCAGGGCCTGGACCTCGCCTTCAAGCTCTTCGTCTCCCCCGGCGACCTCGTGGCCGTCGAGTCGCCCACCTACACGAACGGCTCGGCCACCGCGTTCGCCTACGGGGCGGACCTCCTCGAGATCCCCATGGACCAGCACGGCATGGACGTCGACGCGTTCGAGGCCATCGTCGGCGAACTCGACCGCGTGCCCAAGGCCATCTACGTCATCCCGAACTTCCAGAACCCCTCCGGGACCACGCTGTCCGAGGAGCGCCGGCGCAAGCTGCTCGACCTCGCCCACCGCTGGGGCTCCGTCATCATCGACGACGACCCCTACGGCGATCTGCGCTTCTCCGGCGAGCACGTGCCCTCGTTCTCCGCGCTCAGCCCCCAGGACCCCCAGGTCTTCTCCGTGCGCACGTTCTCCAAGGTCATCGCGCCAGGGCTGCGCGTGGGGTGGGTGGACGCGGACGCGCGCCTGCGCACGCTCATCGGCAATGCGAAGCAGACCATGGACTCCTGCACGAACGTGCCCGCCCAGCACATGGTCTCCCGCTTCGTCACCGGCGGCGGCTACGCGGACCACCTGGCGCGGCTGCGCCGCGAATACCACGCGCGCAAGGACGCCATGGTCGCAGCGATCGGCCGGGTGCTCGGCGAGCGCGCACGCACCACGGACCCGGAGGGCGGCTTCTTCCTGTGGCTGACGCTCCAGGGCGAGGACGCGGGGGTGGACACGGAGGCGCTGTTCGAGACGGCGCTGGCCCGGGGCGTCGCGTTCATCCCGGGCGCCGCGCTGAGCCCCTCGCGCCAGTTCCGCAATGCCGCGCGCCTGTGCTTCGCCTCATCGAGCCCCGAGCGGATCGAGGAGGGCGTCGCGCGCCTGGCCGGTGCCCTCGACGCGGTCGGACAGCGCCCGTGACCGGGCCGTCCGCCGCGCCCGGGGCACCCATCACCGCGGCCGAGGCGCGGGTGCTCGAGCGCATAGACCCCGCTGCGCTCACCGCCCTCACGGTCCAGTTCGTCAACGCCGGCGGCGAGAATCCGCCCGGTGACGAGCAGGGCAGCGTCGACGCGCTCACCATCGCCGCGGCCGCCGCCGGCCTCGCATCCAAGACCGAGGAGGTGGCCCCCGGCCGGCCCAATCTCACCGTCGACCTGCCGGGCGGCAAGGGGCCAGGCCTCATGTTCCTCGGCCACTCCGATGTGGTCCCGGCGGGCACCGGCTGGACCGGCGACCCGTTCGCGGCCACCGTGGCCGGCGGCCGGATCACCGGGCGCGGCGCCTGCGATATGAAGGGCGGTCTCGCCGCGGTCCTCGCCGCCATGTCCGCCCTGCGTGAGGAGGGGGTCGCGCTGTCGGGCCCCGTGTCCCTCGTGTGCACGGTGGACGAGGAGGACCTGGATCTGGGCATCCGCGCCTACGTCGCGCAGGAGAGCGCGCTGCCGGCCGGCCGGCGCCGGCGGTGGGCCGGCTGCGTCGTCGCGGAGCCCACGAACCTCGAGACGGTCATCGCCTGCCGCGGGGATGCGTACTTCCGCATCCGCGTGCGCGGCGTTCCGGCCCACTCCGGCCGGCCCGAGGACGGGCGCAACGCCATCGACGCCGCCGCGCGGATCGTCGACCTCATCCGCGCCGACCATGCGGCCCTGGCAGCGGCTCCCGAGGATCTCATCGGCGCCGGCACGTGGAACGTCGGCACGATCGAGGGCGGCCAGGCCACCACCACCGTGCCCGCGCACTGCAACCTCACCGCCGATCGGCGCCTGCTGCCCGGTGAGGACCCGGAGGCCATCCGCGTCGAGCTCGTGCGCCGCATCGAGGCGGCGGGGATCACCGGCGACGGGATCGCCGTGGAGGTGGAGGAGGCCATGTTCATGCCCGGTTTCCGCACCGCCGCGGACCATCCGCTCACGGCTGCGGCCGGTGCGGCGCTGCGGGCGGTGGGCCGCGAACCGCGGCTGAGCGGGTGGACCGCCGCCTGCGACGGTGGCTTCATCGATCGCGACCTGGGGGTGCCCACGGTGGTCCTGGGGCCCGGCGACCTCAACGCGCAGGCGCACCAGGTCGACGAGCGCGTCGAGGTCGACGACCTCCTCGCGGCCGCGCGCGCCTATGCGCTCCTCGCGCTGCGCACTCTCGCCTGACCCCGCATCCGGGGCCGGCGGGCATCGGCGACCAGACGCTGCCACGTGTGGCGGCCGCTTCGGGCCGCCGCGCGTGGCCGGCGCACGGCGGACATGACCGTGGCCCAGCGCCCACTGACCTGACCGCGCGCGTTCGGGCACGGGCGGCGCCGTGCCCGCCCGCGCCTCGGCGGCGGAGGAGCGCCCGAGGTGCGGGCCGAGCGCGGCCGGCCGGCGCCTCGGGTGCGATGACTACTCCGGAAGACGTGCCGGGGCGGGCTGCCGCGTCAGCGGGCGACGGGCTCGCCGTCGACGGTGGGCGCCACCCCGGTCTCCGGCACCTGGGTGCCGCGCAGCGAGGCCGCCTTCGTCTCCTTCATGAAGAAGGTGGCCACGAGGCCGATCACGCACGCCGCCATCATGTAGAACGCCGGCACGAGCGGGCTGCCCGTCTTGTCGATGAGGAAGTCGTTGGCCGCCGGCGCGGTGCCGCCGAACGCCGCCGTGGCCACGTTGTACGTGATGGCGAAGCCGGCGAAGCGCACGTGGGTGGGGAACATGGCCGGGAAGGTCGCGGAGATCGACGACAGCTGGGGGATGTAGAGCAGGCCCAGGACCGCGAAGCCCAGGAGCGCCCAGATGAAGCCGTTGGCCATGAGCATGTACATGGGGACGGAGAACACGATGAGCCCGATGAGGGAGAAGAACCACATGGGCTTGCGGCCCACCCTGTCCGAGAGCGCGCCGCCGAACGGCATGACGATCATCATGGCGAACTGGGCGATGAACATGATGGTCAGCGTCGTGGTCTGGTCGAGGCCCACCTCGGAGCCCAGGTACGTGGGCATGTAGGACAGCAGCGTGTAGTTCACGACGTTCACGGCGGTGACGAGGCCGGCCATGATGAGCACCTGCTTGAGGTGGTGGGTGAAGAGCTCCTCGTAGACCCCGCCCACGGTCTGCGTCTCGCGGTTCTGCTCCTCGAGCTCCGCGAAGACGGGCGACTCCCCCAGGCGCATGCGCAGGTATAGGCCGATGAGGCCCATGGGGCCCGCCAGCAGGAACGGCACGCGCCAGCCCCACGCCATCATGGCGTCCGAGCCGATCGTCAACTCGCCCAGGAGCACGATGAGCGAGCCCAGGGCGAAGCCGGCCATGGTGCCGAACTCCAGGAAGCTGCCGTAGAACCCGCGCCGCTTGTCCGGGGCGTGCTCGGCCATGAACGTGGCGGCGCCGCCGTACTCACCGCCGGACGAGAAGCCCTGGACGATGCGCAGGAGGATGAGGATGATGGGCGCTGCCACGCCGATCGTCGCGACGCTGGGCGTCACGCCGATGAGGAACGTGGCCCCGGCCATGAGCAGGATGGTCATGGCGAGGATGCTCTTGCGCCCGATGCGATCGCCCAGCGGGCCCCACACCATGCCGCCCAGCGGGCGGCAGACGAAGGAGACGGCGAAGGTGAGCAGCGTGGCCAGCTGGCCGTGCTCGCCAGGGAAGAAGTGGGCGGTGATGTAGGCCGTCGAGACGGCGAACATGCCGTAGTCGAACCACTCGGTGGCGTTGCCGATCGCCGAGGCCGCGACGGCCTTGCGCACCGTGCGCAGGTCCGGCTCCTTCCCGGCGGCGCTGTGCGCTGGCCCCGAACCGGGCGATGGGGAGTGGGGCTGGGCGGCTGGACTGCTCACGAAGACCTCCGGGAAGTCGTGCCGCCCGCTGGTCGCCGACGGCGCTGAAAATGTGTCGTCCGTCTCACGACGCTACGGATTCGAGTTCCGCGGGTCAACAACGCCCCCTGCCGCCAGCCGCGCCTGCCAACCTCACCGGTGAGCGCAAATGACCCGCTCACCTGGGGCTTTACCCGTCATCTCGACTTCCAGTCGTACTTCGAAATTCGCAGTCCGGCGCGCGGCGCGGCGGGCCCCGTCGGTTCCTCGACGCCCGGGCTGGCAGGATGGTGCACCCACGACGACGGAGGCGCCATGATCGAACTCGACCTGCCCACTCGCGGCATCCGGTGGTCCGTGCGGATCGACGAGGCAGGCGGTCCCGTGCTTGCCGAGCACGAACCCCAGCGCGTGCTCAACACCGCGAGCGTCGGCAAGATCTTCCTCTTGGCGGAGGTCGCGCGGCGCTTCGAGGAGGGCGCCCTCGATCCCGCGGAGGTGCTGGCCCCCACGCCGGGGGATCGGATCGCCGATTCGGGGATCCTCTACCTGTTCGGCCAGCAGGAGCAGAGCGCTGCCGACCTCGCGGTGCTGGTGGGCGCCTTCAGCGACAACATGGCCACGAACATGCTGCTGCGCCGGGTGGGTGTGCCGGCCGTGGCGGCGCTGACCCGTCGGCTGGGGTTCGAAAAGTCCGGGCTGCACGACTTCGTCCGCGATGACCGCGGGCCTGAGCATCCTCCCGCCCTGTCGACGGGAACGGCAGCGGAACTCGCCGCCGCCTGCGCCCGCATCGAGACCGGTGAGCTCGTCAGCCCTGCAGTCTCGGCACGCCTGCGGGGCTGGCTGAGCGCCGATGCGGACCTGTCCATGACCGCGGGGGCCTTCGGCCTCGATCCGCTGGCACACGGCTTCGCCGACCGCGGGGTCGCCCTGTGGAACAAGACTGGAACCATCGAGACGGCGCGGATCGATGTGGGGTGCGTGCGCGCGGGTGAGCGCGCTCTCGCGTACGCGGTCCTCGCCAATTGGGATGACCCGGGCACGGCGGCCGGTGCGGGTGCCCACGGCGACCCCCGGGATGAGGTCCTCGCGGCCATGCGGCGCATCGGCGAGCAGGTGCGCCAACACCTCCAGGAATGAACGCGCGCAGCGCGAAGGTGCCCGCACGAATGAAGAGGGACCCGACCTGGAGGTCGGGCCCCTCTTCTCGGTGTCAGCGCGGACCGCTCACCCTGGACGGGGTGCGGCCGGCACTGCGTCCGCGTTCTCAGCTGTAGAACGAATCCCGCGAGATGACATCGCCGGTGGCCTCGCCGCTGTCCCCCAGGCCGATGGCGATGAAGGAGTACTCGGTGTCCTCATAGGCCGTCTCCAGGCTCCAGCACTGCTGGTCCCATGCCGCGATATGGGCGTCGACACTCGGCCCCACCCCGTTTTGCGGCTTCAGGACAACGTGGTAGTTCCATCCGCCGGCCTGCGCGCAGAAGGCGTCGTCGGCGTCGTTGTAGGTGAACGTCGGGCTGTATTTCGACGGCAGCTGATCGGTATCCGAAAAGCTGTTCGCCGAGGCGGGGCCACCGCCCATCATCGCGCCGGTGATGCCCAGGGCTGCGGCGGCGCCGATGCCTGCCAGTGCGGTCTTCCAGGTGCGTGCCATGATGTCCTCCAAAGTCCGGTGGTGCCGGAATTTCTCTGACACCCTCAGACTCTCGAAGACCGCTCCGCACCGGGTTGCAGGCTTGTTCCAGGCTCGCAACAACCGCGCGGGGCGCCCTCAGTGCTTGCGGCCCGGCTTCTGGCTGCGCGCCCGGTGCTCCGCGCTCACCTGCGGCGGGGCCGCTGCGCCGTCCTGACCAGTGCGGGCCTGTCCATCGCGCACCTGACCGCCACGGGCCTGATCACCCGCAGGACGCTGGCCGCGGCCCCGCGGGCGCGCGTCACCGCGGCGCCAGGTGAGGAATGCCCAGACGGTCAGGCCGATGCCCACCGCGCCCAGCAGCAGCGCGAAGATGACGATGACGCGGGTGCGCCCCTCGCCGTCGTCGCTGTCCGTGCTCTGCTCCTGTGTGGGCGCTTCACCGGGGCCGCCTCCCAGCCCGGGCTGGGTCTTCTTCGCCAGCGGCTCGGCGCTGGGCAGGCCCGCCGCCTGCGCTGCGTGCTCGGCAACCGCCGCCGAGGCAGGCTGGGCGGCCACTGCCGGTTCCGCGGTGCTCGCCAGGGCAGAGCCGCCCGCGGCGAGGAGCAGTGCGCACAGCGCAGTGGTGAGGCGCGGGGCGCGCACAGTCAGCAGCTTCACGGTGTCCCTCCAACGGCCCGGGCGGCCATGTCATCGACTGAGGCAAGCCTACTGGTTCGGGATGCGGATCAGCGGAGCCGGCGGCCCCCGGCGATCACCGCCGCGCGATCGGGCGTGCGCACCAGCGCATCCATGGGATTGACCGCGTCGACGAGGACGATGTCGGCGCGGGCACCGACCACCAGGTCGTGGGCCCCGGGGCCGCGCCCGACGGCCCACGCACCGTCGGTCGTGGCCAGGCGCACCGCCTCGAGCAGCGCCCCGTCCTCGTTGAGCGCCGAGGCGCGCGCGAACTGCCATGCGATCCCCAGTGTGTCCCCCGTGCCGTAGGGGCTCCACAGGTCGCGGATCCCATCGGTGCCCAGGCCCAGCCGAACTCCGTGCTCCGCCAGCTCCCGGTGCGGCAGCTGCGGCAGGCGCAGCGGGGCGACCGTCGTCACCGTCATGCCCAGGCCGCCCATTCGCTCGAGCAGCGCTGACCTGCGGGCCGAATCCACCTGGGCGAGCGCGAAGGCGTGGGCGAGATTCACCCGCCCCCGCAGGCCGCGCTGCTCCGTCAGGTCGCACAGCAGCTCGATCTGGAAGGCACCCAGCTCCCCCGGGTCGTGGAGGTGGATGTCGATGCCGGTGCCCGTGTCCGCCGCGAGGGCCGTGAGGAGGTCGAGCTGGCCCACTGGGTCACGGTCGATGCCGGCCGGGTCGAGGCCCCCGATGCACTCGGCCCCCTGTTCCGCGGCGGTGCGCAGCAGCTGCGCGACACCGGGACGGCGCAGGATGCCGTCCTGGGGAAAGGCGACGATCTGCACGTCCAGCGCTCCCTCGTACGCGGCCGCGGCCGCGCGGACGACCTCGATGCCGCGCAGGCCGAGTCCCGTGTCGACGTCCACGTGCGTGCGGATCGCCGTCGTGCCCATCGACACCATCTGCTCGAGCACCCGCGCGGTCTGCTCCGCACCGGGGATGCCGAGGTCGTCGCGCAGCGCGCGCTCGTGGGCAATTCGCCCCTCGGTGGTCGGTTCGCCCGCATAGGACTGCCACGGCAGCCCCCACCACGACTTGTCCACGTGTGCGTGGGCGTTGACGATGCCGGGCAGCGCGAGCAGGCCGTGCCCATCGACCACCGCCTCGGCGACTGCAGAACCGGGATCACCGGGGCCGCTGTGCCGCGAGAGCGCACCCTGGGCGCCGGCGGGTGGCGCCCCGGCTGCGGGAGTCTGCGCGGTGCCCGGCGCATGCGGACGGATGTCGACGATGCGGTCGCCGGAGATGGCGATGTCGCAGGGCGCACCGCCCCAGGGCCGCACGTTGCGGACGACGGAAACGGGCTCGGGGCGGCGCACCGGGGGGATGGTCATGGCCCCATTCTCGCCGTTCGCACCCGCGGCCGTGCCTCAGCCCCCGAACAGCTCGCGCAGGTCATCGGCGGTGAAGCCGGAGCTGAAGCCCTCGCCGCCGCTCATGAGGTCGTCGAAGAGCTTGGCCTTGCGTGCCTGGAGGGCGAGCACCTTCTCCTCGATCGTGTCCTCCGCGACCAGGCGGTAGACCATGACGTTCTTGTCCTGGCCGATGCGGTGGGTGCGGTCGATCGCCTGTGCCTCTGTGGCCGGGTTCCACCAGGGGTCCATGAGGAAGACGTAGTCGGCCTCGGTCAGGGTCAGGCCGGCCCCGCCGGCCTTCAGGCTGATGAGGAACACGGGGGCGCTGCCGGCCTTGAACTCGTCGATGACCGCGGCCCGGCGCCGCATCGTCACGGACCCGTCCAGGTAGGCGTACTCGATGCGCTGGTCGTCGAGCTCATCGCGCACATGCCGCAGGAACGAGGTGAACTGGCTGAACACGATGACCCGGTGGCCCTCCTCGATGGCCTCCTCGAGCCGGATGAGCAGCGCCTCCAGCTTGGACGAGGGCACTCCGTCGGCGTCGATGCCGTCGACGACCGTGGGGTCGAGCGCGAGCATGCGCAGCAGTGTCAGCGAGCGGAAGACGATCATCCGGTTGGAGTCATCGTCCATGTCCGTGAGCAGTCCGAGGACCTTCTTGCGCTCGCGCTGCAGGATCTGGTCGTAGAGCCGCCGGTGGCGCGGGGCCAGCGGGACAGTCTCGATGAGCTCCTGCTTCTCCGGCAGGTCGGCCGCCACTGCGTCCTTCGTGCGGCGCAGCATGAAGGGGCGCAGCCGCTTGCGCAGTCGGGCGATGCGCAGCGGATCGATGCCCTCCTCGATGGGGCGGATGTAGTCGTCCTTGAACTTCGCTGCACTGGGGAACAGCCCAGCGGCGGTCAGCGACAGGAGCGACCAGAGGTCCGCCAGCGAGTTCTCCATGGGCGTGCCGGTGATCGCCAGCCGGAAGGGCGCGCGGATCTTCTTCGCGGCGCGGTAGACCTTCGAATTGCGATTCTTCACCGCCTGCGCCTCATCGAGGATGAGACCGTCCCACTCCACCTGGGCGAACTCCGCTTCGTCCGTGCGCAGGAGGGTGTACGAGGTGACGACGAGGTCCGCCCCGGCCGCTGCCTGGGCGACCGAGGTGCCGCGTTTGCGCGCGGTGGTGTCGAGGACCCGAACGTCGAGGTCCGGCACGAAGCGCCGTGCCTCTGCCCGCCACACACCGACAACCGAGGCGGGGGCGACCACGAGGAACGGGGGCGCGGAGACCACTCCCTCCTCGTCGACGACGACGAGCTCGTCATCACCGCGGCCCTCGAGGCGCGCAGCGGCGATGAGGGCGAGTGCCTGCAGCGTCTTGCCCAGGCCCATGTCATCGGCGAGGATGCCGCCCAGCCGGTGGCGGTAGAGGAAGGCCAGCCAGCGCAGCCCGTCGCGCTGGTAGTCGCGCAGCTCGGTGCGCACCGTGCCCGGCACCTCGGCGGAGGGGATGTCGTCGATGCTGCGCAGTGCCGCCACCGAGGACTGCCAGGCCTGCGCTTCGGTCGATTCGTCTGCCAGCTGGACGAGGTCGTCCCAGAGGCTGAGCTGGTAGCGGCTGATTCCGGGGTTCTCCGGCTTCCACTCGCCCTGGGCCTCCGCCTCCTGGATGAGCTGGCGCAGCTGCTGCAGATTGGGGTGGTCGAGGCGGAAATAGGTCTTATCCGGCAGCATGAGGCGGTCGTGGCCGACGGCGAGCGCCTTGAAGAGGGCCCCGAAGGGGATGTTCACCCCGCCGAGGGTCACGACGATGCCCAGGCCGAACCAGTCCGTGCGCTCCGTGCCGGTGGTCTCCACGGTGATGACCGGCGTGCCCTCGAGTTCGCTGTAGGAGGGCCGCTCACCCTCGATCGTCACCTCGACATCGTCGCGGGACTGCAGGCGAGGAAGCACGTGGACCGTGAATTCCGCGGTGGCGATGCCGGTGAGGTACTCGCGGTCGCTCAGGGCGGCCGCGGGGAAGTCCGCCCGCACCGTGGCCAGGACACGGTCTTCGAACGCGAGGTCCCGGCGGTGGTCGCCCGCGCGGCGCACCGGCACCTGGCGCGGCGGATCGGAGTAGTGCCAGGACCACGCGAGCATCAGGACGTCGTTCACCCCATACTCAGCGCGCAGCTGCAGCACCGGATCGGCGATGACGGGCAGTTCGACGAGGTCGGAGCTGGAGGTGACGGTGACCGCGGACTGCAGGCCGGGGTAGAGGCCGGTGAAGAAGTCCTCGCGGTCTGCGGCGGGCACGCGCACCGGTCCGTGGACGAAGAGAGCGGCCAGGCGCGGGTTGAGGGGCTCCGCCACCGGGGCGAGCAGCAGGTCCGCGCGCTTCCTTCGCCCCTGCCCCGCCTCCGTGAGGGCGGCCATGCCCCCGGTGCCGATGGGCAGCGGATGGGCCAGCTCGACGCCGTCGATCTCTGCCCAGGGGGTGAGGAGGAGGTCCTCGCCGTCCGGGTCGGCGCGCAGGCCCGCGGTCGCGGCGGCGCCCACCTCAACCTCGTCGACGAATCCCGCGCCGACGAATGCGACGCCCTTGTCCGACGCCTGCTCGAGCAGGTTCCACAGAAGCGAATCGCGGAAGTCGTCGAGGTTGAGCAGGTTCCCGTCCCCCGGATAGCCCTGGTAGTCCGCGAGGTAGAGGCGGTAGATCTGTCCCAGGAGCGCAGCCTGCTCCCGGTCGTACGCACGCAGGCCGGAGGCGTGCATGAAGGTGCGCCAGCTGAGGTCGCCCCGAATCCAGTTCTCCCGCTTGCCGCGCTGCAGCGGCCGCATGGCGACGTGGACGGGGGTGCCCGCGGCCAGGTCCTCAAACGACGCCGAGCGGGCGGCAGTGCGATCGAACCAGCTGGCGCGGGGTTTGACGATGAGGTCGAAGCCCAGCGCAAGGGGTTCGGCGCGGGCCGTGGTCGGAGCGCCGGCGACCACCGGGCTGAGCAGCCGCCTCCACTCCGGCACGGCCGCCCGCTCGGGGGCGTTCGGCACGTGCGAATCGGCCAGCGTGCCCTGGGCCGCCTCGGCGGGGAGAGGCGGCGGCCCGGCCTGACCGGGGCCGGCATCCGGGGCCGAGGTGCCCGGGCCGGGCAGGGCCGAGGTCAGCTGGGCGCGCATGGCGTCGAGGCTGACCCGGTAGAGCACTGCGGCAGCGTGCTTGCAGTTGACCTTGACCGGGCACGTGCAGATCGCCCGCACGGGGTCGTAGCGGGTCACGCTGCCGCCGGCGGCGGTGCCGACGGCCTGCAGGTGCACGGTGGTGACATACGGGTGCGGGCCGGTTCCGGCAACGTCGCCCACGAGTGTTCCGGTGGGGGTCTGCCATTCGACGTCGCCCACCGAGCCATCACCGGCGTACTCGCGTCCCCGTTGGGCCACCGTGCCTCCCACCAGGCGCGCGATCGCCTGCTCGGTGACGTAGGGCAGCGGGTCCGGGGACATGGCGCCATGCTCTCACGCGGCACGGACACGGGCCCCGTGGCATCCACAGGGCCCGTGCGAGGTCGCTCGGGGGTGCTGAGCGGGCGGCTCAGCGGCGCACGGCGCGCGAGGTGGCACCCGTCGCCCAGCTGGTGCGGCCGAAAGTCACGCGGTAGGTGTGCGCGGGCCGCACCGTGACCGTGGCCCGGCCGCCGCGCAGGCGGGTAGTGCGCACCGTCTTCCAGTGCCCGCCCGTCTTCGCCTGCACCCGAGCCCGGGGGCTGTACGCCGTGTACCGGGCGGACTTCGGGTCGAAGCGCTGCGCGCGCACGCTCAGGCGAGTCGAGCGGCCGTGACGGGCCGGGCTCAGCTGGGTGCGCGCCTTCGCGCGCAGGTAGAACGCGCCCTTCGTGCGGTCCGTGCGCGTCCGGCCTGCCGAATCCCAATCGGCCATGACCACGCGGGAGGGTCCGAGCTCGTAGCGGCCCAACCCGGTGCGCCTGGCACACACGCGCACGGAAACGGTGCCCTGAGCGCCCTCGTAGTTGTAGAACGCGGACGCAACCGTGCGCTTGCCCTTGCGGACCCGCGCGTCCACGGCCCACACCTCGGCGGCGGCCGACTTCCGCTTGACCATGTGCACGCGGACCTTGGAACAGCCGCTGGCGGAGACGACCCGGTCCTTGGCCGACAGGCGGGTCACGTCGAGGGACAGGCGCCCGGCGGCCGCCGCCGGCGCAGCGGGCACGATCCCGGCGCCGACGAGGGCGAGCGCGCCCAACAGCGCGGCGAATCCGAGCCACATGCGCGCACCGGCCGGCGCGGCCGTGCCGCCGCTCATCGGCGAACGCTGCGCGAGGTTGCGCCCGTGGCCCAGCTGACCTGCCCGAACGTCACGCGGTACGTGCGCTTGGCCTTCGACTTCACGGTCACCGCCGCACGGCCGCCGTGCAGCCGGACCGTCCTGAGGTTCTTCCAGTGGCGCCCGGACTTCACCTGGAGGCGGGCCGTCGGGTTATAGGCGGTGTAGCCGAACTTGTCCGGGTTGTAGCGCTGAGCGCGCGCCGTCAACCGCACCGAGCGCCCGTGGCGGGCGGCACCGAGCTGGGTCCGAGCCTTGGCGCGAACGTAGAAGGAACCGCGCGTGTAGTCGGTGAAGCTCTTGTAGCCGCTGAAATCGTACGTATTCACGGACACGCGGCTCGGGCCGATCGTGTACTTGCCGAATCCTGAATAGATACACACCTGAACGCGTGTCTTCGAACGGTCTCCATCGGTACCGAAGTCTGCGTGGCTTTTGACGGCGCCGTTGCGGCTGACTTCGGCCATGACCGACCATTCGTCGGCGTTGGTTCCACGATGTGTCATCCGCACGTCGGTGTTCTTGCACTCGTAATCACTCATCACGACGTTGCCGGCCGACAGCCTGGTGACGTCGTAGGACACGTACGTGTCTGCCGAGGCGGTGCCGACCGGGACGAGGCCGCCCAGGATGAGGGCACCGGAGGCGAGGATGGACGCTGCGATCGCGCGGATGCGCTTCATGGGAACTCCAACAGGGTGATCGAGACGAGAAGGACACAGGGATGCCAGGAGTATCGACCAGAGGAGTGTTATCGGCAGCAATCGGTGAGCGCGCACATCGGCGGCGCGGCCCCGATGGAAAGTTCGACGCTCATATAAGCACATGTCGACGCTTACTGGCAATTCGCTGAGTAAGAACCGGATGGAGGCTCCACCCCTTCCAGCCGCGGTGGAGGAGCCAACCGCCTCGTGTCTTTTCGCAAACCCGGCATGCCGAAAACCCGCACCGCCGGCTCACGTCTCCGACTGCTCCGAAAGACGCACTGCTGCGGAGCCCGCAGATCCCCGCCAACCCGCGGCGCCTCGGCGGCGGGCCAGGGCGACAGCACCCCGCGCCGCGGCGCGGAACCCGTGTCCGGACCCGGGTGTAGCATCCGCACCATGGCGCGTTTGAGCTTCCTCGAGTGGCCTGTCATCCGACAGTTCACCTCAGGCGACGTGACCGGCCGCGGGCCGGCTGTCACGTCGGGCAAGACGCGCGCCGTCGAACCCCGCACCACCACCGCGGACCGGGTGGTCCAGAGCGTGTGCCCCTACTGCGCCGTGGGCTGCGGCCAGCGCGTCTTCGTCAAGGACGAGAAGGTCGTCCAGATCGAGGGCGACCCGGACTCCCCCGTCTCGCGCGGACGGCTGTGCCCCAAGGGCGCCGCCAGCGAGCAGCTGGTGAATTCGCCGCGTCGCGTGAAGAAGGTCCTCTACCGCCGCCCCAAGGGCACGGACTGGGAGGAGCTCGACCTCGACACGGCCGTCGAGATGATCGCGGACCGCTTCCTCGAGGCCCGCCGCAACCACTGGCAGGACGCGGATCCCCAGGGCCGGCCCCTGCGCCGGACCATGGGCATCGCCAGCCTGGGCGGCGCCACCATCGACAACGAAGAGAACTACCTGGCCAAGAAGCTCTTCACCGCCGCGGGCGCCATCCAGATGGAGAATCAGGCGCGCATTTGACACTCCGCCACGGTTCCCAGTCTGGGAGCCTCGTTCGGACGCGGCGGAGCCACGCAGTCCCTCCAGGACATGGCGAACTCCGACTGCATCGTCATCCAGGGCTCGAACATGGCCGAATGCCATCCCGTCGGGTTCCAGTGGGTCAGTGAGGCCAAGGCGCGCGGCGCCAAGGTCATCCACATCGACCCGCGCTTCACGCGCACCACAGCGGTGGCGGACAAGCACGTGCCCATTCGCGCGGGCACGGACATCGTGCTGCTCGGCGCGCTCATCAACTACGCCATCACGAACGAGCTGTGGTTCAAGGAGTACGTGAGCGCGTATACGAACGCGCCCATGATCATCAACGAGAAGTTCAAGGACACCGAGGACCTCGAGGGCCTGTTCTCCGGCTTCGACTCGGAGACCGGTGCATACGACATGGCCACCTGGGCCTATGAGATGGAGGACGACGGGACCTCCCAGGCCGGCGGCGAGCGCGGCCAGGGCGACGGGTCGGCGGACGAGGGCGATGCGGAGGGCCACGGCGCCTCCTCCGGCGAATCCCACGGCAGCGGCGGCCCACCCATCGGCTCCGGGCGGCCCAAGCGCGATGAGACCCTGCAGCATCCGCGCAGCGTCTTCCAGATCCTCAAGCGCCACTACGCCCGCTACACCCCCCAGCTGGTCGAGGAGACCTGCGGCATCTCGCCCGCGGACTTCGAGTACCTGGCGAAGACGATCACGGAGAACTCCAACCGCGACCGCACGACGTGCTTCGCCTATGCGGTGGGCTGGACCCAGCACTCGCAGGGCGCGCAGTTCATCCGCACCGCGGCGATCCTCCAGCTGCTGCTGGGCAACATGGGCAGGCCCGGCGGCGGCATCATGGCGCTGCGCGGCCACGCGACGATCCAGGGCTCCACGGACATCCCCACGCTGTTCAACCTGCTGCCCGGCTACCTGCCCATGCCCAAGGTGGGCACGCACGACACGTTCCAGCAGTGGGTGGACGCGGTCGGCACAAAGGAGCAGAAGGGCTTCTGGGCCGACGCGGACGTCTACGCGGTCAACCTGCTCAAGGCCTGGTGGGGCGACGCGGCAACGAAGGACAACGACTGGGCCTTCGACTACCTGCCCCGCCTGTCCGGGGCCCACGGCACCTACCAGACGGCCATGGGCATGCTGCGCGACGAGGTGGACGGCTACTTCCTGCTCGGCCAGAACCCGGCGGTGGGCTCCGCGAACGGGCGCATGCAGCGCATGGCGATGTCCCACCTCAAGTGGCTCGTCGTGCGCGACTTCAGCCTCATCGAATCCGCCACCTGGTGGAAGGACGGCCCCGAGATCGAGACCGGTGAGCTCGTCACGGAGGACATCGACACCGAGGTCTTCTTCCTGCCCGCCGCCAACCACACGGAGAAGGCCGGTTCGTTCACCCAGACCCAGCGCATGGTCCAGTGGCGCCACCAGGCAGTGAAGCCGCCGGAGGATGCGCGCAGCGAGCTGCAGTTCATGTTCGAACTGGGCGTGAAGATCCGTGAGAAGCTGGCCGGCTCCACCGACTGGCGCGACCGCCCGCTGCTCGACCTCACCTGGGACTACCCCGTGGACGAGGAGGGCGACCCGGACCCCGTCTCCGTGCTCGCGGAGATCAACGGGCGCTTCGAGTCCGGCCCGGACGCCGGCAAGCCCCTGTCCAGCTACACGCAGATGAAGGCCGACGGCTCCACCTCCGGGGGGTGCTGGATCTACACCGGTGTGTACGCCGACGGGGTCAACCAGGCCGCCCGCCGCGTGCCCGGCAAGGACCAGGACGAGATCGCCTCGCAGTGGGCGTGGGCCTGGCCTGCCAACCGCCGCATCCTCTACAACCGCGCCTCCGCGGACCCGGAGGGCAGGCCCTGGAGCGAGCGCAAGAAGCTCATCTGGTGGGATGCCGAAGCCGGCAAGTGGACCGGCCCGGACGTCCCGGACTTCCCAGCCGACCGCGCCCCCGGTGCGCAGCCGGAGCCCGGTGCCGGCGGCCCCGCAGCCCTGGCCGGCGATGACCCCTTCATCATGCAGGCCGACGGCAAGGGCTGGCTCTTCGCGCCCAACGGCATGGTCGACGGCCCCCTGCCCACCCACTACGAACCGCCGGAATCGCACGTGGGCAACCCGCTCTACGCGCAGCAGAACAGCCCGTCGCGCGTCATGTTCGCCCGCGAGGACAACCTCTACGCCCCGGGTGCCGGCGAGCCCGGCGGGGACGTCTACCCGTACGTCTTCACGACCTACCGCCTCACGGAGCACCACACCGCCGGCGGCATGAGCCGCACCCTGCCCTACCTCTCCGAACTGCAGCCGGAGATGTTCTGCGAGATCTCCCCCGAGCTCGCCGAGCTCACCGGCGTGGAGCCCTACGGCTGGGCGACCATCGTCTCGCCGCGCGCTGCGATCGAGGTCCGCGCGCTGGTCACCGAGCGGATGAAGCCGCTCAAGGTGCGCGGCCGCACGGTCCACCAGATCGGCCTGCCCTACCACTGGGGCGTGGGCTCCGAGGCCGTGGTCAGCGGTGATTCCGCCAACGACCTGCTGGGCCTCGTCCTCGATCCGAACACGCAGATCCAGGAGGCGAAGTCCAACGCCTGCGCCATGGTGCCCGGGCGCCGCCCGCGCGGTCCTGAGCTGCTCGACATGATCGACAAATACCGTTCGGAGGCCGGCATCACCCTCGCCACGGGCCACACCCGCATCACCGTTCCCGACGAGCAGTCCGGCACCCTGCCGCCCGGGGTCGACCCCAGCGCCGGGGAGTCCTTCCACTGGCCCTCGGCCGGCGCCGCCGAGGCGGAGGAGGAAGAGGCCGCCGTCGAACACGAGGCCCAGGCGGCCCAGGATGCGCGCACCGGCGCGTCCGGCGCCCAACCGGACGGCGGCCCGAACGGGAAGAGCCCGCACGGCACCGGCACCGCAGGCCACGAGACGAGCGAGGAGGACTGATGCGCGGCAGCCTCACGCACGAATTCTCCGGCCCCACGGACCCCATCGCGGACGTCCACTGGGACCACGAGCACGCGCACAGCCGCAAGGGCTTCTTCACGGACACGTCGATCTGCATCGGCTGCAAGGCCTGCGAGGTGGCGTGCAAGGAGTGGAACCGCAACCCCCAGGACGGCGACCTCCAGCTGCTCGACTCGTCCTACGACAACACCGGGTCGCTCGGCGCCAACACGTGGCGCCACGTGGCGTTCATCGAGCAGAGCCAGGACCGGATCGAACAGGCCCGCGAATCCGGTCGCGCCCTCGTCAGCCTGGGCATGCCGCAGGTCGGGCCCCCCGCCGCCCGCGCAGGCGCGCCGGTGACGAGCGCGCCAGGGACCAGCGCACCCGGGGCCGGCTCGGGCGGCGGGTGCGGGGGCAGCTGCGGGTGCGCCTCGGGCGCGGATCCCGCAGCCGAGGCGCACGCCGGCTCCCAGTCCGGCTGCGGTTCCTGCGGCACGGGCTCCGGCCGCGTCACCGAGGCGCAGGCGATGTCCGCCATCGACGCCGCCATGGCGGGCCAGTCCGACCTCGACGTCGCCCCGCCGGACACTCCGGAGTTCCGCTGGCTCATGTCCTCGGACGTGTGCAAGCACTGCACCCACGCCGGATGCCTGGACGTGTGCCCCACGGGGGCGCTCTTCCGCACCGAGTTCGGCACCGTGGTCGTCCAGGCCGATGTGTGCAATGGCTGCGGCACGTGCGTGGCCGGCTGCCCGTTCGGCGTCATCGAGCGCCGCGACGACGGCACGATCAGCCCGCCGGACGGCCACGCGGAGAAGCCCAAGGTCGACCAGGAGATCCCCAACCCGCGCACCGCGAACAAGTGCACGCTCTGCTACGACCGCCTTGTCGAGGGCCAGACGCCCGCGTGCGCGCAGACCTGTCCCACGACGTCGATCAAATTCGGCGACCACGACGACATGGTCTCCAAGGCCCACGCGCGCGTCGAGCAGCTCCACGCGCAGGGCATGAGCGAGGCCCGGCTCTACGGGGCCAACGACAACGACGGCGTGGGCGGCACCGGCTCCGTGTTCCTCCTGCTCGACGAGCCGGAGGTCTACGGGCTGCCGCCGGATCCGCACGTGCCCACCCGTGACCTGCCCACCATGTTCAAGCGAGCCGGAATCGCCGCCGCGGGCATGCTCGCCGCCTCCGCCGTGGCCTTCCTGGGAGGACGTCGATGACGTCGGAGTACGACAGCTACCGCCCGCCGGACACCGGCAAGAAGAAGCGCCGCGGCGGCCGCGGCGGCGGTCCCGGAGGCCGCGGCAAGCGCGGGGGCATGTTCGCCGGGCGGCGGGGCGGCGGCGACGGCTCGCGTGAGATGCCGATGGTCGAGGACGTCGAGTTCACCTCGTACTACGGCCGCCCCATCGTCAAGCACGCCCCCTGGGGCTCCCCCATCGCCCTCTACCTGTTCCTGGGGGGCATGGCCGGCGGCTGCGGGCTGCTGGCGCTGGGCGCCCAGCTCACCGGGCGGGCCACGCTGCGGCGCAACACGCGCCTGACCGCGCTGGGTGCGATCGGCGTGGGCGCGGCGGCGCTCGTGGCGGATCTGGGCCGGCCCGAGCGGTTCCTCAACATGATGCGCACGCTCAAGGTCACCTCGCCCATGAGCCTGGGCTCGTGGATCCTCTCCGGCTATTCGGCGGGGGCCGGTGTCACCGCCGTCAACGAGATCGACCGGCTGCTGGGGGAGCGGCTGCCGCTGGGTCCCCTGCGCCGGCTGCTGCGGTTCGCCGAGGCGCCGGCCGGGTTCGAGGCCGCCCTCTTCGCCACGCCGCTGGCCGCCTACACCGCCGTGCTGCTGGCCGACACGGCCACGCCCACGTGGAACGCCGCGCGCAATGAGCTGCCGTTCGTCTTCGTGTCCTCGGCCAGCCTGGCAGCGGCCGGCTCGGCCATGGTGACGACACCGGTAGCGGAGACGATGCCCGCGCGCATCCTCGCCGCGCTGGGCGTGACCGGCGACGTCGTCGCGATGCGCGCGCTCAAGGAGAACATGCACCCGGTCGAGGCCGAGCCGCTCGAGGAGGGCCCCTCGGGGGCCAAGCTCGAATGGGCCGAGCGGCTGGCCATCGCCGGCGGGATCGGCGCCGTGGTGGGCGGCGGCAACCGGATCGTTGCCGCGGCGAGCGGGCTGAGCCTCATGGCCGCCTCGGCGCTCACCCGCTTCGGGTTCCTCGAGGCCGGGATCGAATCGACGAAGGATCCCAAGTACGTCGTCGAGCCGCAGAAGGCGCGCCTGGCCGAGCGCCGCGCCCGCGGCGTCACCGACGACTCCATCACGACGGGGGCGTAGGCGCCGGTCGGCACGCCACGCGCGGGGCAGCGCTCAGCGGCCTCGCTCGGCGGCCAGCGCCGACGAAGGACGTCCGCGCCCACCCCGCCCGAGGTGCGGCTCAGGCGGCAGCCTGCTCGCGCCTCGGCGCCGTGAAGCGGCTGAGCGCCCACGCGAGCACGAGCGCGACCACGATGCCGTTGAGCGGCGCGATGCCCAGCGCGAACGTGTTCGACACCCACGCGGCAAGGGAGCCGAGCGCGTAGGGCACGAGGCCCTGCCAGCGGATCCGCTCCGTCAGCGATTCGACGGGCGGCTGGCCGCGGCGCCACCGGGCCAGCCAGTCGCCGATGAGCACTCCGCCCAGCGGCGGGATGAAGACGCCCAGCAGGCTCAGGTAGCCCGTGATGTGGCCCTCGATGCCGGTGAGCGCCAGGATCGTGCCGATGATCACCCCGCCGATGATGTAGGGGCCCTTGCGGCGATCGCCGGTGATCTCCGCGCCGGCCACGCCGAACGCGTACGCGGCGTCCGCGTTGGACTTCCACAGGTTGCCGAAGAGGAAGAACAGGCCCCAGCCGATCATCCCCATGCTGATGAGGAGCGTGGTGAAGTCGCCCTCGCCGAATGCCAGCGCCGCGACGGCCCCGAAGAAGACCATGAGGCCGTTGCCCACGATGAAGCCGATCCCGCACGCCACGACGGCGTTGCGCCCGCTGCGGGCGAAGCGCGTCCAGTTGGCCGCCTGCGTACCGGCCGAGGCGAAGGTGCCGACGATCGCCGTGACCGCCGCGGCCCATGTCATCGAGCTCGAGGGCTCGATGGCGAGCATGCCGGACAGGCCGCCCACCTCGGCGAAACCCTTGAACGTCAGCCAGAAGGCGAGGATGAGGATGAGCGGCGTGGAGACGAGGGAGACCCAGTACATGCCCTCGTAGCCGAACAGGGCCGTGAGCATCATGAGCGCGGAGACGACGATCATGATGAGCGCCGGACCCCACCAGCCGGTCCAGCCGAATGCGAGCCCCGTCATCTGCCCGATCGTGCCGACGGCCACGCCGTACCAGCCCACCTGGGTGCCGCCCAGCAGCAGCGAGGCCAGTTTGGAGCCCACCGTGCCGAAGCTGTAGCGGGCCATGACCACGGTGGTCAGACCGGTGCGAGCGCCGAGGAAGCCGACGGCGGCCACGTACGTGCCGAGCACGAGCGAGCCCACGACGAGCACACCCAGGAACTCGGAGAAGCGGAACGCCGCCCCCACGGATGCGCCGGCCATGAGGGTGGGCGCGAAGATCGTGAAGCCCACGAGGACCACAGTGATCGAGAACGCCGAGCGCCGGGCCGAGCGCGGAACCGGGGTCAGGGGGTAGTCGCGATCGACGGGCTCGGCCGCCCGTTCTTCCGCCGGCGCTGCGCCTGCTGCCGCGGGGGCCGCTCCGGTGTCGACGGCGCCGTCGCCCTGTGCCGGGCGCCGAGGTTCGGGCGCGCCCATCAGCGCGCGCCCTTGGTGCTCGCGCCCTCGTCAACGCCGATGTCCTCGCTCCACAGCGCGGGGCGCTCGGCGAGCATGCGCTCCATGAGCGCGATGCACGCGGGGTCGTCGAGCACGTCGACCTGCACGCCGCGCTCGGCCAGGAGGGCCTCGGACATCTCGAAGCTGCGGTTCTCGCCCACGACGATCCGCGGGATCTCGTAGAGCAGGGCCGTTCCGGCGCACATGATGCACGGCGAGAGCGTCGTGTAGAGGACGCTCTCGCGGTAGACCGCGGCCGGCAGGCGGCCGGCCTTCTCGATCGTGTCCGTCTCGCCGTGGAGGATCGCGCTGTCCTGCTGGAACCGCTGATTGTGGCCGGCGGCGAGCACCCGGCCCTCGTGGACGAGCACGGCGCCGATCGGCACCCCGCCCTCGTCCCAGCTCGTGCGCGCCTGCTCGATGGCGAGGTCCATGAAGCGGCGGTCGTCGTCCGGCGTGGCGGTCCAGGGCATGCGGGCTCCTCGGCGTGTGCGGATGGCTCCGGCGGGGCGGGAGGCGCGTGTCCGCCGGTCGTGCTCAGGATAAGCCCCGCGCACCCCCGCCGAGGCGCGGGCCGGGTCAGCGCCGCCGGGCGCCGCTATCGCCGTCGCAGCCAGGCGACCGCGGCCAGCGTGGTCGCGGCGCAGCAGGCGAGGATCGTCACGAAGAAGCAGGGCACGGCAAGGCCGTCGCCGATGCGCCCGGTGGCCCGCATGCCACCCACCACGAAGAAGAGCACCAGGCTGGCGGCGGCTATCCCTGAGAACACGGGGGCGGGCCAGTGCAGCACCCGGCGCATCAGCGCACCTCGATGCCGGCGCCCTCGACGAGCTCGCCGATCACCGGGTAGCCCGGCACTTCGCCGGCCACGAGGAGCCCGCCGGAGGTCTGGGCGTCGGCGAGCAGCAGGAGCTCCGCCTCGCCGATGCCCTCGCCCGCGCGCACGTGCGGGCGCACCCAGTCGAGGTTGCGCCGTGTGCCACCGGAGACGAATCCGTCCCGCAGCGCCTCGCCGGCGCCGTCGACCAGGGGCACGGCGGCGCTGTCGAGCACCGCGCCCACCCCGGACGCGCGGCACATCTTGTGCAGGTGGCCCAGCAGCCCGAAGCCGGTGACGTCCGTGGCGGCCTGCACCCCGGCGGCCAGCGCCGCCGCCGCGGCGTCCCGGTTGAGCATGGTCATCGTGGCGATGGCCGCCTCGAAGACCTCGCCGGTGGTCTTGTGGCGGTTGTTGAGCAGTCCCACGCCGATCGGCTTCGTCAGCGTCAGGGGCAGGTCCGCGCGGGCGGCGTCGTTGCGCAGCAGGCGGGCGGGATCCGCCGTGCCCGTGACGGCCATGCCGTACTTGGGCTCCGGGTCGTCCACGGAGTGGCCGCCGATCACCGGGCAGCCGGCCTCCTCGCCCACCGCGAGGCCGCCGCGCAGCACCTCGGTGAGCATGTCCATGGGCAGCAGGTCGCGCGGCCAGCCCACGAGGTTGATCGCCACGATCGGGCTGCCGCCCATCGCGTAGATGTCGGAGAGCGCGTTCGCGGCGGCGATCCGGCCCCAGTCGTAGGGGTCGTCGACGACGGGGGTGAAGAAGTCCGCCGTGGACAGCACCGCAAGGTCCCCGCGCACCCGGACGGCCGCGGCGTCGTCACCGTCGTCGAGGCCCACGAGGACACTGTCCCAGCGCTGGCCGGTGAGCCCCGCGACGGCATCCTCGAGCTCGCCCGGCGGGATCTTGCACGCACAGCCCCCGCCGTGGGCCATGGTCGTCAGGCGCACCGGGGAGTCCCGCCGCGCGGAGTTCGGCCCCGCGCTGCGGTCACCGGGGCCCGCTCCCGTCGCCGCACTGCCTGCTGCGCTGTCTGCCGGCACCGTCGCATCGCTCATGGCGCCAGTCTAGGAGCGGCCCCCCTGCCCCGCCCAGGGCGCACTCGCCGCCAGACCCCTCTGGCCAGCCCGCGCGCCTCGGGCGCACCTCGGGTGCGCTTCGGGCGAACGGTGCCGCACCTCGGGCGCGGTGAAATGCACTGAGCGCGATGAGATGCGCTGGACCAGGGTGAGGCGCGCGCGGGGCCGCGGCGGCCGACGGCCCAGCGCTGGTAGCCTGACCGGCGGAGGCGTCTGAGTCCTGGTGGGCTCCCCGGTCTTCAAAACCGGTGAGGCCGAGCATCTCGGCCTGGCGGGTTCGATTCCCGTCCGCCTCCGCCACGGGCGCGGCCGCGGCGCAGCCCCGCCGCGCACAGAGCCGGCGGCCAGGAAGGTGGGAGCGCATGGACGAGCACGACCCCCGCCGCCGCATCCCGCGCACCGACGCCCTGCTCCGGCTCCCCCGGGTCGCGGCGGCCGCCCAGGCCCTCAGCGACGGCGTGGTGCGCACGATCGTGCGGGGCGTGCAGGAGCGCGCCCGGGCCGGCGAGCTCGCCCCGGAGGACGTCGAGGCCGCCGTCATCACCGCGGTCGAGGGGCGGCGCACCTCCTCGCTGCGGCCGGTCATCAACGCCACCGGCGTCATCATCCACACGAACCTGGGCCGTGCTCCCCTCTCCCCCGCCGCCCGCACGGCGCTGGCCGATGCCGCCGGCTACGTCGACGTCGAGCTCGACATGGGCTCCGGGCAGCGCTCCCGGCGGGGCGCGGCCGCCCGGGCGGCCCTCCTGGCCGCATGCCCCGCTGCCGAGGACGCACTCATCGTCAACAACGGCGCCGCAGCCCTGGTGCTTGCGACCACCGCGTTCGCCGCGGGACGCGAGGTGCTCATCAGCCGCGGCGAGTTCGTCGAGATCGGGGCGGGCTTCCGGCTCTCCGATCTCATCGAGTCCACCGGCGCCCGGCTGCGCGAGGTGGGCACCACGAACCGCACCCGGTGCGAGGACTACGCCGCGGCCATGGGCGAGGCCACCGGGTGCATCCTCAAGGTCCACCCGAGCAACTTCCGCGTCTCCGGGTTCACGGCGGAGGCCACACTGCCCGAACTCGCCCGGCTGGCCGGCGCGCGGGCGGTGCCGCTGATCGCGGACCTGGGCAGCGGCCTGCTCAGCGCCGACCCGGCCCTGCCCGCGGAACCGGACCTCGATTCCGCGCTGCGCTCAGGGGCGGACCTCGTCATCGCCAGCGGCGACAAGCTGCTCGGCGGCCCCCAGGCCGGCCTCCTGCTGGGCCGCGCCGACCTCATCGCCCGGCTCTCGCGCCACCCCCTGGCCCGGGCCGTGCGCGCCGACAAGCTGGCGCTCGCCGCCCTCGAGGCCACGCTGAACGGGCCCGAGGCGCCCGTCGCCCGGGCACTGCACACGGACCCCGAGGCGCTGCGGGCGCGCACGGAGGCCTTCGCCGAGGACCTGCGCGCCCGCCTGTCCGCGCAGCCGCATCCCCGGCAGGGACCGGGACCGGATTCCGCGGCGCTCGCCGTCGTCCCGCACGACGGCCGCACGGGCGGCGGGGGCGGGGCCGAGGTCCCGCTGCCGGGCTGGGCGCTGCGCCTGCCGGAGGCGGCGGCGCGGGCCCTGCGCACCGGCGAGCCCGCGGTGCTGCCGCGCGTCCACGACGGGACCTGTCTCATCGACCTGCGCTGCGTGCCCGACGAAACGCAGCCTGCCCTCCTCACCGCGGTCGCGGTGGCGCTGACGGCGACCGGAGCGCCATGAGCCGGTTCGTCGTCGCCACCGCCGGCCACGTCGACCACGGCAAGTCCACGCTGGTCAAGGCGCTGACCGGGCTCGAGACGGACCGGTGGGAGGAGGAGCGGCGGCGGGGCCTGACGATCGACCTGGGGTTCGCGTGGACGCAGCTGCCCTCCGGCCGCGAGGTCGCCTTCGTCGACGTGCCCGGCCACGAGCGCTTCCTCGGCAACATGCTGGCCGGGCTGGGCCCCGCCCCGGTCGTCTGCTTCGTCGTGGCCGTGGACGAGGGGTGGCGGGCGCAGTCGACGGACCACCGCGATGCCCTGGCCGCCCTCGGCATCGAGCACGGCATCATCGCCCTCACCCGCGCCGACCGCGCCCCGGACCGGGTGGAGGAGGTCGAGGCCGAGGTCCGCGCCCACCTCGCGGGCACGGGACTGGCCGCGGCGCCCGCCGTCGCCGTGGCCGCGCCCACGGGCGCCGGACTCGCCGACTTCACGGCCGCGCTCGACACCGTGCTGGCCCGCGCCCCGCAGCCGGATCCGCGGGCCCGCCTGCGGCTGTGGATCGACCGCTCCTTCCCCATCTCCGGCGCCGGGACGGTGGTCACGGGCACGCTTGCCGCGGGTTCGCTCGCCGTGGGCGAGCGCCTCGAGATCGCCGCGGCCGGCGACCTCCTCACAGCGGAGGTCCGCGGGCTGCAGAGCGAGGACCGCCCCGCCCAGCGCCTCGAGCCGGTGGTCCGCGCCGCGGTCAACATGCGCGGGATCACCGCGGGGGCGCTCTCGCGCGGCGACGCGCTGCTCACGCCCGGTGCCTGGCCCCTCGTCGAGGTGGTCGATGTGCGCCGGCGCACCGGCGAGGATCTGGGCAGCGCCCCGCGCGAGCTGACCGCGCACGTCGGCACCGCCTCGGCGGCGGTGCACGTGCGCCCCTTCGACTCCGAGCACGCCCGGCTCGCCTTCGCCCACCCGCTGCCGCTGCAGGTGGGCGACCGGATCGTGCTGCGCGGCAGCGGCGAGCACATGGTGTTCGGCGGTGCGGAGATCCTCGACATCGATCCGCCAGCGCTGAACCGGCGCGGGGCCGGCACGCGGCGGGCCCGCGAGGTCGCCGCCTACCCGTGGGGCGGCAGCGCGCTGGTGGAGGTCGCCCGGCGCGGGGCGATGGAGGGGGCAGCCCTGGCCCGCGCCGGAATCACCGTGCCCTCGCCCCTGCCCCACGGGCTGCGGCGCGAGGGCGCGTGGCTGGTGAGCCAGGAGCGCTTCGAGGCCTGGGCCGCGGATGTGCGCGAGCGGGCAGCGCGCGAGCACCGCGATGATCCGCTGTCCGCCGGGCTGCCCGCCGGCGCCGCGGTCAGCGCGCTCGGCCTGCCTGCCGCCGACCTGTTGAATCCGGTGCTGCGCGCGGCGGGCCTCGCGCAGGCGGGCGGGCGCATCGTGGACCCCGGGCGCGCGGCGGGACTGGGGGCCGCCGAGGCGGGTCTGGCCCGGTTGGAGCGGCACCTGGCCGCGCAGCCGTTCCGCGCCCCGGAGGCCGAGGACCTCGCAGCCTGGGGGCTGGGCCCGCGCGAGCTCGCCGCCGCCGCGCGGGTGGGGCGCATCCTCCGCCTGCCCGATGGGGTCGTCCTGCTGCCGCCTGCGCCGGCGCAGGCGATGCGGGTGCTCAGCCGGCTCGGCCAGCCATTCACCGCCAGCCAGGCGCGCCAGGCCCTGGAGACCACCCGACGCGTGGCGATTCCCCTGCTCGAGCACCTCGACGCGAAGGGCTGGACGCGGCGCGTGGACGGCAGTCGTCGCGAGGTGGTGCGCTGACGCGCTCCGGGTGCTGCTGCGACCCGGCGCCGGTGGCTGCGCGGGTGCCTCAGCCCTCCTCGAGGACCTTCGCGATGCGCAGCAGCCGGTAGCGGTTGACCGCCGCGCAGATGTCGATGGTCCTGGGACGGGCGTAGGTGCCCGGGTTGCCCGCATGCGGCGAGAGGGCGTCGAGGCCCTCGGCGTCGACGAGTCGGTCGAGTTCGGCGACCCCGTCGACCAGGCTGAGCCCGCCGTCGAAGCGCTCGGCCAGGCGGTCGAGCGCGTGGGCGATCGCCTGGGTCTGGGCCGCGTCGGCGATCTGCGAGACCGCGGCCAGGTCGATGTCCTCGCGGCCGAAGCGGATCTCACCGCGGCCGGCGGCCTTGGCGGGCTTGCGCTTGTCCGCTGGGCGCAGGGTCCCGTCGGCCGGCACGCGGCGGCGTACGGCGAAGTCAACCGCCCCGGCGCCGGCGTCCGTCTCGCCGCCGGGGTCGCCCGCCTCCGCCGCGATGCGCTTGGCCTTGTCCGTGACATCGTGGGGCACGTAGGCATCCATCGCGATGACGTGGTCGGCCACGTCGAAGAACGCCCCGGACCCGCCGGCCACCAGGACCGTGGAGACCCCGCGCTGCTCGTAGAGCGGGCGAATGCGGTCGACGAACGGCGTGATGGGCTCGCGATCGGCGGGGATGAGCCGGCGCATCCGCTCGTCGCGGATCATGAAGTTCGTGGCCGACGTGTCCTCGTCGATGATGAGCGCGGTGGTGCCGGCTTCGACCGCCTCGGCCAGGTTCGCCGCCTGCGAGGTGGAGCCCGAGGCGTTCGACGTCGAGAAGTGGACGGTGTCCGCACCGGAGGGAAGATCGGAGATGAACGGGGCGATGTCGACATCGGCCACGCTGCGCCCGTCCTCGGCGCGGATGGCCGCGGCGTCCGGGCGGGTGATGACCCATTCGCGGCCGTCGCCGGCGATGTGGGGGTAGACGCCGCGCTCGATGGCCCGCAGCAGCGTCGACTTGCCGTGGTAGCCGCCGCCGGCGATCACGGTGATGCCCACGGGCACGCCCATGCCCCGCACCGTGCGCCCGCTGCGCAGCTCGAAGCCCACCTCCAGGGACGCAGGACTGGCGAACGGCACGGCGCCCTGTTCCAGGGGAGCGTCGGAGTCGCCGGAGCGCCGCGGGAGGATGGCGCCGTCTCCCACGAAGGCCACGAGACCGCGGTCCGGCAGCTGCGAGCACAGGTCCACCTGGTCGCGCAGCAGCGCCACGTGATCGGCCAGGGCGGTACGGTCGGCCGGTGAGAGGCTCTCCGCCATGAGCGCGTGCCGGGCGAGGTCCGGAATGGTCTGCGTGAGCAGCGTCGCGGCCTGGCGGCCCAGCGCGCGCCGCCCGGCCGCGGGCAGCTCGGCGGAGAAGCGGGCCTCGATCGTGTCCGCGCTGATGAGGATCGAGGTGCGCTCGAGGACCTCCTGGCCGGGGCGCCCGATGCTGATCCGCGGGGCGCGCGCGTCCTTGCCCTGGCTGCGCTGCGGGGCGCGGGCCGCGGCTGCGAAGCGGCGGGTGAGGAAGTCGCCCACCGCGGTCTGCCCAGCCGCGTCGTCCATGAGCGCGGCATCGAAGCCCGCGTCGGCGCGGTCGACGATGATGCGCATGAGCGAGGGCGGCGCGTACGGATCCGTCTGCACCCGGTCGATCGCCAGGTCGAAGGGCCCCAGGTCATAGCGGCCGCGCAGCTGCTTATAGCCGCCGTAGCCGCGCCCGTCGATGGAGTGGAGCATGCGCTCGAGGTCCGCCGTCGTCTGCATTCCCCCACCCTACGCGCGCGTCCCGGTGTGCGGGGCGCGGCGAAGTGCCGCGGGAGCGCTGCGTGCCGTGCGGCGTGCCGCGCCGCTGATCCTGCTGTGCCGTGCCGTGCTGTGCGCCGCGCCGCGCGACGAGGGGGAATCGCACGGGCACCCGGTGCACGGTGCCCGGGTCCGGGTTCAGGCGCGGGCGCGCGCCGCGCTCAGCGCCCAGGCCACGAGCACGGGCTGCAGGGGCAGCCGGCCGTAGGCGATCGCCCTGCGGCCCGCCGAGGCGCGGCGCCAGTCCCAGGCCATCTGCACATTGGCCGGGAAGACGGCGACGAACAGGGCGGCTGCAGCGCGGGCGCCCAGGCGCCTCGTCCGCGGCACGGCGACGAGCGCGCCCGCGGCCAGCTCGGCGACCCCGGAGGCCAGGGTGTAGAACCGGCGCGTGCCCGGGAGGACGGGTGGCACGATGCGGTCGAAGTGCTCGGCGGCCGCGAAGTGGAGGGCGCCCGCGCTCAGCAGCGTGCCGGCCAGGAGGGCGGTGGAGGCGGTGCGCGCGCGGCTCGTCGCGCGACTCGCTGCTCGGTTCATTGCTCGGTTCATTGCTGGGCCTTTCGGTTCGCGGTCGCCCCGCCGGTCGCACCGGCGGGGTCTTCGGGTGCGGGTGTGCCGACGGGAGCCGTGGGGACGGCGGCTTCTGCCGGCGCCTCTGGCCCTGCGGTGCCTGCGGGTGCCTCGAGCCCGGTGGCAGCGTTGGCCCGGCGCGCCTCGGCGAGGCCCTTGTCGCGCCAGCCGCGGCCGTCGACGATGCGCGCCACCAGCATGGAGCTGACGTTGTCGCCCACGGCGTTGACGGTGGTCGCCGGCGGGTCGATGACGGTGCCGATCACGGAGATGACCGGCAGCGCCGCCGGCGGGAAGCCGTACATCGTCACGATCATGAGCTCGCCGATGAACCCGCCGCCGGGGATCCCGCTCATCGCCATGCCGGACAGCAGCGCGATGCCCACCGCGGTGAGCATGGTGAGCGGGTCGAAGAGGTCGCGGTCGAAGATCGCGAAGAGGAACGCGATCTTGAGGATCGCGCTGAGGACCGAGCCCTCCATGTGGATCGTGGCGCCGATGGGGATGATCGTCTCCCGGATATCGGCGGGCACGCCGAACCGGCGCGCGGCCTGCAGGTTGGCGGGGATCGCCGCGACGCTGCTCGAGGTGCCCAGGGACACGGCCGCGGGCTCGGCGATGTTCTTCCAGAACGCGCCGATCGCGCGCGGCCCGCCGGCCAGGAAGGCGTAGAGGGTGAAGGCGGCGAAGAAGTAGACGATGGCGACCGGGTAGAACAGCAGGACCGCGTGCACGTAGCCGCCCACGATCTGGGGGCCCAGCTCGCCGATGAGCGCCGCGAAATAGGCGCCCAGGCCGATGGGCGCGTAGTACATGATGAGCGAGGTGAACGACATGAACACCTCGTTCGCGGAGTTGAGCAGCCCGCGCACCGGGGCGCCGCGCTCGCCGAGCCTGCTCGTCGCGAGGCCGACGAGGACCGCGAAGACGATGAGCGCGAGCATGTGCTTGGTCGAGATGATGTCCGCGAAGTCCTCGACGGTGAAGGCCTGGACGATCTGGTCGCCGATCGAACCCGGATCGTCCTGGTCCTGGGGCGCCTCGAGCGCGATGTCGAGACCGCCGCCGGGGCCGAAGATCCGCAGTGCGACGAGCATGACGATCGCCGCGACGATGCCCGTCCCCACGAAGACGCCCAGCATGGAGCCCAGGATGCTGCCCAGGCGCTTGGCGCTGTCCATCCCGGCCACGGCCGAGGAGATGGAGAAGAAGACCAGCGGCACCACCAGGGTGAACATCATGTTGATGAAGATGCTGCCGAACGGCTTGACCACCGCGGCCCGCTCACCGAAGACCAGCCCCACCACGGCGCCCAGCGCGACCCCCAGCAGGATGAGCAGGGGGAAGCGATAGTTGCGCAGGATATTCACGGCCGTCTCCGTCCAGGGGTCCATTCGGGCTGGTAACGGGCCACGCTACACACGCGGAGCAGCAAGGGCCACGCATCCGCCCGCGCGGCTATGCTTGCCTCACTGCCATATCCCGCCCGGCGCCGGTCCGGGCGGCTGCTCCCCCATCCAGCCAGGTTCACTCAGGCGCGAACGGACCCGCCTGCGTCACAAGGAGAACAGCATGACCGTCCTCGTCGGCTTCACCCCCAAGCCCGAAGGCTACGCGGCCCTCGATTTCGCGATCGAGCAGGCGCGCGCATTCGACGAACCGCTCATCGTCATCAACACCGGCATCGGCGAGCAGGCCGAGGAGAAGGGCGTCGCCACGCCGAGCCAGCTCGAAGAGGCCGATCGCCGCCTGCGCGCCTCCGGCGTCGGCTACGAGCTCAAGCAGTTCATCCGCGGCAACGACCCGGTCGACGAGCTGCTCGCCCTCGCCGAGTCCGATCCGCAGATCCGCCTCATCGCGATCGGCGGGCGCCGCCGCTCCGCCGTGGGCAAGCGCATCATGGGCTCCAAGGCCCAGCGGATCATCCTCGAGTCCGCGATCCCCGTGGTCTCCGTCAAGGCATAGGGCGGGGCGGCGGCCTTCCGGGTGCACCAAGGAGGCCGCGCACGCGATCACCCGCGCCAGCGCCAGGCACCGGCACTGGCACCGGCACTGGCACTGGCACTGGCACCGGCACTGGCACTGGCACTGGCCCGATCGTGCCTGCCTGCGCGGCTCAGACTGCGAGTTCCGGCCTCCGCTGGCCCCAGCCCGTTGCGAGTTCGAATGCGCGCGCGACTCGGAGCACCTGAGCGTCGACCCCCGGCCGCCCGACGATCTGCAATCCCACGGGCAGCCCAGCCGCACTGAAACCGGCGGGAACGCTCACGGCGGGACAGCCCGTCGCCGAAATCAGCGTCGTCGCCTCCATCCACGCCAGGTAGTCGGTCACCCGCGCTCCGTTCAGCTCCGCCGGGTATTCGAGATCGGAGTCGAACGGCAGCACCTGGCTTGTCACGGTGACGAGAACGTCGCAGCGCGCGAAGAAGTCGCCCATAGCGGTCAGCAGCTGAGCGCGCTCACGCAGCGCATCGAAGATGTCCGCACGGGAGAGGTCGAGACCGGCCTGGATGTTCGCGCGCAGAGCGGGTTTCAGCTGCTGGGCGTGCGCGTCGAGCAGCGACCCGTAGTTGAACCCGAACTCGAACGCCCGGGCCACGCGGAAGACTCCCGCTGCCGCAGTGAGGTCAGGGGCCTCCCACGCAACCCGTGCTCCGAGATCGTCGAAGACCTGGGCCGCGGAACCGACGATCTCCGCCACCTCGGCTTCGACTTCGATGCGGCCCCCGAGATCAGGCGCGAAGCCGACCCGCAGAGTCCGCAGCTCAGGCTCCCAGTCGGCGTCCGCATCGAACGCGGGCCCGGTGAAGCCGCCCGGTTCGCACCTGGACTGGGGGGCGAGTGCGGCAGGACCGGAGCACAGCTCCATGAGCAGCGCGACATCGCTCACGGAACGGGCCATGAAGCCGTCTTGGCTCAGCCACTCCCACGGGTTCTCCGGAATCGCGTGGGGCAGCCAACCGTCGGTCGGCCGGAGCCCGACGAGATTGGTGAAGGAGGCGGGCAAGCGCAGCGAGCCCCCGGTATCCGAGCCGTCGCCGGCGGGCTGAATGCCCGCGGCGATCACCGCCGCCGCTCCGCCCGACGAACCGGCGGCCGAGCGGGTCGGATCGTACGGATTCACCGTGGTCCCGAAGAGGGGGTTGAACGTGTGCGCGCCGGCCGCGAATTCGGGGACATTGGTCTTGCCGGTTGCGATCACACCGGCGGCGCGCAGGCGCGCTACGACGAGGCAGTCCCGCTCGGACACGTGGTGGGCACGGATGGGCGAGCCCCAGGTGGTGCGCATACCGGCCACCTCGTGCGTGTCCTTGTGCGTCATCGGCACGCCGGCCAGCGGACCGAGCGGCACCCCCGCTGCCCGCGCATCGTCGACCGCGCGTGCGCTCGCGAGTGCGGTCTCCGGCTCCCACGTGACAACCGCGTTGAGCGCCGGATTCAGCCGGGCGACGCGCTCCACGTGCGCCGAGACGGTCTGGGTCGCGCTGAGCTCACCGGCGGTCAGCAGGGCGGACAGCTCCCGCAGCGACAGCCACGCAAGCTCGTCCGCGACTGCGGTCACCGGCGTCCCGCAAGCAGCCCGATGCACACGCCGAGCAGCGCGGCACCCGCCCCGACTGCGGCACCGACCGCGAAGTCCCCCACGCCGCGCCCCGGGGCGTGGACGGGAAGGACGGGCGCGGGAGCCGCCCGACCGCGCGATTGCTCGGCAGCGGGGGAGCCGATCGGGGCCGGGGAGGCTGCATCGGGCTGGGGTTCTGCCGCCGCGGCTTCGGGGCCGGCCTGAATGGCCGCGTCGATGTCCGTGAAGAATTTCGCGGCGATGCGCTTCGCCACGCCGGAGAGCATCCGCTGACCGACCCCGCCGATCGCACCGCCCAGAATCGCATCTGCGGTCCAGTCGATGTCCGTGCCGCCGTCGGGCGCTGTGGCGAGCCGCACCGCGATGTCGGCGCCGATCGTCCCCGGTCCGCCGGAGCCCTTGGCACTCAGCACGAACGCGCTAGTGGGCTCCTCTTGGGAAAACGACACCGTTCCCTTGTACGTGCCCTTGATCGCGGCGACGCCCATCGTCAGCACGACGTCGTACGCACCCTCCCCGGCCGGGGTGAGCGATTCGACGCCGGGAATGGTCTTCGCCAGAATGCGCTCGTCGTGGAAGGCCCGCCAGGCGGTATCCGGATCGGCGCTCATATGAGCCGTCGAGATGATCTGCACGGGTTCTCCTCTGCTTCGCCGCGTTCACGCGGATGTGCGGGTGGTCTCGTTCGCAGCAGGCCCGTCGGTCTGCTGTGCGCTGCGCCGCAGGCGGTCAATCTCCCCGTTGGCGCTGTGGCGGCGCAGCTCCCACAGCGTTGAGGGGTCCAGCGGCATCTGCCGGATTTCGAACCCCTCTGCGTCTTCGATGGCCGAGGCGATCACGGCAGCGGTCGGAATCGTCCCTGCCTCACCCGCCCCCTTGATCCCCAGCGGGTTGAGCGGGCTGGGCGACTCCAGATGATCGGTCTCGACCGTGGGAACCTCGGATGCGAATGGCATGAGGAAATCCATGAATGAGGCATTGAGGAGCTGGCCGTCGGAGTCATAGGCCATCCGCTCGTACAGCGCTCCCCCGATGCCCTGCGCCACTCCCCCGTGCACCTGTCCTTCGACCACCATGGGGTTGATCATCGGCCCGCAGTCGTGGACCACGCAATAGCGCAGCACGGAGATGTCCGCGGTTTCCGGATCGATCTCCACGATCGCGGCGTGCATGCCGTTCGCCACAGTTGAGCGCATCGGCGAGAAGAAGTCCTGCTCGTCGAGACCCGGTTCATCCCCCGGTGCCACAGGCGGCGCGTCCATCTTGGCCGGACGGGCGAACTGAGTGGCTGCCTTGGCGCTTTCGTCGAACGCGTAGCGCAGCGGATTCGACAGCACCGAGACGGCCGCCAACGGCATGGCCGAACTCGGATCGCCCTTGACGCCCACCATGCCGTCGACGATCTCAAGATCCTCCGGCGACGCCTCGAGGGCTTCCGCGGCGATGCGCAGTGCCTTCGCCTTGACCTTCTTGGCGGTCAGATGGAGCGCGTTGCCTGCCATGACACCGCCGCGCGAGCCCCACGTCCCCACCGAATACGGCATCTTCCGGGTGTCGCCGGTGATGACGTGCACATCTTCCATCGGCACGCCCAGTTCGTCGGCGACGATCTGGGCGAAGACGGTCGCGTGCGCCTGGCCCTGTGTGGTCAGCCCCGTCCAGACGTTCACGCGTCCGGACGTCTCGACCTCGATGTGCCCGCCCTCATAGGGCCCGGCACCCGTGCTCTCGATATAGCATCCGATCCCGAGCCCGACCCGGCGGCCCTCAGCACGGGCTCGCTCCCGATACTCCCGGAACTCATCCCATCCCACGAGGGCCTTGAGCTTGGCCATCGAAGTGACGAAGTCACCCGAGTCGATACACCCTTCGGCGCCATCCTGCATGACGACGCCCATCGGGTGGGGGAACTCGCGGACGAAGTTGTTCAGCCGCACCTCCGCACGGTCGAGGCCCAGGCGGTCGGCGATGGCGTCCATCGTGCGCTCCATCATGAAGACCGCGTGGGCGCGCCCCGCCCCCCGGTAGGGCGTCACAATGACGGTGTTCGTGTACAGCGACCAGTATTCGCACCGGTACGCAGGCACGGCGTAGGGGCCCATGACGTGTGTGGAGGTATTCAGGGGGACGATCACGCCGTACGGCAGATAGGCACCGTTGTCGTGCCAGAACTTCACGTCGAGCCCCAGAATGCGCCCGTCGTCGTCGAAGCCGACCCGCACGTGCTGCACCTGCGCCCGCTCGTGGGCCGATGAGATGAAGTGCTCGCGCCGGTCCTCGGTCCACTTCACGGGCACGCGCAGGGCACGGGCGGCGCAGGCCACGGCGAGTTCCTCCGGCCATGGATGGTTGATCTTCACCCCGAAGGCCCCGCCCACATCGGGCGCGATGACCTCCACCTTCGTCAGCGGTACTTCGAGCTTGGCCGCCAACGCGGCTCGCAGGCCGGTGCTCGTCTGCGTAGACGAGTGCACGAGGAGACTCTCGTCATCGGTATTCCACTGGGCGAGAACGCCCTTGCCCTCCATGGGCATGCAGGCGCTGCGTTCGATATCCAGTTCGAGCTCGAGCACATGCGCAGCTGCATCGATGCTCGCCGGGGCTTCGCCGACCTCCTGCACGTAGTGAGCGGCGACATTGTCCGGGGCGCACTCGTGCACGGTCCGCTCCGCGGCGCGGGCCTGCCTCACACCCACAACCGGGGGCAGAAACTCGTAGTCGACTTCGATCCTGCCGGCCGCATCCTCGGCCACGTAGCGGTCTTCTGCGATCACCATCGCAATCGGTTCGCCCACGAAGTTCACGTGGTCCTTGGCCAGCGCAAAACCCGTCATCGGTGCGACGATCGACGGGTGCGGAAGGAGCATCGGAAGACGCTCCGCGGCCTGGCCCGGCAGATCCTCGTGGGTCCAGACGGCGATCACACCCTCAACGTCAATGGCCCCGGACACGTCGATGTCGACGATGTCCGCGTGCGCGTGGGGGCTGCGCACGAACGCCGCGGCCAGCGCACCGGCGCCCAGGTCATCGAGATAGCGTCCGTTGCCGGTGACGAGGCGGGGGTCCTCGCGGCGCGCGACCTTCTGGCCGAACATCCGGGTCGTCATCGCCGCTCCTGTCCGCTTCCGAGGTGCTCCACAACCTCCGCGGCGTCGCGCGCCGCCTCCTGCTCCTCGCCGGTGACCTCGCTGCCCTCCCCGGCTCCTGGCCGGTCGGCCGGCGCGGTGCCGTTCGGGTCCGAGCCGGCGGCGCGGGGGCCATGGCCCCGCCTGAGTTCGGCGGCGCGGCTCACGGCTCGACGATGTTCTGGTAGCCCGTGCAGCGGCACAGGTTTCCCGAAACCGCTTCTCGGGCTTCATCCTCCGAAGGGTTTGGATTCTCATCCAGGAACGCGTCGATGGTCGTGATGAAGCCCGGGGTGCAGAACCCGCACTGCAGGCCGTGGCAGTCGATGAACGCCTGCTGCACGTCGGAGGGGTGCTCGGGATCCCTGCCGATGCCCTCGACCGTGGTGATCTCATGGCCCTGCGCGCTCGCGGCGAACACGAGGCACGAGCGAACCGGGGCTCCGTCGAAGCGCACCGTGCAGGCACCGCACACCCCGTGCTCACAGCCCACATGGGTGCCTGTGAGCCCAAGGTCGTGACGAAGTACGTCGGACAGCAGTCGACGGTCGGGCACCTCCACGGTGTGGGAGATTCCATTGACGTTCAGTCGGAGCGTCGTGTGCGGTTCGGCGACGGTCATGCGGCTCCTTCTGCGGGGGCGAGCGAATCGCGCGGCTGGGCGGACCCGGCGGGCGGTTGGGCCAATTCCTCCAGCAGCCGCCCGGCGAGCACGCCGGCCAGGCGACGCCGGTAGTCGGCGGTGGCATGGATATCTCCGACGGGGTCAACGCATGCTTCCACGGCGGCCGCGACGGCGGGGGCTGCGGAATCCGCTGCGGCGACCGGAACCCCCGCAACGGCTTCGCCAAGGTCCACCACGACCGGCATATCGGTGACCGAGACAAACGATGCGCGCAGGCCCGTCATCGTCTCGTTCTCTATGGTCAGAATCATGCCCACACCGGCCAGGGCGTAGTCCCCCGTCCTTCGGGTCAGCTCTTTGAAGCCACCGCGCTGGCCCGGTGCCAGGGCGGGGAAGGTCGCGCTCGTCAACAGCTCGTGCGGCTCCAAGGACGTTTCCAGCGGGCCCACGTTGAAGTCCTCCCAGCCGATCCTGCGCTCTCCGGAATCACCGCGTGCGGTCACCCAGCCGCCGGTGAGCGCGAGGATCGCCGGCATCTCGCCGTTCGGGTCCGCGTGCGCGAGTGAGCCCACCGTCGTTCCCCGGTTGCGGATCGCCGGGTGCGCCACACAGCCCAGTGCCGCCCGCAGCAGGGGCTGGGCCGCCCGCGCTTCCGGGCTCCGCTCGAGCCTGCGGTGCGTCACGAGGGCACCCACCTCGACGGACCCCTCGGCCACGGAGATCCCGTCAAGACCGGTCAGCGCCGTGATGTCGATGAGGTGCTCCGGGGCCGCGAGTCGCATGTTGAGCACCGGCACCAGGCTCTGTCCGCCGGCGATGACCTTTCCCTTCGCTCCGTAGGCGCGGAGGAGTTCAAGTGCCTCGTCGAGCGTGGTGGGGCGGTGCATGGTGAAGGGGGAAGGTTTCATGGAATATCACTCGACTCTCCTGGCGTGGCGCCCATGGTCGTGCTGCAGTTCTTCGCCGATACGGCCTTCCTGGCCCTCTCGGCCGACCGTGATCGCCGTTCCACCAGCATCCGCCTCGGACGCCCTGACCAGCGATTTCGGTGCAAGCCAGTGCGCTACATGGTACATAAGCACCATCACGATGGTGCCGAGTGCGATGCCGGAGAGCGTGAACTTGTCCGAGAACTTCAGGCTCACGCCGCCGATCGCCAGGATGAGGCCAGCGGCGACGGGCACCATATTGAGGGGCGTCGCGAGGTTGACCTTGTTCTCAATCCAGATCTTGGCGCCGAGCATCCCGATCATGCCGTAGAGCACGACCGTGATCCCTCCCAGCACACCACCGGGCACCGCGGAGATGAGCGCACCGAACTTGGGGGACAGCCCGAAGAGAATCGCGACGATCGCGGCCACCCAGTAGGCGGCCGTCGAGTACACGCGGGTCGCGGCCATCACGCCGATGTTCTCCGCGTAGGTGGTCGTGGGGGACCCTCCGACGGCGGTTGCGACGACTGTCGCAACACCGTCGCCGATCACCGCGCGTCCCATGGAGCCGTCCAGGGAGCGCCCCGTCATCTCCTCCACGGCCTTGACGTGCCCGACGTTCTCCGCGACCAGCGCGATGACGCCCGGGAGCATGACGATGATCGCCGCGGCGTTGAACACCGGCAGGTGGATGCCGACGATCCCCGCTGCCGGATCGCTCAGCGGAGGAAAGCCCACCCAGGCAGCGGACTGCACCCCTGACCAGTCGACGCGGAAGTGGGTGTCCACGGCCCCGGTCACAGCATTGAACGCGGTGATCTGCCCGAAGACCATGTCGAAGACCCAGGAGAGCGCATAGCCGAACACGAGTCCGAGGAAGACGGCGATGCGCCCCAGGAAACCGGGGACGCAGACGGAGAAGAGGATGACGAACGCCATCACCAGGAGCGCCACCCACTGGTCCTGGGGCCAATAGGTCTGCGCGACGACGGGGGCCAGGTTGAAGCCGATGAGCATCACGACACCACCGGTCACAACGGGAGGCAGCACCTTCGTCAGGGCGGCGGCTCCCGCGAAGTGGATGAAGACGCCCACGAGCGCCAGCACGATGCCGGAGACCAGGATGGCGCCGGTCACCTCCGCAGGCGTTCCGCCCTGGGCGGTCACGGCTGCGACGCCCCCGACGAAGGCGGCGGACGTACCCACATAGCTGGGTACCTTGCCCTTGACGATGAGAAGGAAGATGATCGTGCCGACACCGCTCATCATGACCGCGAGCTGCGGGTTGAGCCCCATGATGACGGGGAACACGAACGTCGCGCCGAACATGGCGAAGACGTGCTGGATGCCGAGCCCCACGGTGCGGCCCCACGACAATCGCTCGTCCGGAGCGACCACCTCGTTCGGGCCCACGTGCCTGCCGTCGCCGTGCAGCTTCCACGCGAACATCCCCATGATCTTCTCCCCTGCTCAGGACGCGGTGTTGGATTCCGCGGGATCCGGCTGCCGCCGACCCACCACAGGCCCGGCCGAGGTGCGGTGCCGAGCGCTATCGTTCGACTCTAGGCCCAGAATGAGGTCTGCATCACGTCAGATCCTGCCAAATATTGACCGGTCTTCACGGCCGAACATGTTCACCCGGGCAACCGCGCAGACTAGGGCAACCGGGTGATCTGCAGCGCCAGAGCGAGCGCGAGCCTGAGATTCGGGTCGGTGGTGAACGGGCCCACCATCCGCTCGAGCTTCGTGATGCGATACCGCAGAGTGTTGTAGTGGAAGAAGAGGGCACGGGCGGTCTCGGCCACGTTCAGGCTGTGGTCGAGCAGCGCCTGCAGGGTCTCGCGCAGCCCAGCATTCTCCGGCCTGTCGTCATCGGCCAGCGGTCCGAGCACTTCGCGCGCAAATCGCCTCAGCTCCTCCTGCTCGCCCACCTGCAGGAGCAGGCGGTAGACGCCCAGTGAATCGAAATGGCTCAGACCCCGGCCGTGACTGAGCTGGCGACCGACCTCCACCGCGCGCATCGCCTCCTGATACGCACCGGCCAGCCGCTCCACGTGGTCCGCTGGGCGCGAGACGCCAACGGAGAATTCCCGCCGGCCGCCTCCTCCCTGTCCCCTGACCTCACCGCTGTAGCCGCGCAGGCGCTCCAGGATCTGCTCCGCGGGCTCCGCCCGGAGCAGGAGGATGACCTGGTCGCCCGAGCCCACCACGGCCGCCTGCGGGTCGTCGTGGGAGACCACCCGCGTCCACGCCGCGGTGAACAGCTCCTGCATGGTGCGCTTGTTCTCCGCCTCCGTGCCATCCGTCTCCGGGTCGATCTCCGCGACCGCCACGCTCAGCGGCCGGTCGAGGCGCCAGCCCAGCGATCCCGCGTGGGCCAGGACCTGCTCTGCCGAGGTGATGTGCCCGCGGAGCACCTCGAGCACGAAATCGGCGCGATACTTGCTCTCCACCGCGGCGATCGATTGGTCGCGGGTGATCACGAGGGCGGCCGCTGCAGCAGTCTGCTCGATGAGATGGAAATCCGCCGCGGTCAGGGGCCGATCGGCGAATGCGGCGATGTGGCCCAGCGACCGAGCCCCCGCCTCGATGCGAACATTCCCCCACCACAGCGGGCCGCTCCCGCGTGCCTCCCCGGCCGCCTCGGCTTCGACGATGAAACGGCCCGAGCCGTCGAAGCACGGCAGGGCGGTCAGCGGTGCGGAGTGCGCGGGAGGCTGACTCGCCGTCCGCACACGGCCGTCGACGCTGGTGATGACGGCACCGGCCCCCACGCGCTCCCCCAGCGCAGCGCAGAGATCCTCGAGCGAACCACCGCGGATGACGACATCGACGAGTTCGCGCAGCGTCCGCTCGGTGCGACGCATCTGGCGCGACTGCAGCGCGAGGCTGTGGGTGAGCACATCGTGGATGATCTCGTCGAAGCCCACGCCGTCGCCGAGGCTGATGAGCGGCAGATCGATTTCCTCGGCCGTCTCAAGCGCCCCGGCCGGAATTCCCTCCAGGTAGCGACCGGGTTTGATGCAGATCGCGGACACACCGCGCTCCTTGAGTCGGCGCAGCAGCCCGCTGAGCTCCTCCGGTTTTTCGCGCAACGGGTATCCGGTGGTGAGCAGGAGCTCCCGTTCCTTCACCCACGGCAGGATGTCCGGCACCTCCATGACGTTCGTCAGCTCGACGGGCAGATGCAGTCCCCCGCCGCCGGCTACGAGTTGAGCACCGGCCATGGTGGGGAGGACGAGGACATCCTCAACGGTCAGCCAGTCTGCCGAATCACCGGGTGCGCCAGGCGCTTTCTCGACGGGATCGCCGGCATTTTCGGCATTCTTTGACATGCGCTGACGCTAACAGCCCACGGTAGCCTGCTCGAATGAGGCCCACATCACGTACATTCGTCGGTGCTGCCTCCCCCCTTGCCGGAGCGGATCCGGTCCCGGGCCCCGGCACCGTGGCACAGGTCTTCACCAGGGGGTTCTACGCCCTCGACGCTGCCGGCCGGATCGTCCCGGTCCTAGGCGCCCGAGCCCTGCGCCTGCCGACGGGGATCCTTGTTCCCGCGCTCGACGCAGATGACCTCCTCGGGCTGCGCTCCGGCACTCCGATCCAATTCTCGAACACCGGTTCCGGGCCTCGAATGCGCATCGCTGACCTGACCATCGCGACGGGCCGCCGATGGGCCCCCGCACGCGTGGCGCTGGCGCCGACGGTCAAGTCCCCGCCGGCGATGGAACCGCCGGCCGCGAGCCACCGCACCGGAGTCGAAGCGCTCCCGGGCCTCGTTCGCACATTGGCGACGCAGCTCTTAGCACCGGAGACGGCCTGCAATCGGGTGGCAACGGCAGCGGCCGTGAGGGCCCTGGTCGGCCTGGGGCCGGGGAGCACGCCCTCGGGCGACGATGCCCTCTGCGGTGCTGCGCTCGCGCTGCGGTGCCTGGGCCACGGACGCCGGCTGGCACGGCTCCGCCGCGCGGTCAGCCCGCTGCTGCACCGTACAAGCCCCTTTTCCGCGTCACTGCTCGCAGCGGCGCTCGACGGGTGGTGCCTGCCGCAGACCGCCCGGCTCATTGCCCTCGTGTGCCGGCCCCGGTCGGCCGGGGCCCTGTGCACGGCGGACCGGCCAACCTCGTCGGGAGAGCTCCTTGAGCTCGCCGATCAGATCGGCAGCACGTCAGGGCACGACCTGCTGGCCGGTGCGACCGGCCTCGCAGCAGCGCACAGCTCCCAAGCCGGCCCCGCAGTTCGCGTCGCCTGACCCCCACAGACAAGGAAGTTCCATGTCGGATCTCTTCGACGCCCGCACCGGCGTCTACTATGACTCGGTCGCCCTCATGCAGGTCTCCGCCCGAGTGAAGCGGACCACCGGGATCAGCGACGCGCTGATCGGCATGGGAACCCCCCTCAATCTCGACCTCATGCGCGCGGCCGGCTTCGACGTCTCCGGAGACGTCGGCCCCGGGGATCTCGTCATCGCCGTGCGCGGTGACGGCGAACAGGCCCTCGCGGCGGCCCGCACCGAACTCGAGGCGGCGTTCGACGAACTCGCGCGGGCTGCCCGGGCATCGGAAGGGCCCGGCGGGCAGGATCAGCCTCCGCTCACAGTCGAAAGTGCGGCAGACCGTCACGGGGCCAACCTCGCCGTCGTCTCCGTCGCCGGCGAGTACGCGGGGATCGAAGCTCTGGCCGCGCTCGACGCCGGTTGCTCCGTGCTCCTCTTCAGCGACAACGTCGACGTCGCAACCGAGGTCGAGCTCAAGCGAATCGCGGGCGAGCGCGACCTCCTTCTCATGGGCCCCGATTGCGGCACTGCGATGATCGGCGGCGTCGGACTCGGCTTCGCGAACACCGTCCCCCCGGGGCCGTTCGGCATCGTCGCCGCCTCGGGGACCGGTTCCCAGCAGGTCGCCACCCTCCTGGCCGCGGCAGGCACCGGAGTCTCCCACCTGCTCGGAACCGGTGGGAGGGACCTCGGCGCAGAGGTGGGCGGGGCCTCCGCCGCGCAGGCGATGAGGGCGCTTGCCGCCGATGCCCGGACCGAGCGCATCATCGTGGTCTCGAAGCCCGCGGACACCGCGGTTGTCGGCCGGCTCGAGGCACTCGCCGCCGACCTCGGCGTCCCGGTCAGCTGGGCCGTACTCGGTCCGGACTCCCCCGACCTCACCGCCGGTGTCGAGGCCGCGCTCGAAGCGGCGGGCCACGAGGCCGTCGAGTGGCCCGTGTGGGGCAAGGCCGCGCAGTGCACTCCCGACGGCCCCCTCGTGGGGCTCTTCGTGGGCGGCACCCTCGCCGACGAGGCAATGCTCATCGCCAGCCGGTCACTGGGGCCCATCGCCTCGAACATCCCCCTTCCCGGGGCCCCGCAGATCGGCGGCAGTAACCTGCCGGCCGGCCGGCACGCGATCGTGGACTTCGGCGACGACTCGATGACGGAGGGCAGGGCGCATCCGATGATCGACCCCAGCCTGCGCCTGGCGGCCATTCGCGAGCAGGGTGAGAACGCGGGAGTTCTGCTCCTCGACCTCGTGCTGGGCCACGGCGCCCACCCCTCGCCCGGTGCCGAACTCGCCGCGGCGATCTCGGATGCGCGCAGCGCCGCGGCCGCCCGTGGACGCGAACTTCCGGTGCTGGTGAGCCTCATCGGAACCACCGACGATCCGCAGGATCTCGAGGCGACAGCGGCGGCACTCGTCAACGCGGGAGCCCAGGTATTCGCGTCGAACTCACAGGCAGTGCGGCAGGCGCTCGCGCTGGTCGACGGCGCGCGCGCCGGCGCCGGCACCGGTTCGAGTGCGGACACGCAGGGGTGGGCGCAGGACCCCGGCCCCGACAGGCCCGCGGAGCACCGGATGCCCGACGGAGCGTCGACCGGGGAGGAGCCGCTGCGCGGTCTGCTCGGCTCGGAGCTGATCGCGGTCAACTGCGGCGTTGGGCTCTTCGCACAGTCGCTGCGCGATCAGGCGATCGAGGTGGCGGAGGTGTCCTGGCAGCCGCCCAGCGCCGACCCTGCCGAGATCTTCGCGATCATGGCGGACCCGCGCCGACTGACGGCGAATGCCCTCGCCCTTGAGCGCATGCTCGGCGCCGGTGCCGAGCTCATCGGCCTCCGGCCAGCTCGCGAGTGCCTCGGGCTGCGAGATCACGAATTCCTCCACTCTGGGCCCCCGCTCCGCTGGGAGAATGCCTCCGGACCGATGCGCGGAGCACTCGCGGGCGCGGTCGTCTTCGAGGGCCTCGCGGAATCCCTGGCGGAAGCGGAAGCCGGGCTTGCCGCCGGGACCTTCACCACGGCGCCGTGCCACAGCAGGGACGCGGTCGGCCCGATGGCCGGTGTGGTGAGCCCGTCCATGTGGATGTTCGAGCTGCGCGACCCGGTCTCCGGCAATCGCGCCTACTGCTCCCTCAACGAGGGTCTGGGCAAGGTTCTGCGCTACGGGGCCAACGGCCCGGAGGTACTCGACCGCCTGCGCTGGATGCGCGACGTCCTCGGCCCCGTACTCGCCCGCGCAGTGGAGTCGCACGGACCCATCGACACCAAGAGCTATGTCTCGCAGATGCTGCAGTCGGGCGACGAGGGCCATAACCGCAATCGCACGGCGACCCTCCTGTTCCTGCGCGATCTCATGCCCGACCTGTTGGGCCTGCAGTGGCCAGCCGAGCAGCTGGCCGAGGTCTGCCGCTTCCTCGGCGCCAATGACTACTTCGCCCTGAACCTCGTCATGCCCACGTGCAAGCTCGCGATGGCGGCCGCGAAGGACATCCCAGGATCCTCCCTCATCGTCACGATGGCCAGGAACGGCACCGAGTTCGGTGTGCAGACGGCGGGCGCCGGTCCGACATGGTTCACCGGGCCGGCACAGGTCGCCGACGGCCTCTACCTGGGCTCTTACGGCCCCGAGGACGCGAATCCCGACATCGGCGACTCGGCGATCACCGAGACCGCGGGCATCGGCGGACTGGCCATGGCCGCGGCCCCGGCGGTCGTCCGCCTGGTGGGCGGTGACGTCGCATTCGCCGTCGAGACCACCCGGCGGATGTACGAGATCACTGCGGGAGAGCACCCCGTCCACCAGATTCCGATGCTCGAGTTCCGCGGCGTGCCGAGCGGCATCGATGTCGTCGCGGTTCTCCGCACGGGCGTGCTGCCGCAGATCAACACCGGAATGGCCGGGCGGGTGGCCGGTGTCGGTCAGGTCGGTGCGGGGCTCGTCACCCCGCCGTGGGAATGCTTCACCGAGGCGGCCTCCGAACTGGCGCGTGCGACGGGGGAGCGCGACCGCACAGCCGCATCCGCGGGGTGAGCAGCGCCGTGCTCGTTCGGATCCGGCACCCGGCAGGCGCGCATCCCGCGGGGGGTTCTCAGCGGTGTATCGGCCCGCGGAGTCGGCTGAGCGGCCGTCCTGTCGCACCGCTCTGACGGGCAAGCACCTCGGCGAAGATCGACACGGCGGTGGCCTCGGGGGTCTGCGCCCCGATGTCCAAGCCGATCGGTGCGCTGATCCTCGCCAGCTGATCGGGTGCCGTCCCCCGCTCCTCGAGCACCGCCCGGCGGCGTTCGTGGGTTCGGCGGCTGCCCAGGGCCCCAATGAATCCCGCCCGCGACCGCAGCGCCTCCTCCAGCACTGGGACGTCGAACTTGAGGTCGTGGGTGAGGATCGCCAGCACAGTGCTGGGATCGATGCGGCCACCCTCCCTCTCCTGCGCAAGGTAGCGGTGCGGCCAGGCGACCACCACCTCGTCGGCGGCGGGGAACCGAGCCTGGGTGGCAAAGATCGGGCGCGCGTCGCACACCGTCACCCGGTACCCCAAGAAGCGCCCCATCTCCGTCAGCGCTGCGGCATAGTCGATCGCGCCGAACACGACGAGCCTCGGGGGGTGAGCGGTCGTCGTCACGAAGATGCGGGTGCCCGCCCCCAAACGCCGACCGGTGGCGTCGTACTCGCGAATGCCCGTCCGCCCGAGGCGCATCATGGCCCGCGCGTCCTCGATCACATGTCGGGTGAGCCGCTCGGGGCCGACACCGCCCGCCTGCTCCTGCGCGGAGACGAAGACCGCTCCTTCGATCGGTTCCACTGGAGGACCGTCCGGCGGTGCTCCGGCAGCCTCGTCACCGTCTGCGAGCTCCCCGTGCGCTGCGAACGGCACCGGAAGCGCGAGGGCGGCTGGCGCGGTGCCGGCACACGCGAGGAATGAGCGCAGCGCGGTGCGCACGCGATCGCCTACGGGCACAACGAGCACGTCGAGCCTGCCACCGCAGGCCAGCCCCACGGAAAGCGCCTCGTCATCGCTGACTCCATAGTGGGCGATCTCCGATGTGCCGCTGTCCAGGCACGCGAGCGCGAGTTCGTGCACCGCCCCTTCCACACACCCGCCGGAGAGGGAGCCCAGCACGGTGCCATCGTCGGCCACGGCCATCATCGCACCGGGGGGACGGGGGGCGGATGACCACGTCTCGACGACGATCGCCACCGCGCACCTGCGCCCTGAGGAGAGCCAGTCGAGCAGTTCCGCAGCGATATCAGGCATCGGCGACCGCCCCGCTCACCCGATTCGCTCCGGTGGAGAGCCGCAAGGCCGAAATCGCATCGGCCGCCGCCTGCCAATCACGCACGTCTGTGCCGGCAATGAGCACGTGCGCCTGCGCGGCGGCAAGCCTCATGCCACGCGCCGCCGGGGAGAATCCGGCACGGCCAGACCGCGGGTTCACCCAGACGAAGCGGTGAGCGAGCCGCCGCAGCCGAGTCGATGCGGCCTCGAGGGCGGCGAAGTCTCCCTGCTCCCACCCGTCGCTGATGAGGACGACGACGCTGGCCCGGACGGCCGTCGAGTGCTCGGCTAGCAGGGTTGCGAGGACGTCACCGAGCCTGGTTCCGCCTCCGAGGTCCGGAACCGCCTCGCGCGCGCGGGCAATGGCGGGGCTCGCAGCACCGGACCTCAGCATGTCGGTGATCTCACTGAGGCGGGTCCCGGCGGCAAAGCAGCGAGCTCCCGTTTCGAGTGCGGCCCGCCGCGCGAAGCGCAGGCTCGCGGCCATCCACTGCTCCATCGAAGCCGACACATCGCAGATGACCGTCACCCGCCGGGCCCGCTGCGCGGGGGCGCGTCGGGGAAGTCGCTCCAATTCCTCACTGCGGAGGAGCTGGCGCACCACCCGCCGCAGCTCCGGCCGCCCCGCACGTGCACGGCGCAGGCGCCGAGTGCGGCGCAGCGCCGGGCCGAACCGGACTTCGTCGATCAACTCGACCGCCTCTCCGCGCAGCTCCGAGCGCCCCAGATCCGCACGGCGCAGGATCTCCCGCCGGCTGGCCCCTGCCTGCATGTCCTGTGTCCCGACTCCGGCGGGCGGCGGGCCCCCAGCCTGAGCGGCGGCGGGCTCCGGGACCTCGACCTGCGCGCGGGAGCGCACGAACGGCGGCGCGCCGGAGGCGAAGAAGCGGGCGAAAACACGATCGTGCACCGCGAGCTGTTCGGGGTCCCGACAGATCACCGCCCGCGAAGCGGCGCACACCCGTGCCCGATCGAGTGGGCCCACCTCGGCGACGGCCGCCTGGAGGTCTGCCACGGCGCTCGGTGGCGCCGGCAGTCCCGCACGTCGCAGATCCCCCGCGAAGGCGGCGAGCACACCCGCGAGTTCAGGCACGATCGTCACCGCCGAACCGAGCGACGTCGTCGGCATCCTTGAGCACTGCGCTCAGCGCTGCGCGCGCGGCGGGCTGATGGAGCTCCTCGACCCCGAGGGCACTCAGGGCCCGCAGCCAGTCGATCGTCTCGGCCGTGCCTGGAGGCTTGGCCGGACCGGCGGCGCGCAGTCGGCCGGCCTCGGCGACGACCGCCGCGCGCAGGCGAGCTGCGGATTCGGGGACGCGCTGGGCGAGGATGCGCTCCTCCTGGTCGGCGTCGGGCTGGGCGAACCAGTGGTAGAGGCAACGCCGCCGCAGTGCGTCGTGGAGCTCGCGCGTCCTGTTGGACGTGAGGATGACAAGCGGAGGAATCGCCGCTGTGATGGTGCCGAACTCGGGCACAGTGACCGACCATTCGGAGAGGACCTCGAGCAGGAGCGCGTCGAACTCGTCGTCGGCGCGATCGATTTCGTCGATGAGCAGCACCGCTCTGCCGCGTTCGGTCGACGACTCGAGTGCCTGCAGCACTGGCCGGGCCAGCAGAAAGCGGCGGTCGTGAAGCTCGTCTGCCAGCTCCCGCGCGCCGATCGGCCGCCCCAGGGCCTTCGCCTGCGCCTCGATCGTACGGATATGGAGGATCTGCGCGGCGAAGTCCCAGTCGTACAGCGCGTGAGTGGAATCGAGGCCGTCATAGCACTGGAGCCGAATGAGCGGGCCACCGGTCAGGGCAGCAAGGGCGGCGGCCAGACTCGTCTTGCCCACTCCGGGCGGTCCTTCGCAGAGGAGCGGGCGGGTCAGGCGGGAGGCGAGAAAGCAGGCTGCGGAGAGATCGGGCTCGGCCAGATAGCCCTGCGCGGCCAGTGCCTGGCGCACGGCGGCCGGAGAAGAAAGCACCCCATCGCCTGCGGCCTGGGCGGGGTCGTGCCGCTCAACCATGTGCTTCCACTCCTTTTTCGGGCGCCGGGATGCGCATACCCCGCTGCTCTGCGGCCTCACGGGTGTCGATATCGAACCCGCCGCTCATGCCCGGTGCGAGGAGATCGGCGCACTCGATTGCGACGGTTTGCGCCGCGTGCTCGCGCAGGTAGCGACGAGCACCGGTGTCACCGCTGGCGCTGGCCATCACCGCCTCCAACAGCCCCGCGCCGAAGACGACGGGGTGCCCCGGGTGCCCATTCCACGCACACCTGGCGAGCGCCTCGGCAGGCGGACGGGCGGTGCCGTTGACGACGGCACCCGCCAGCCGGGCGTGCGCGGTTGCGGGAACGTCGACAAGGTCGGCGAGCATGACGAGAACGGCCGACGGGGCACCGGCGGCTGCGGCTGACAGCCCCGCGCGCAGTGAGGCCGACAGCCCGCGGGCCCAGTCCTCGCAGATCACCGTACGAACACCGTGCGGCACCAGCGGCACGGCACTGCCCGCCCGCGCTCCGAGCACGACGATCGACTCGAGCGGTTCCACCGCAGCCATTCTGCGGGACTGCTCGGCGATGAGCGGCGTGCCGTCCGGCATCCGCAGCAGCGCCTTGGGACAGCCCAGCCGCGAACCCACCCCGGCCGCTAGGAGCACCGCACTGAGCCGCGGGCGGGAGGTCGCCATCATCTGGACGATCCTAGTCGGCCGCGCCGGCGACCGCCGTGACCACTGTCCCCGCGGCGCCTGCCACGGCTTCGGGAAGAGCATCGAGGGCGGCGATGACCCCGACCGGGCCGCCGGCCTCCACGAAGCGGAGCACCGCCTCGACCTTCGGTCCCATGGAACCCGAGGCGAATGTGCCCGATTCGCTGATCCCGCGCAGCTCCGCTGCCGTGATCGGGCCGATGTCCCGCGCGGAGGCGGTCCCGAACCCCGCGACGGCGCACGACACGTCCGTGGCGATGATCAGCCGATCCGCCCCGACAGAAATCGCCAGCTGCGCCGCACTCAGGTCCTTGTCGATGACAGCCGATGCTCCGTTGTAGCCCGTGCCATCGGGCACGACGGGCACGCCGCCGCCGCCGGCCGCCACGACCACCCAGCCGGCATCGGCCAGCAGTTCGACGGTGGGGGTCTCGAGGATGCGAAGCGGAGTCGGCGAGGCCACGACGCGTCGCCATCCCCGGGCTCCGAAGTCCTTCCACACCTGCCCGTGCGCCGTCATCGCGCGCGCGTGCTCGGCATCCTGGTAGGAGCCGACCGGTTTGACCGGGTTCTCGAATGCCGGATCCTCCGGATCCACGACGGTGCGCGTGATGAGCGCGACCACGCCGCGCTCGATTCCCCGCGCGCCAAGCTCCTTCTCGATGCGATTGACGAGCGTAAAGCCCAGGGTGCCCTGGGTCTGCGCACCGCACCAGTCGAGACTGACCGGCGGCAGCTCGGAGGCGGCGAGCTCGTTCTTGCGCATGATGTTGCCCACCTGCGGTCCGTTGCCGTGGGAGACGACGACCTCGTGACCGGCAGCCACGAGGTCCGCCAGGTGCACGGCGGCTCCCGCGATGGCGCGACGCTGGCTGTCCGGTGAAGCGTCGCCGTCGGGGCCGGTCATCGCATTGCCGCCCAGTGCGACCAGAACCCTCATGGGCGTCTCACACCCAGTCGACCGCAGGGGCCTGCGAACCGTCGCCGCTGAGGGCGGCGAAGCCGGGCCCACGGTCGAAGAAGGGCTCTGCAGCGCTGCGCTCGGCCCGCATCCGCTGACGCAGTCCGTCCGAGCCCGCCGCGTCCACGGCGATGTTGTCCGCCGCACCGGAAATCACGACCCCATAGGAGTCGCGCGCTCCATCAGCACTGACCTTGCCCCACTGCACGTCGCGCAGCACCTCGCCGTAGGGGCGCTCCAGCGGGTCGCCCCATCCCCCGCCGCCCGTCGTGCGGATCCGCACTACCTCACCTGCGGCAATCGGCTCCGCATCGGCAAGCGCGTCCACCGTGCGCTCATGGGCGCCGCCGGGTTCGATGGTGACCTCGAACGGCCTGCCTGCCTTGCCGCCCTTGACTCCCCAGCACGCGAGGATGGATCGGTCGGCGATCGACATGAAGTTCCCATCCTTGAGCATGCGGATGTGCTTCTCATAGCCGAGCCCGCCTCGGTAGCGGCCGGCGCCGCCGGAGTCCTGGGCCAGACCGAGCCGCTCCACCCGGAAGGGGAAGCGCGATTCGGTGAATTCCGTCGGGAGATTGCGCGAGTCGGGCACCACGTGGATCGTGTCCTCCCCGTCCGCGTAATAGCGCCCACCGGACCCACCGCCGAGCACCTCGCGCATGAGGTAGTCATTCCCGTCCCGGTCCTTGCCATAGACGCCGGTATAGCGGATCGTCTCCTGGTCAGCGGGCATCTGCCCATCGACGGCCTTCGCCACAACGCCCGCAAGGACGCCCAGCAGGCGAAGGATCACGAAGGTGCGCGCATTCGTGGGGCCTGGGAACACGGGGGTGAGCAGCGTTCCCTTCTCGGGGAATCGCATCTCGATGAGCGGCACGATGCCCTCGTTGACGTCCAGCTCCGCCATCCGCTCGGGGCTGTCGGCGAGGTTGCGGAGAATGGGGGCGAGCCACTTCTTGAGGAAGTTCCCGCCCACGTAGTCGCCGCAGTGGTTGATCGGCCCCGCTGCCTGGGCGGCAGTGCCGGTGAAGTCGACGATGAGCCGTGGCCCGTCATCGGGCCCCCCCGTCGAGACCTTCGTCAGCGTGATCCGCTGAGTATGGAGCATGGGGTCGGAGACTCCATCGTGCTCCGCATAGTCCTCCCACACGTACTGCCCATCGGGGATCTTCGAAAGAATCTCCCGCCGGTAGATCTCGGTGGTGTTGTCGAGGATCGTGTCGAACGCGGCCTCGACGGTGTCCACTCCGTAGCGGGCGAACAGCTCGCCCAGCCGCCGGGCGCCCATCAGGCAGGCGGAGCATTCGGCGTCGAGGTCAGCGGAGAGCGAATCGGGCATCCGCGAATTTCGCGTCATGATCCTCAGCGCGGCCCGGTTGGGCCTGCCGGCATCCCACAGTTTGATGGGCGGGATCATGAGGCCCTCTTCGAACACGCTCGTCGCACCCGAGGGCATCGAACCCGGGCAGGCTCCTCCGATGTCGTCGTGGTGTCCGAAGGCCTGGACGAAGCAGACCACCTTCCCATCGGAGAACACCGGCACCGTCACGCACATGTCCGGGAGGTGGCCGATGCCGCCCTCGGACTCGTAGACGTCATTGTGGAAGAAGACGTCGCCCTCCCTCATCTCCTCGATGGGGAAATCCCGGACCACGGGATGCACGAGTGCGGAGTAGGACCGCCCCGTCAGCTTCCGCAGCTGCCTGTCGTGGATGCCGGCACGGAAATCGTGGGCGTCGCGGATCATCGGGGACCGCGAAGTGCGGGAAATGGCGGTCTCGACCTCCATCTCCACACTCGCAAGGGTTCCCTCCACGATCTCCACCACGATCGGGTCGACCGTCGTGCCCGCGGCAGTCAGTCGCTCGCCGTGCTGGTAGGGCGTGGGGAGGCCAGCGGGGTTGATCGGCTCGGCGGCGATGTAGGCCGCGAGGGCATCACCGGTCAGCGGCTGTTCGCCGAGCATCGAACCCGAATAGGTCTGCTGCGTAGACGTCACTGTGCTGCCTCCTGGCCTGTACTGCGGGTGATGATGATGTTCGCGGCGGAGTCGATCGCGGCGGTGAAACCGGGGTGAAGGGGAACGGTGGAGCCGAACTCCTCGATGATGGCGGGGCCGTGGATGCGGTCACCCGCCAAGAGCTCGGGCCGCCAGTAGACCTCGCTGTCCGCATAGCCGTCGGCGGCGTCGAAGCACACGGCACGCGTGGCCGTGCGCGCCCGTTCCGCGAGCGGCGCGGCCCCTTCGGCGGCTGCGATGCTGCGGGTTGCCGGGCGGGTGATGGGCCCTACCCCGGAGACGCGCAGGTTGACCCATTCCACGTGCTGATCGTCCGCGTCTGCGAAGTCGTAGCCGTAGAGCTGGCGGTGCTCGGCATGGAATGCCCGGGTCACCGCGTCCGCCCATTCGCGCGAGATGGCCCCCTGCGGCGCATTCACCCGCACCTCGAATGCCTGGCCGAAGTAGCGCAGGTCAACGGAGCGATCGAAGACGTGGTCGTCATCGGCGAACCCCTCGTTGCGCAGCGCCTGGGTGGCGCGGTCCTGCAGGCCGGTGAACACGGCGCCGATTTCCTCGAGGTCCAACCGGTCATCGCGGGAAACGTGCGTTTGCACGTAGTCGTTCTTCACGTCGACCGTGAGCAGCCCGAATGCGGAGACGTTCCCGGGATTCAGGGGCACCACGACCCCGGCGAGGTCGAGGATGTCGACGAGGGTGCAGGCGAGGAGGGAGCCCGAACCGCCGAAGGTTGTGAGCATGAAGTCGCGCACGTCGAGCCCGCGTTTGACCGAGATCTGGCGGAGCGCGTTCGCCTGGTTCCACGCGGAGATCTCGAGGATTCCCGTGGCCGCCTTCTCCGTGCTCAGTCCCAGGCGCGAGCCGAGAGCGGCGATCCCGCTGCGTGCCGCCTCGGCATCGAGGGGGATCTCACCCCCCAGCAGATGCGGAGGGATGCGCCCCAGCAGTACGTGGGCGTCGGTGATCGTCGGCTCAGTACCACCGTTGCCGTAGCAGATCGGCCCCGGGTCGGCGCCTGCGGATTGGGGGCCGACCTTGAGCTGGCCCTCCGCAGTCGTCCACGCGATCGACCCGCCCCCGGCGCCCACGGTGACGACGTCGATCATGGGGATCTTCGAGGGGTACGCGCCCACCGAACCTTCGGTCGTGAGCGCGGGCTCGCCATCGAGGACCACAGTGACATCCGTGGAGGTTCCTCCTCCGTCGCAGGTGAGGACCTTATCGAAGCCGGCTTCTCGGGCGATGAGCCCGGCTCCGAGGGCTCCCGCCGCTGGACCGGAGAGCACGGTGGTGATGGGCTGGTGAATGACCTCGTCGGCGGAGAGCACGCCTCCGTTGGACTTCATGATGTAGAAGGGAATGGCCTCCCGCTTGCCCGCTGCGGTCCCGGTGTATGCGTCGAGTCGCTCATGGATGTTGGTCACGTAGGCCGACACCTTGGGTTTGACGGCCGCGTCGACCAGTGTGGTCATGGAGCGCTCGTACTCGCGGTACTCCCGCAGCACCTCCGAGCTGAGGGACACGATCGCAGTGGGGTGGACCTCCTCGAGGATCTCCCGCATCCGCTGCTCGTGGGCGGGATTGGCGTAGGCGTGCAGAAAGTTCACACCCAGGGTGTTGATGCCGCGGTCCTTGAACCACTGCGCGGTCTCGCGGGCCTGACGCTCATCGAATGGCCGGACCTCCGTGCCCTCGAAGTCCATTCGACCGCCCACCGTCTTGACGAGGTCAGCGGGAACGATGCGGTCGGGCTTCACCCAGAAGTAGGAGTTGCCGTAGCCATCCGGCACCGCCTGCCGGGCGATCTCGAGCACGAACTCATAACCTTCGGTCGTGATGAAGCCCAGTTTCTCGAGCTTGCCCTCGAGGAGCTGGTTGGTCGCAACCGTGGTGCCGTGGCTGACCGCCACGATGTCTTCACCGGACGCTCCCAGGATGCCCAGCACCTTGTCGATGCCGTTGATGAACCCATCGGCGGGGTTGCTGGGCGTCGATGGCGTCTTCGTGGTCGTCAGCTCGCCGGTGGCCTCGTTGAACGCCACCACATCGGTGAACGTGCCCCCGGTATCGATTCCGATCCGGATTCGCGAATTCTCCTGCGGCATCTGTGTCCTTCCGGGTGCGCGGCAGCGCCGTGTTCGACGAGGGGAACAATGACCCCAATCATTCCCCGTGGCGCAGATCACTCCACCGGCACAATCTGCTGAACCCTCGGGAGGCCTTCGTCGACAATTGCGCCGGCACCCGGAACGGGGAGTCCCCGGTGTCCGCCTGTGCACACCGGTCCCGGTGCCACCGCAACAGTGCGGGGCGGGGCAGTGCGCAGCACCCCGCACTGCCCCGCAGCGGCCGCTCCCCGCTCGCCATCCGGCCGACGGCTTCGCCAGCAGGTTCGGTCAGTTCGGCCGGTGCCCACGCACCGCGTCCGCCCCGTCTGCTTGGATGGGACCATGACACGGAAGTCACTCGAGCGCGCCACCGCTCGCTACGCGGAGCGGTTCCCGGCCATGAAGCGCCACGCCGCCGAATTCGTCGACGCCCTCACCGCCGTCATCGACGATGCGGGGATCAACTACCTCTCGGTCACGGGGCGGGCGAAGTCACCGGAGTCGTTTGCCGACAAGGTCCGGCGCCGCACCGCCGAATTCGGCCACACGGACTTCGACCCCGCCGTCGAGGTCACCGATCAGGTGGGGGCGCGGATCATCACGTACGTCCACAGCGACATCCCCCCGGTCGCGCAGCTGCTCGCGGACAACTTCACTGTGCTCGAGGACCGCGACATGGGCCGCGAGACCGCCCGTGAGGGCCGGTTCGGCTACGCCAGCCGCCACATGCTCATCTCCGACGACCCGCAGGCCACGGGCTTCGACGCCCGCCACTGCGCCTCCGTGCAGATCCGCACGGTCCTCCAGCATGCGTGGGCCGAGTTCGAACACGATGCCCGCTACAAGGGCACCGTCCCCGAAGAGCACGCCGCCGAACTCGACCGCCGGTTCACGCTGGCCGCCGGTCTCATCGAGCTTGCCGATCGCGAATTCTCCATCATCCGCGACACCCTCCAGTCCGGGCTGCGCCACGCAGACTTCGACTCCGACGGCGCCCGCGATGCCTCCCACATCGATCCTCGCGAACTCGCCTCGTTCCTGGCCGGCTGGTACGAGTCCGCGGGATTCTCCCGCTCCGAGCACTACCTGGCCCAGGTGCGCCTCCTCACCGAACTCGACATCACCTCGATCCCCCAGCTGCGCGACGAGCTGCAGCAGGTCGACACCGAGCGGATCCTGCGCGCCATGGGCTATCGGCATCCGCCGGGTGCCATCCGCAGGCTCGACGACGACCTCCTCGCCCTCTTCCGCGAGCGCTACGCGGACCTGCCCGGCAACGCCGAGCGCCGCGATGCGCTGCGCCGGCGGATGCAGCGCCTCGGCAGCCCGGACTGAGGCCCGAGCGGGCGCTCCACCGCGGGTATGCCGGATGCGCGCGAGTGCGGGGCGCACTGGAACCCGCCCCGGCGGATAGGAGCGCACGCCCCCTTGGGGCGGAACGGCCTGACGGACCCGGCCGGCGGCTCCTAAGCTGGGCCCATGACCGGCCGCACCGCTGCGGCCCCGCCCCCTCCGAAAGGACGCGCGATGACGAGCGCAGCCCACGTCGAGCCCGCCGATCTCATCTCCTTCGACTCCCTGCTGAGTGCCGAGGAGATCGCCCTGCGCGACGAGGTGCGCGCCTTCGTGCAGGCGGAGATCAAGCCGCACATCTCCGGCTGGTTCGAGGACGCGCACTTCCCCCTCGAGCTGGTCCCGGAGCTCGGCCGCCGGGGGCTGCTCGGCATGCACCTGACCGGCTACGGCTGCGCGGGCCGCTCGGCCGTGGACTACGGGCTGGCCGGAGCGGAGCTCGAGGCCGGTGACTCGGGCCTGCGGACGTTCGTCTCCGTGCAGGGCTCGCTGGCCATGTCCGCGATCCACAAGCACGGCACCGAGGAGCAGAAGCAGGAGTGGCTGCCGCGCATGGCCGCGGGCGAGGCGATCGGCTGCTTCGGGCTGACCGAGCCGGAGGCGGGTTCCGACCCGGCCTCCATGCAGACGTTCGCGCGCCGCGACGGGTCCGGCGATGATGCCGACTGGATCATCAGCGGCACGAAGCGCTGGATCGGCCTGGCGAACGTCGCCGACGTCGCGATCATCTGGGCCCAGACCGACGACGGAGTGCGCGGCTTCGTCGTGCCCACCGAGACCCGGGGCTACACCGCGCGCGTCATCGAGCCCAAGCTGTCCATGCGCGCGTCCATCCAGTGCGAGATCTCGCTCGACGAGGTGCGCTTGCCCGCCGCCGCGGTCCTCGAGGGCACCGGGCTCGGCGGGCCCTTCTCCTGCCTCAACGAGGCCCGCTACGGGATCATGTGGGGCGCGATGGGGGCTGCGCGCGACGCCTTCGAAGACGCCCTCGCCTACGCGCAGCAGCGCCGGCAGTTCGACCGCTCGATCGCATCGTTCCAGCTGACACAGCGCAAGCTCGTCGACATGGCGCTCGAGATCAACAAGGGCTTCCTGCTCGCCCTGCACCTGGGCCGCATGAAGGACGCGGGCACACTCGACCACCGGCAGATCTCCGTGGGCAAGCTCAACAACTGCCGCGAGGCCATCGCGATCGCCCGCGAGGCGCGCACGATCCTGGGCGGCAACGGCATCACGCTCGAGCACTCGCCGTTGCGCCACGCCAACAACCTCGAGGCCGTGCGCACCTACGAGGGCACGGACGAGGTCCACACGCTCATCCTGGGCAACTGGCTTACGGGCGAGGCGGCGTTCGGCGCGGACTGAGCAATCGCCCTCAGGGCAGCGGAGCGCGGTACACGCGCATGCGGCGAAGCCCGGGCACCCCGGTCGCTGAGCTCAGGAGTGCTTGCCCTGGAGCCGGTCGATGTGCTCGGATGCCTGCGCCTTCGTGAGGTTCGCCGGCAGCTCCTCCCCCGCCTCCTTGGCGAGCGTGTCGAGGTAGGACTTCTGCGCCTCGGTCATCGGATCGTCGCCGCTGACCCACTCCTCGGGGTCCTTATGCAGGTTGGAGCCCTGCGCATCGCCGGTGGCCCCGATCGTCTCCTGCTGCTCGGGTCCGGCCTGCTGGGACTCCGGCGGCTTGGCTCCCGGCTGTCCCGGCTGGGGCTGCTGGGGTTGCTGGTCCATCGACTCGCTCATCGCACTCTCCTTCTCGACCGGCTGCCGCACTGCTCGGCGGAATGCCCCATGCTAGTACCGACCCCCGGCGCCTCCCGGGCTCGCGCCACACGCCTGCGCCCCGGCGGATCACCACCCGGGCACAGGCGCCGCGCTTGTCTCAGAGCGATGGTCTCAGGCGTTCTCGTCGCGCGCCCTGTCCGCCTGGGACAGGTCGCTCGCCGCAACCGAGCGCTCTGCCTCGGTGCCGCCGTTCTGCATGACGTCGGAGGCCTCCGTGGCGACATCGGGGCTCGTCTCGCCCCCTCGTCCGCCGGACTGACGCAGGGCGCTCGCGGCTACCGCGCGCTCCTCCTCGGTGGAATTGGGGTCCTGCATGATGCGGCTGGCCTCGGACGCATCCATGTTCCCGGTGTGTGCGCTGTTCTCGGACATGGCTCCACTCTCCTTCGCTGGGCCCCGCCCCGTTGCGGCGCCCGTGTTTCGATCGTCGCACCGGCAACCGGTGGTGTCCAGGCCCCGCCGCCGAGGCGCGGGCCGGCTTCCCCACCCGTCCCGCGCCTCGGGCGCGAGCACCCGCTGCGGCTCCGCCGCGCGACACTGGGAGCGGTGGGAACCGCCCGCCGACCCGTTGCCCCGGGAGGCCCCATGCGCATCGACAGACTCGACCACCTCGTGCTCACGGTGGCAGACATCGACGCGACCGTCCGGTTCTACACCGAGGTGCTCGGCATGGAGCTCGTCCGCTTCGGCGCGGGCAGGCTCGCGCTGCGCTTCGGGGACAGCAAGATCAACCTCCACGAGGCCGGCCGCGAGGTCGAACCGCACGCACTGCGTCCCACCCCCGGCAGCGCGGACCTCTGCCTCGTCCTCGCCGGGGAGCCCTCCGAGGCCCTCGCCGGTGCCCGGGCCCGTCTCGCCGAGCACAGGGTGGCCATCGAACTGGGTCCCGTGGAGCGCACGGGTGCGCGCGGAGGCATCGAGAGCCTCTACGTCCGCGACCCCGACGCCAACCTCATCGAACTCAGCGTCTACCCCGCTGCCGCACCGGGTGCGGGTGCCGGGATGCAGCCTGGCGCGAATGCAGGTACCGACTCGGGCGCGGACGCGGCCGGCATCCCCTGAGCGGCCGGGCCCCAGCACGCAGCCCACCCTCCCCACCCCAGCCCGCGAACCGGCTCCGGGCGGCAGGCTCCCCTGCCGGCATCATGCATTCCGCAGGACTCCGCGTCGGCACCGCTGACCACCGCGCCACCGCCATCGCGCTGCACCGCCGGCCCGCGGTCAAGCGGTGAGAGCAGCGGTCCCGGGCGACGGGAATCCGCGCACATAGATCGATGAGATCACTAGGCTCGGTCTATGGAAGCCCACCCCGATCCCCGTCCCGCCTCCGCACCGGCAGCACCCGGTGCACCCGCCGGACCCTCCGACGGGACGCCGGTGGACCAGCCGTGGGCGCGCAGCGGTGAGGAGGCGCTGGAGGCCCTCGCCGCCTCGGGAACGGAGGGCCTGAGCCAGACCCAGGCGGCCGAGCGCCTGGCCGCGCACGGCCGCAACGAGCTCACGGCCGCCCCGCCCACTCCGTGGTGGGCGCGGGTGCTGCGGCTGCTCAACGAGCCCCTGACCTATCTGCTGCTCGCGGCGATCGGCGTCTCGCTGGTCGCGTGGGCGATCGAGGGCCGCCAGGGGCTGCCGGTGGATGCGATCGTCGTGGGGGCCGTCATCGTCCTCAACACCGTCATCGGGCTGGTCCAGGAGCTCAAGGCCGCCGATGCCGTCGCCGCGCTGCGCACGATGGCCTCCCCCACCGCCGTCGTCACCCGCGACGGCGCCCAGCGCAGCATCCCGGTCGCGGAGCTGGTTCCCGGCGACCTCCTCCATCTGGACGAGGGCGATGCGATCCCCGCGGATGCGCGCATCCTGCGCGCCGGCCGGCTCATGGTCGCCGAGGCCGCGCTGACCGGCGAATCCGTGCCGGTCGAGAAGTCCGCCCCGCCGGTGGCGGCGGACGCTGACCTGGCCGAGCGCACCTCCATGGTCCACGCCGGCACCGCCGTCACCCAGGGCAGCGCCGTCGCGCTCGTGACCGGCACGGGCGCGGATACGGAGATCGGCCGGATCGCCGGCATGATCGCCGCGGCCCCGGAGACCGTCACGCCCCTGCAGCGGGAGATGGCGGCGGTCGGCAGGATGCTCACGGTGGCGGTCGTCGCCATCGCGCTCGTCACCATGGTCACGGCCTACCTCGTGACCGATGACCACTCGCTCGAGAGCGTCGTGACGATCCTCCTGCTGGGCGTCTCGCTGGCCGTGGCCGCGGTGCCGGAGGGCCTGACCGCCATCGTCTCCGTCGTGCTGGCACTCGGCGTGCGCCGCATGGCCACGCGCAACGCCATCGTCAAGCAGCTCGATGCGGTCGAGGCGCTGGGCTCGGCCGGGGTCGTGGCCACGGACAAGACGGGCACGCTCACCCTCAACGAGATGACCGTCGAGGCCGTGCTCACCGGGAATGGGCGCGTGGAGCCCGCCGACCCACGCGCAGCGGAGGTCCTGGCCCTGGGGTCGCTCGCCTCGAACGCCCGTCTGACGGCCGATGGGGCGATCGGCGATCCCACCGAGCTCGCGTTCCTCACCGCCTGCCGCGACGAGGGCGTCGAGGTGCCCGCCTGGCGGCGCCTCGACGAGCTGCCCTTCAGCTCCGAGCGCAAGCGCATGTCCGTCCTCTTCGCCCCGCCCGAGGCGCCCACCCGCCTGGTCACGAAGGGCGCACCCGATGTGGTGCTGGGCCTGTGCGAGCGCGTGCGCACCGCCGAAGGCGATGTCGAGCTCACCGCCCAGGCGCGCGAGCGCCTCGAGGCCGGCATCGAGACCCTGGCTGGGCAGGCGTACCGCACGCTGGCCGTGGCGGAGAAGGAGGTCCCCGCGGCGACCCCGGCACAGGCGGAGGAAAGGACTGCCCCGGCGGGCGGCATCGCCGAGTCCGACGAGCGCGGCCTCACGCTGGTGGGTATCGCGGCGATGATCGATCCGCCGCGCCCCGAGGCGGCCCAGGCCATCGCGCAGGCCCAGCACGCGGGCATCCGCGTCATGATGATCACCGGGGACCATCCGGTGACCGCGCAGCGCATCGCCTCGGACCTCGGCATCGAGCACGCGCACGCGCTCACCGGGCGCGAGCTGCGCGCGATGGACGATGCGCAGCTGGCCGAGGCCATCGAACGGTCCTCCGTGTTCGCCCGCGTGGATCCCAGCCACAAGCTGCGAATCGTCGAGGCCCTCCAGCACAGCGGCAAGGCCGTCGCCATGACCGGCGACGGCGTCAACGACGCCCCGGCCCTCAAGCGCGCTGACATCGGCGTGGCCATGGGGATCACGGGCACCCAGGTCTCGCGCGATGCCGCGACAATGATCCTCGCCGACGACAACTTCGCCACGATCATCGCCGCCGTCAAGCAGGGCCGCGGAATCTTCGCCAACCTCACGAAGGTGCTGCGCTACCTGCTGTCATCGAACATGGGCGAGGTCTTCACCGTCTTCGGCGGGGTGGTGCTGGCCGGGCTTCTGGGCCTCGTGGGGCCCGACGGCGCCATGCTGCTGCCGCTGCTCGCCACCCAGATCCTGTGGGTCAACCTCGTCACGGATTCAATGCCGGCCCTGGCCCTGGGCGTGGAGCCGGTGGAGGACGAGGTCATGGACGCCCCGCCGCGCGACATGTCCAAGCGAGCACTCGACCGGGGCGAGTGGCTGCGGATCCTGGGCACCGGCCTGGTCATGGGGGTCCTCGCGCTGGGCTCACTGGACTGGTGCCTGCCCGGCGGGCTCTTCGACGGCGGTGACGACATCACAACGAGCCGCACGGTGGCATTCACGGTGCTCGTCTTCCTGCAGCTGGCGAACACACTGAGCGTGCGGCACGCCCGCCGCTCGATGTTCTCCCACCTCTTCGCCAACGGCTGGCTGTGGTCCGCGATCGGCCTCACGGTTGCCCTGCAGGCCCTCGTCGTCTACGTTCCGGTGCTCAACACCGCGTTCTCCACGGCCCCGCTCGACGACGCGCACTGGGGCATAGTGGGCGCCTGCGTTATGCTCTTCATCGCGTGCGAGGAGCTGCGCAAAGCGATCGCGCGAGGACTGCGGCGGCGCAGGCAGGCGCTCAGCCCCGAGACTAAGTGAAGCGAGCGCTGCGCACAGCAAACGGCCCCGGATCTCCGCTGCTGCCAGCGGCGATCCGGGGCCGTTCGACGAGTGCTGTCTCAAAGTACTCGAGTGGAGGTAAGGGGACTCGAACCCCTAACCCCCTGTTAGCGGGCACCGTTTTTCGTGAGTTTCCGTGGGGTGCCGTGTGCCGCGGATTCTAGGGGCGCAACAGGGTTAGGTGCCCCAGACTGTTTCCGCTAGTTTCCGTGGGGTTGCGTTGAAAAAGATGAGTAAGCGTGGGGTTGGTCAAGTCTCTGCACTCATCGAGGAAGCACCCCTGTTGGGCGCGCAGCGTGCCGGCTGACAGCGCGACCGTGGCTCCGCGACCCCTGGGTACACGACAGCGTGTAACCCAGTGCCTCACTACTGAGGACCCATGCAGGGGTCCGCGCTAGTGCGGACCCTCGCGGGCGCCGTGAAGTGTTCCTGGTTTGATAGAGAGTGAGCGGGTGATCCCGAACCAAGGAGCAGACACTCACTATGCCAGCAGTATCGAAGTACCCCGAGGAGCTCAAGGCCAGGGCGACGCGGCTGACCGTCGAGGCCCGGAAAGACCCGGACACGCGTAACGGCGCGATTGCGCGGATCGCTGACCAGTGCGGGGTGAAGCGGGAAGCCCTGAGGATGTGGGTCCGCAAGGCCGAAGCCGACGAGATCCCCGTTGAGACAGAAGACGCCGCCGCGACCATCCGCCGGCTGGAGAAGGAGAACCGGGAGCTGCGCCGCTCGAATAGCATCCTGAAGTCCGCCGCGGCTTTTTTCGCCGCGGAGTTCGACCGCCCACAGAAGTAATCGTCCGCTTCATCGACGAGCACAAGCATCGATGGGGTATCGAACCGATCTGCCGCGTCCTGACCGAGGAATTCGGCATCAAGATCGCCCCGTCAACCTACTACGCCTACACGTCCCGGCCGCCATCGCCGCGGGCCGTGCGGGATGCTGCCCTGAAGAAAGAGATCATGACTATCCATGCCCACGAGCACATGAAGGTGTATGGGATCTTCGAGGTCACCGACGACATCGTGGAGAACTGGGAGAAGTACGCGCTCATCGTCAGCGATGTGTTGCCGTTCGACCGTGCGCTGGACGCGCTGGAGCTGGCCCGGACCCCCGGAGCCGCGGAGAAGGTCGTCGTCGTCAACGAGGACTGAGGTCCACCGTCCGCTCGGTTAGAGTGAACGGCATGGCGCGAACGAGCCTACGGGAGCAGGCGACGTGGGGCATCGTGTTTCTGTGCGGCGGCGCGCTGGCGACTGCGACGTTTGTCGACCGGTGGTGGGTTCAGGTGCTTCCACTGTTCTGCATTGCTCCCGTGTTTGTCGCCATGCGGCGGGCGAAGCCCAGTCGTCACTACCCGGCCGGCCTCGTCTTCTTCGGCGCGTGGCTGCTGCCTACGACGTATTGGTATTACTCGTTCATGCCCGTGTGGCTCGCGTTCTTGGCCAGCGTCGGTTTCGTCGCCCTGATCGCGAACCTCTTCAGACTCTTCGCACTGCGCCTCCCGTTCTGGGCGGTTCTGGTTCTTGTGGCGGCCGTGTGGTCGGCGCTGACATTTGCACGCATGCACCTCCCGGTGACCGAGGACTGGTGGCTCCCTCACCTGGGGTACGCGGTATGGAGGAACAGCGGGCTGCTGCAGTTCGCGGCGCTTGGGGGCGAGGCCGTTGTCGAGGCAGGGGTCCTCGCCTCGAACGTCGTGGTGGCGCTGTTGATCGTGTCGTTTCGTCCCTGGGTGGCGGTGGCCGGAATGTGCGCCCTTGGCGGCGCGGTCGTCGTGGCAGATGTCCGGGTGTGGGATTCGGAGCCGGATGCGGTGCCGCAGGTGGTGAGCGTTCAGCAGATGACCGTCGGCGGGGTCGATGTTCCGGCCACCGCGCGAGACATCCGCACACTCACGGAGACAAGCGCCGCCGCGCTCAAGACTCTCGATGGCGACGCACGGCGAATAGTGGTCTGGCCGGAGAACTCCGTGCCGGAGGCGCAGCGTTTACTCGTCGAGTCGGCCGCTCGAGACCTCGACGCCTCCGTTGTGTATCACTCGGCCGAGATGCGCGGCGATGAGCGCTTCAAGCGGGTCATCGTCCTCAACGAGCGCGGCGACGAGGTGCTCTCGAACACCAAGGCACACATCGCACCCGACGAGAGCGGCACGGGGGCTTTCTCGAACCGCCACGTCTCGTGGGCAGACTGGTCGATCACGGCCTACGTCTGCTACGACATGCACTATCCCGATAGCGTGCGGCGAGTCGCGGGAGCCGACATCGTGTTCGTTCCGATCAACGATGCGGCTTATGGCGGGTTGCAGCAGCGGTTCCACAAGGCCGACCTTGCCATCCGGGCGGTACAGAGCCGCGCCAGCATGATTTCCGCTTCGACGAACGGGCCAACCGTGTTCATCGACAAGCATGGCGTCGTCCGGGACGAGCTTCAACCGGTGACCGCCGGTGTCATCACGGTCAAGAAGTAGGACGGAGCGGGTTCCGGATGACGACGCCTGCTGGTCGTGACCTGGCTTGGCTGCGTCATACGACAGCCGGATCATGTCCCGACCGAGTGCAGCACATCGACGATCTCTTCGCGTGCCCCGCTTCCGTGCCATCCGCCGGGCACCAGAACAGATCGTTTAGTAATGGTGTGAACACTGCGGTGATGGCTAGGCGGTTGCGGGTGAGTCAGCGGTCGGTACAACGATGGGTCCGGCACGGGCTGCCGACAGTTCGGGAGGCGCGGCTCTTTCGTGGTTGGCGTCCGTTGCAGAGCACCCTAAACATGGAACAAGAGAAGCTGCGGAACGCTATAGAAGCTCGGCGTTCGTTGGCTCTCGGACGGGGGCGGGGTGTCCTTCCATCGTGGCAAAGAAGCGGATGGCTAAAAGAGCATGTGGTCTGGGTAAGGCGCGTTAGCCGCGTGGGTGAGTGGCAGCCGGTGCTGCGTGTGCAATCTTCTCGTGTAGATGCAGAAGAAGGTAGTCGAGTTCTGAGATGGCTTAGTGCCTCGATAGAGGGCAATGACCAGTTGGCATGGGAAGCCGGTCTGCCTGATCAGTTCCGCAAAGATACGGGCATAGTGGCGCTGATGCGAGTTCCTACATCGTTCGATTCGGAAACTGTTAAATACCGACTCCTGGAGGAGATGCGGCAATACCGGATCCGAGGAAAGATGATCGGGTGGTGTAGAGCGGGGCACAGCTTGCTTTGGCTGGAGAACGGAAAAATTTCCCACTCTAGCTTCGTTTGCTTGAAAAGCAAGAGGGTAGAAAAATTCAGCGAAGGCCATGAAAATCAGCAATGTGGGTGTAGAGTCGATCGAAATCGGCCGAGATTCAGTAGATATATTGAATACTCAATGTATTTTAACTTCAGACGTCGATTGCCACAAATAATCACCGATAAGGAGAGAAATTGTGAAACGGATGCTAGCTGCTGCGACATTGGGTCTGATAGTACTACCTGTCGCTACTACGCAAATCGCTGCGCAAGCAGTAGAATCTAAAACTGCCAGTTCCAGTTTTCAAAAGGTTGTTAAAGCAGTTCCACCTGCTGGTAAAGCTAAAACACTGCGGACCAACAGCGCGGTACCTAAAACCTCCTCCAAACTAGTGCTAGCGCAACCGAACGCGAATTCGAGCCAGTTAACTACTCTTAACAGGGAATTGAGTAAACAGGCAAGAGCTGCGTCAGCAGAAGCATCGTCATTGTCATCTCTAAATACGGTTTATTTTGAAACCGATAATAAGAATCGCATTATAGATCGGTATATTGGTTCCAGCCCGCAACGCGTCATCGATGACAGAACTGGACAGACTTCATTTAATTGGTCTGCGAACAGTAAAAGCGTTAATCTGTCCTGGTGGAAGCCGAAAGGGGTTTCTGCGACTTGGGTAATTAGCAAAAACGGTCAACCAATAGCGAAAACCGATTCTACGAGTTTCACTGATAACTCGGTTGACCGCAGTCGAGTTAACGAATATTTTGTCGAGGCGCAGGTAGAACAGCTGAAGAAGTCAAACGATCCAGACTCGAAGTATACACATGCGTATAGCTACGGCACAGAAGTTCCTAAAGGCGAAAAAGTTCCGGTCAATGAGTCAGTCGAAAGCAAATCGGTTCTAAGTGCTGCGGCGAACGCGGATATTATGCCTAAGAATGCTGCACTAGCGAAGGCCAAAGTAGCACAAGGCTCGGCCCAGTTCCGGTACGCATCTTTCATTCCAGATAAGAAGATCAAGCAGCCTCCGTTTTGCTCGAATGGATTCGACTCCTATCACGGTGACGGTAGGGCCTTCAGGAACTCGAAGACCATCAACAGTAATCTGAGTTCTAGGGGCGAGAACCAGGCTGGGGTTACGGTCCAGGGTAATAAGAACCACTTGGACTTTACGAAAAAGCACGTCGGAGAGACTATCGCTTACAAAAAGGATGGATCTGTAGCGGATCGTAAAACTGCTAGCGATTCAGGACTTAGCACCACACTGGGCAGTTATGGGATACTCCCGGATATTCGCTTTAAACAGTCTATCGGAAACCCTCTGTGTGATGTTCTTGCTGTGGGGAAAGCACCGGCAATCGACGTAGATATGCACGCGATTTTCGACCCTTCTGGATCAACTGAAGTAAAGGGTAGTCACGACGGGGCACCAAATCACGAGCTAACCTACAATTTGGCTAATAGTAAGGGACGTAGTTACGGTTGCCTCTACCGCTTCCAGTACAGCAGCTTCAATAGCTTGCTGCCACCTATGGACGTGACGGTTAATAGGTACTCGACTCCTATGAACGGTAAGTTCCCAAGGGACTGTGCCATACGCAAATGATGGTGGTTGATAGGCAGTAAGAGCGTCAGAGCTTGAGGGTTGGTGGACATATCGTTTCCATCAACCCTCAAGCAGTCTTGTTTAATGCGCCGTTTCATTTACTGAGGCTCCACGGTTAGAATAACACACATGAAGCAGGCGTGTTAAATCTTGACACTTATTATCATGGAGGCACTGTGGGGTTTGTAAATGTGATAAATGTAGGCGCGCGACGTCTTCAGTTTTCGTTCGCGGTAGCAGCCGTTGTTGTTTTTTGTGTTGCCTTCTCGCTGTACCGTTTTTCGATTTCAAGTGCCGGATTTTTGGCGTTTTACGCGCTTCTTCCGGGGCTGCTATCGTCTATCGTTCTTTATTTTGTGTTTTGGTCTCGAGAAGTTTTGCAATGGATCGTGTCTATAGCTTCTCTTCTGATAGTCCTTGGTGTTTGCGAAGTCATTTATAATACTTGGGGAGAGTGGTGGACGCCTGGTGATTATCTTGGGTATCTGCTATTTGGTGTGCCTGTTCTGGTGCTGGCTATTATTATCCGCCTATTAATAGGTGTGTTGCCCAGTAGACAAAAATGATTGTGTTCCGCAGTCTCTTTTTGCTTCGGGGTTGTCCATGTTATTGCGGCCGTATATGACTGCGATCAGGCGCCGAGCAGGTGAGGTTTGGCAGAGGAGTTCTTCGAGAATACTTGAATCGTGCCCTTCTGGCTGTGTCTGTTGGTGGCGACGCTGAGATTGTGGGTACCGGTTTCTCGGCGAGGTGTGAGACTTAACGACAGAACTGTCGCAAAGGTCACCAGGAGTCCAACACAACGGGCGGGGTACGCGGCCGGTTAGTGCTAGATGCTCAAAATTGAGCACAAGGCCACCACACCACGGGTACACGAAAGCGCCCGCCCCAGCCGAAACCGGGACGGGCACGAACTACCAGCAGCACACCAGTCAGCGGAACCGCTCGAGGCGACCACTGATCTGCGAGAGCATCTCGAGGTCCTCCCCCTCCACCACACCGGCGTGCTGCGCACGCTCCTCAAGGTCCGCTAGACGCCGCAACTCCACCTGCAACAGTGTGTGATTGCGCCAATCCCGCCAGTCCACTCTCACAGCTGCACACCCGCCGCGATGACCTCCGAGAGAGCCTCGTTCGGTTCGACCGCGTAGAACTCATCCAGTGGGCCAGGACGCTTCCCGTGCTCGAGGTAGAAGCGGATGAGGCCGGCGTGATTCTTCGCAGCCTCCACCTTGTCGCCCAAGTCCTCCGACTTCGGCACGTCGCGCCACCTGCCCTGCGGCCCCTCGTGCCACTCTTCAACCGGCGCGTACTCCACACCGTCAAGGTCGCGCAGCTGATCCACCAGAGCTCTCACCCTCCCGGCGTGCTTGTCTGCCTCCCGCTGGGCCTGCACCGCGGCCTTGTCCAGGTTGGCTGCTTCGTCCTCTAGGTGCTTGCGGTACACGTCCACTAACCGCTGCCGGGCCTCCACAGCCGCCGCGTCATAGGCACGTGCCTCCCGCTCCTTGGCCTGCACCTTCACGGTGATGCGCTCAGCGGCAGACGGGTCATCCAAGATCGCGGCCCCTGAGGTCTGGTCAAGCTCCGCACTCTCAGCGCGGGCACGCTCAGCCTTCGCCTCCCACTCCTCAACGGTCGCAGTCGCCTTGCTCACGGCGGCACTCAGGCTGCGCATCACCGGGCCTCCCGCATCTCCGTGAACCGGTTGAGCAGCCGACTCGTCTGCGCGATCCGATCCAGGGGCTCAGCATCCGGATTCGTCATCTCATACGCCTCCCGCACAAGCGCATCCGCGTCACCACGAGACGAAGCGATGATGTGCCGGCCCGCAGCCTGGTGCAGGCCCTCGATGACCGCCCACCGCTTCACCGCCTCCCCATCACTCGGAGGCACGGGCAGCCCGTAGAGCCACTCCTCGCCCTCGAGGGCTGCGCGTACCGCGCTGTGCGCCTGGGGGTCGGCCTCCGACACGTGGGCGGTCGTGGGCGGCTCACCCCGCAATGCCCTGAGAATGTCGTTATCACCGGTCATGCTGCTCTCCTCAGATTCGTGTAGGTATGGACAGCCTCGCGGGTGAACGTCCACTGAGACCCGACACGTTGAGCGTCGATGTGGCCCGCCGCCGCCAGCTGCCGGACCCTGCGAGTCGAAACCCCCAAGAGCCCGGCAGCCTCCCGGCTGTTCAAGCGGCCACCAACAAGGCCGCTCGGGATTGACTCTGCCGCCTCAGTGCCGATTTCCGCCCTGATGTTTCCGGGAACGGAATCTGGTTCGAAGTTCGCTCGTGCCGCCCGCAACCGCCGCATCGTGTCCTCGAACTCGCGCAACATCACAGGCGGCAGACTGCGCGCCAGCCGCTTGCGCGCCTCCTCCTCCGGCCCCAGCAAGGTCAGCAGGATCACCGCGCCGGCCGGGGTCACCGCCGCCGACAGGTCAGCGTTCGAGGTTCTGCGGTAGATCACCGGGAGCCACCCCCTCGAGCGCCTTGCCCACCCACTCCCGAGCCACACTCAAGGAACGCTCGTGCTGTTCCGCACTCAAGTCCAAGTCGAGGAACACGCCCTGCAACACGAACATGAACAGGCGGGCAGTCTGCTCCTCGACCTGCACTCGGCGCGCCTCAAGGTCATGCCGGCCCAACACGTCCAAGACCTTCACCGTGCGGTCGTGTGGTTCCCCCCGAATCGTGGAGGACTTCCTATGCGGCCTCGGGCAGCGTAGCCGCGTTGCTGGTCTCGTAGTCGACGGGGCTCATCATGTTTGCTGAGCTGTGCCGACGGTCGTGGTTGTAGAACCCGTAGCACCAGTCCAGTACGACGGCCTGGGCTTGGCGAGTGTCGGTGAACTGGTGGCGTGAGAGGACCTCCCACTCCAGGCTGGAGAAGAATGCCTCGGCGGCGGCGTTATCGAAGCACGAGCCGACGCGGCCCATGGACTGCCGGATGCCCATCGTGCGGCACAGC